>CBEUNK010000036.1:0-21250 GCA_965544455.1 uncultured Thiogranum sp.
CATCGTTTACCAGGATGGTGAACGGCAGCGGCCCGTCGTCTGTTGTCGATATATTCATAAGGGGGTCGGTCTCACTCATTTGCAGTCAACCGGGCAAACCCGAGCGTAGCACTTCCTGTTGTATAAAGGACTTGTTGAAATTGAAAGCCTGCGTATCGAATGCCAGACGGAAAGCCGCGGGGAAAGAAAACAAAACCGTGCTGTCGGCTGAATTCATAATGAGCGCAGGCTAGCCGAAATGTGTCACCAGCCATTCTGCCGCCTGGTCGGCACCCCGGGCCTGGCAGGCCGTTACCCGAAGCGCATCCAGGGCGGCGGGCAAGTAGGCGAAATCGCCGCTCACCAGCCGGTGCGGCTCCACGGCCAGCGCCGCGTCATGCGAGCGTAACCAGTCCAGCAGACAGGCTTCTTCCGGCCAGTCGGGCCGCGGGATATACGCCAGCGGCGTGCCGTTGGCCACGCATTCGGCAACGGTTCCGTAACCACACTTGCCCAGCACCGCATCACAGGAGGCCACCAGGTCGGTAAAGCGGTACCCGCTTTCCTGGATTACACTGACATCCGGGTGCCGCACCCGCCAGCCGGCCTCGACCAGCCAGTGGATACCCTGCCCCGCCGGCCAGTCCTCGATCGGGAAACGGGCCTTCACGCCCCCCGGTGAAACCACGACCAGGGCCTGCCCGGCATCGACACCGAGTCGCTCACGCAAGACCTGACCGCGCGCCGCGCCGGACGATGCAATTGTGCCGATAGCCAGGCGATTATCCAGAAAGGGCATGGGCATGGACGGCTCGGGACACAGGAATACCCGTGCACCGCGGTAGGCCGCTTCCATCTGCGCAAGTACACGTGGCGCCTCGGGGCGCCCGGTAAAATAGTGGCGATAGATATCGGCCCAGTTGAGCGAACACAGTGCCACGGCGGGCACGCCGGCGCGCTCGGCTGCCGCCAGCGTCAGGTAGGGGACATCCGCCAGCACCAGGTCCGGGGCCAGGGGCCGCAGTTGCGCGGCCGCCTGTTCCACCTGGTTCTCCCAGTCGTCGTGCAGCCGCCGGTAGGCTGCGGCGCTGGCCTCCAGGTCAATTTCCAGCGCCGAGGTCATCAACAGGCCGAAATCCGGCGCCGTGGCTACCTGCTCGAAGTCGCCCTGTATCCGTCCCTGCAGAAAAGCCCGTGGCAGGCTGCTCAGCACTGTCAGGCGCAACCCGGGCAGCCGTTGCCGCAGGACGTTCAGCACAGGCGCCACCTGCGTCGCATGACCGAAGCCGTGCGCTGTAATCGCTACCAGGAGGTGCACCGCGGACTTAACCCATTACACCAGGCCCGCCGCCTGCTGGTCGGCGTGATAGGAGGAACGCACCATCGGGCCACTGGCGACCTGGCCGAAACCAAGGGATTCGCCCAGCGCACGCAGGCGCTCGAACTCGTCGGGGTGTACAAAGCGCTCTACCGGCAGATGGTGGCGGCTGGGCTGCAGGTACTGACCCAGTGTCAGCATCTCCACGTCGTGGGCGCGCATGTCACGCATGACCTGCTCGACTTCTTCCAGTGTTTCACCCAGGCCCAGCATCAGGCCCGACTTGGAAGGTACTGCGGGGTGCTCGGCCTTGAACTGCTTTAACAGGTCCAGCGACCACTGGTAGTCGGAGCCGGGACGCGCCTTTTTATACAGGCGCGGCACCGTTTCCAGGTTGTGGTTGAATACATCGGGCGGCACCGTGCGCAGTATGTTCAGCGCACGATCGCGCCGACCGCGAAAATCCGGCACCAGAATCTCGATCCGGATTGCCGGATTTGCCGCGCGAACTGCCTGGATACAGGCGACAAAATGCCCGGCCCCGCCGTCACGCAAATCATCGCGATCCACCGAGGTGATCACCACGTAACGCAGATCCATGGCCCGGATCGTCTCCGCCAGGTTGTGCGGCTCGTTGTCGTCGAGGGGGTCGGGCCGGCCGTGGGCCACGTCACAGAAAGGGCAGCGGCGGGTACAGATATCGCCCATGATCATGAAGGTCGCAGTACCGTGGGTAAAACATTCGCCCAGGTTCGGGCACGAGGCTTCTTCGCACACCGTGTGCAGGCGGTTTTCGCGCAATACGTTTTTCAGCCGCTGTACTTCCGGCCCGGCCGGTGACCTGGCGCGGATCCAGGCCGGCTTGCGCACCGGCTGAGACGTCGGCTCCACCTTGATGGGAATGCGCGCGGTTTTGGCTGCACCCCGCTGGTGCTTGTTTGGTGTATCAGACATAAATAAATCAGCGAATCGTATAATTCAGTCGTTGGGCAAAACACGGTAACCATTGCTCCGCCACCCGGTCAACGTCCAGATCGATACCGAGATCCTTCAACTGTGTCACCGCCAGCCCGGAATAGCCGCAGGGGTTGATCCGGCCGAAAGGCTCGAGATTCATGGCCACGTTGAGCGCCAGCCCGTGGTAACTGCAACCACGCTTGACGCGTAGCCCCAGTGCCGCCAGTTTGGCGCCGTCGACATAGACACCGGGCGCATCGGCACGCGCCCGTGCCGTCACGCCGTGGAGCCCCAGCAACTCGATGACCGACTGCTCCAGCGTATCGACCAGGGCGCGGACACCGATACCCAGGCGCCGCAGGTCCAGCAGCGCATAGGCCACCAGCTGCCCCGGCCCATGATAAGTCACCTGCCCACCGCGATCGATGTCGATGACCGGGATATCGCCCGGCGCCAGCAGGTGTTCGCGCTTGCCATTCATGCCCAGGGTAAAGACCGGCGTGTGCTGCAGCAGCCACAACCGGTCTGCTGTGTCCCTGTCACGCTGCCGGGTAAAGGCCTGCATGTCGTGCCACACGGGATGATAGTCACAAAGCCCCAGGCGACTGACCTCCAGTGTGGCAGGCTCGTGCCGCCGGTTGGCTTGTGCGGACATCAGAGCACCATCAGCATCTGGTCGCAGGCGCTCAATTCACGGTAGAGAGAATCAAGCTGTTCGCGGCTGCGCACCTGCAGGGTAAAGGTGACCGACAGGTAATTACCCTGGCGGCTGGCCACGGTGCGCATGTCATCGGTGCTGAAATCGGGCACATGACGCCGCACAATCGCCAGCGCGGTGGCCTCGAACCCGCTGTTGCAACGCCCCATCACCTTGATCGGAAACACACAGGGGAATTCCAGCAGGCTTTCCTGTTCATTCATTGCCCCATGATAGAGCATATGCACAGAATTTACCCCGTCGACTGATCGGGAAATGGAGCCCGGGCGGGTGGCAGTACCGGTTCCCGTCAGCCTGTCGTATTCGGCGTGCTGGACGATGCCCGGTCATCCGGCAGGTACCGGGCGAGCCATGCCAGGGCTTCTTCCTCGTTTTTAAAGACTTTTGTCGGGTACGGCGGCTTGTGAAAGCGCATGAACAAATCCGACATGGCACGGGTAAACAGGGACTTGACGATTATCCCCATTGCCGTGATCAGTGCCGCCACGTCTTCCCGCGAGGCAAACTGCTGCGCATCGTACTCGGCCGAGGCGACGCTGTCGGCGTAGACCAGCAAGGGGCACGGTGTGGCGACCACCTCGAGTCGCTGGCGGTGAACCCGCTCCATTGTTTCCAGCGTCAGGTTGAAATCCGGCGGATAACGAACACGCAGTATGCCATCGTCGCCCAGCCAGACCCCGGGTTCCGGATCGGTCATGTTGCACCCCCCCCTGAAAGCACGTCGGCCACCCCCGGACCTTATCGTTTTTAGTGTTGCACACTGTAACAACACCGGCTGCGGTTTTCCACCATGACCACATTTTCTGTATACTGTATATATTTACAGTATTGCAATGCGCATGTCCTCACTACCCGATTACTCCGAACTCCACTGCCTGAGCAATTTCAGCTTCCTCCGCGGCGCCTCCCACCCGGAAGAGCTGGTTATGCAGGCCGGAAAACTCGGTTACCGCGCCCTGGCACTCTGCGATGAGTGCTCCCTGGCCGGCGTGGTGCGCGCCCACCGGGCGGCCCGCGAAACCGGGCTGGACCTGATCATCGGCAGCGAGTTCCGGCTCGAGAACGGTCTGCAGCTGGTGTTGCTGGCGACCGATCGCGACAGCTACGGCCGGTTATCCGTCCTGATCAGCCGCGCACGGCGCCGTGCCGGCAAGGGGCACTATTACCTGCGGTCAGACGACCTGGAGCAGGCCCGGGGCTGCCTGCTTATCTGGCTAGCTGCCGACAGCTGTCCGGCTGATGCTGCAGAAGAAGCGGCAGGCTGGCTCGCCAGCTGGTTCACCGGACGGGCCTGGCTGGGCGTTCACCGTCGCCTGGACGGCCATGACCGGCAACGCTGGCAGCACCTGCGGACACTGGGACAACGCCTTACCCTGCCGCTGGTTGCCTGCGGCGGCGTGCAGATGCACCGGCGCGGGCGCCGCCCGCTGCACGACACGCTGGCCGCCATCCGCCTCGGCGTGACGGTCGGTGAGGCGGGTTTTGCACTGCAGCCCAACGCCGAACACTGCCTGCGCAGCCGACGGCGGCTGGCACGCCTGTACCCGCGCGCCCTGCTCGACGAAACCCTGCACATCGCCGCCCGCTGCCGCTTCTCGCTCGATGAACTGCGCTACGAATACCCCCGGGAACTCACGCCCCCCGGCATCAGTCCGACCGCCTACCTGCGCCAACTGACACAGGCCGGCCTCGACAGGCGCTGGCCCGGTGGCGCGCCGGACAGGATCCGCCGGCTGGTGGCGCATGAACTGGCACTGATCGCCGAGTTACGCTACGAAGCCTACTTCCTCACTGTCTACGACATTGTGCGTTTCGCGCGCTCGCGCGACATTCTCTGCCAGGGCCGCGGTTCGGCCGCCAACTCGGCAGTGTGCTACTGCCTGGGCATCACCGAGGTCGACCCGGCACGGATCGATACCCTGTTCGAACGCTTCATTTCGCGGCAGCGTGACGAACCGCCGGATATCGACGTCGACTTCGAACACCAGCGGCGTGAGGAAGTCATCCAGTACGTTTACACGAAATACGGCCGTCACCGCGCCGCCCTGACCGCCACCGTCATCAGCTACCAGCCGAAAAGCGCGCTGCGCGACGTCGGCAAGGCACTGGGGCTTGGCCCCGACCAGGTCGAACGTCTGGGCCGGACCATCCACTGGCACGATGGCCGGCATATCGCCCGCGAGCGTCTGCTGGAAGCCGGACTTGACCCTGACAACCCGGTGATACGACGCTGGCTGCAACTGGCTCAGGCGTTGATCGGCTTTCCACGGCACCTGTCCCAGCATGTCGGCGGTTTTGTCATAGCCAGCGAGGCACTTGACCGGCTGGTGCCGATCGAAAACGCCGCCATGCCCGAACGCACCGTTATCCAGTGGGACAAGGACGATCTCGATACACTGGGCCTGCTGAAAGTAGACTGCCTGTCACTGGGCATGCTCAGCACCATCCACCGCTGCTTCGACCTGGTCAATCACCACTATCGCACCGATCACGGCATGCACAACCTGCCCGCCGAAGACCCGGCGGTGTATGCCATGATTTCACGTGCCGATACCATTGGCGTGTTCCAGATCGAATCACGCGCCCAGATGTCCATGCTGCCGCGCCTGCGCCCGGCCTGTTTCTATGACCTGGTCATTGAAGTCGCCATCGTCCGCCCCGGGCCTATCCAGGGCGACATGGTGCATCCCTACCTGCGGCGTCGCCAGGGCCTGGAGGCGGTGACGTATCCGTCGGAGGCGGTGCGCGACGTGCTGCAGCGCACCCTGGGGATTCCCATTTTCCAGGAACAGGTCATCAAGCTCGCCATGGTCGCCGCCGGCTTCTCGCCCGGCGAGGCCGACCGCCTGCGCCGTTCCATGGCCGCCTGGCGTCGCCACGGTGAACTACAGGGTTTCGAACAGCGCCTGGTAGACGGCATGCGCGAACGCGGTTACCCGGAACGGTTCGCCCGCCAGGTCTTCCGGCAGATTCTCGGCTTCGGCGAATACGGCTTTCCCGAATCACACGCTGCCAGCTTCGCCCTGCTGGTGTATGTCTCGGCCTGGCTCAAACATTATTATCCGGCGGCTTTCACCTGTGCGCTGCTGAACAGCCAGCCGATGGGCTTCTACACCCCCCGCCAGCTGGTCGACGACCTGCGCCGGCATGGCGGCGAGGTACGGCCGGTGGACGTCTGCCGCAGCGACTGGGAAAGCACACTGGAAAGGGGGAGTGATACCTTTTCCCTGCGCCTGGGTCTGCACCAGGTCAAGCGGCTGTCGCGCCAGGGCGGCGAACGCCTGCTGGTGGCGCGGGCGCAACGCCCGTTCCGCGACGTTGCCGACCTGGCCCGGCGCAGCCGACTGGATCGTGGCGACCTGGAGGCGCTGGCCGCCGCCAATGCCCTGCAATCGCTGGCCGGCCACCGGCATCGCGCCCGCTGGGCCTGTGCCGCGATCGAGCCGGACACCCCGCTGCTGCAGGATGCCCCGCTTCTCGAAGCGGCGCCCCTGCTGACGGCACCCAGCGAAGGCGAAAACCTGGTCGCCGACTATGCCAGCACCGGCCTGAGCCTGGGGCGCCACCCGCTGGCGCTGTTGCGCAGGAAACTTGACCTTCTGCACCTGCTCACCGCCGCCCACCTGCAGCACAGCGAACACGGCCGGCCGATACGGACCGCCGGTATCGTTACCAACCGGCAAAGTCCCGGCAGCGCCTCGGGCGTGACCTTTGTCACTCTGGAGGACGAAACCGGTCTCGTTCAGGTCATCGTCTGGCCGAAACTGGCACAACGCCAGCGCCGGGTGTTGTTACAGGCCAGCTTGCTGGCCGTCGAGGGGAAACTGCAGCGCGAGGGCGACGTGTTGCATGTAATCGCCAGGCGGCTGGAGGATCACAGTCACCTGCTGGGCAAGCTGGTGACACAGTCCAGGGATTTTCACTGAGGCCGGACACGGGGACAGACCTGAAGTCTGTCCCCGTTTTTTTCAGCCAGTCTAGATGCTGTCGTCACGCTCCAGTTTGACCGCTTCCAGCTCGCCGTTGGCATTGGTGAAAACATCGATCTCAACGTAATCACCGGCAGCCAGGAAAGTCAGGTTGAATTGCTTCACCGGCATCATGCCCATATCACGGCTGTCTTTCATCAGCGTGTTGCTGGTGATAACAACAGGCGTACCTCCGGTCAGGGTAATGGTGCCGGTATTGGTATCGCTAACCGTTACCGACTCGATAACACCCTTGATCTCCTGGTCGGCCTCGTCTTCGAATTCAATCTGCCGCGCAACCAGGTCACCATTGGCATCATAACTACCCTCGATATCGACCATGGTTCCCTTCAACAGGCTACTGCTGTCGAGATGCTCAAATTCCGTGCGGTCGTTGACAATGACGGTAATACCATCGATGACAAAGCTGCTGCCGTCATAGTCTGACGAAATCACGCCCTTGATTTCGAACTCGTCGTCTTCATCGCCCTGATGCCCGGCCTCGCCATCATCCTCGACCTCGACCTTGCTCGCCAGCAAGGCATTGTTTATATCGAGACCGGCAACGCTCTTGACCTCGACGTACAGGTCATTGTCGAGTCCTGCCGGTACTTCCGACGCACCGGCATAATTAACCGTCATGCTGCCCAGCATAAATGTCTGCATGGCTGTATCCATGCCCTTGACTACGCCCTTGACCTCAATGCCTTCGGGATGGCCGGCCAGGTAAGTCGCCAGGTCGGCTGCCTTGACCTCGAGGTGGGTAGCGAAAATATCGCCGGTACCGTCACTGAAACCGTGCACCTCCACGATGTTGCCACCGGCTACCTGGTCCACGCCCGTCACACCGGCAACATCGCTCTCGAAAACAGTATCGGTCGTGACATTAACCGTCTGGCCCATGATATCCAGCGTCCCGGTGGTACCGCCGGCGGCGATATTATTAGCCAGGACCAGGCCCTCCAGTTCATCGTTCGACTCGATACTGAACGCCGTACCACTGGTACCGTCGTCTGTCCCCCTGACTTCAACCACCATACCGACAGACAGGTCGGACTCGCTGGCAGGATTCCCGTCGATAACGATACTCGAAGTGGACGTCTCGAATTCCACGCCGTTAACGAACACGCTGCCGAACCCGGTGATGACGCCGACACTGGAGGTACCGACAGCAGATGCACTACCACCACCGCCACCACCACCGCAGGCCGTCAATCCAAGGACCACCGTCACGGCACTGGCTAAGGATGTTAACTGTCTGATTTTCATAATGACCTCCTGAGATCCGTCATGTCGCTGGAAAATATGATCCCCTGCGGAATCATTAAGTGGGATTATTTTCCCATTTCAAGAAAAGGTCAAGCGGGATTCGCGGAAAAACTCACCAGTTGTGAGGCATTTCACAAAAAATTCAAACGGGAGTGGATCAGGACAGTTTCAGCCGACCAGCTGGTTGAGATTGAAAATCGGTAACAGGATCGCCAGGACGATGATCAGTACCAGCCCGCCCATCACCAGGATCAGCAGCGGTTCGAACAGCCCCATGACCGCCGACACGAGGGTTTCGATCTCGCGTTCCTGGTTCACGGCCGCCCGTTCCAGCATTTCATCGAGCTTGCCGCTGGCTTCGCCGCTGGCAATCAGGTGAACGGTCATGGGTGGGAAATAGCCGCTCTTTTCCAGCGCGGCGTAAATACTGGTGCCTTCGCGGACTTTCCGGATGGCGTCTTCGACCGCTTCGCGCATCGGCAGGTTGGACATGACTTCCGAGGCGATACGCAGGCCTTCGAGTACCGGCACGCCGCTGGCGGTCACGATACTGAGGGTGCGCGCAAACCGGCCGGCATTGATACCCCGCTCCAGCCGGCCGATCAACGGCAAGTGCAGCAACGTGGCGTGGAAACGCCGCCGGGGGCCTTCCTGGCGCAGGATCCAGGCCGTGATGCCGCCGGCAACCGCCAGGAGGAACAGCATCAACAGCCCGTAGTTACGCATGAAATCGCTGATGGCGATCAGGGTGCGCGTCAGCCAGGGCAGTTCCTGGCCGATATTTTCGAATACCTGCACGACCTGCGGCACGACATAGGTCATCAGCCCGATAACCACACCGATGGCAACCAGTGTCAGCAAGGCCGGGTAAAACAGGGCCAACTGGATTTTCTGCTGCATCTGCTGGCGGCTTTCGGTGTAGTCTGCCAGCCGCTCGAGCACCACGTCGAGGTGCCCGGACTGCTCACCGGCGGAAACGGTGGTGCGATACAGTTCGGGGAAGACGTGGGGGAAATCGCCCAGGCCGGTTGCCAGGGTGTGCCCTTCCATGACGCGCGAGCGTACCGCCAGCAACATGCTTTTCAGGCGCGCCTTTTCTGTTTGCTGCGAGGCCGCCTGCAGCGATTCCTCCAGCGGCAGGCCGGAACGCACCAGCGTGGCCAGCTGGCGGGTGATCAACGCCAGGTCAGTGGCGCTGACACCGCGGTGAAACCTGATTCCGCCCTTGCGGCCACCGGCCTCGCGCTCGGCCGTTTCCTGCACCTCGACCGGCATCCAGCCCTTGTCGCGCAGCTGCTGGCGCACCTGGCGGGCCGTGTCGCCCTCGAGAACGCCTTTCTTTTCCCGGCCGCTGTTATCCAGTGCGACGTATTCGAAAGCGCCCATAACGTCAGATTTCAGTCTTCACGACTGACGCGTAATACTTCCTCGAGCGTCGTTTCGCCGGCCAGCACGCGGCGCCAGCCATCCTGGCGCATACTCGGCGAAAACTGCCGGACATGGGCCTCAAGCTGGTGCTCGCTGTCGCCGTCGTGAATCCGGGTGCGCATTTCGTCGTCGATCTCGATCAACTCGTAGATGCCGGTTCTGCCGCGGTAACCGAGGTGATTACAGGCGCTGCATCCCACCGCCCGGTAGAGCGTGGGCGGATTGGCTGCATCCACACCGATCAGTTCACAGTCAGCAGCAGAGGCGGTGTAGGCTTCCTTGCAGTTGCCGCACAGCACCCGCACCAGTCGCTGGGCGAGCACACCGATAAGACTCGACGACAACAGAAAAGGTTCGACGCCCATATCCCGCAGACGGGTAACCGCGCCGACCGCGCTGTTGGTATGCAGCGTGGAAAACACCAGGTGGCCGGTCAGACTGGCCTGCACGGCGATTTCGGCGGTTTCCAGGTCGCGGATCTCGCCCACCATCACCACATCGGGGTCCTGCCGCAGTATGGCACGCAGACCGCGGGCGAAACTCATTTCCACCTTGGTATTGACCTGCGTCTGGCCGATGCCGTCCAGGTAGTATTCGATCGGGTCTTCCACCGTCATGATATTGCGGCGCTTGTTGTTGAGGCGTTCCAGTGCCGCATACAGTGTCGTGGTCTTGCCGGAGCCGGTTGGCCCTGTAACCAGGATGATGCCGTGCGGCTTCTGAATCAGGGTATCCATCACCTGCTGGCGTTCCCGCGACATGCCCAGGTGATCCAGATCCAGGCGCCCGGCCTGTTTGTCGAGCAAGCGCAACACCACGCGTTCACCATGGCCGGATGGCAACGTCGACACACGCACGTCAACCGCGCGACCGGCAACCCGCAGGGAAATGCGGCCGTCCTGCGGCAGACGTTTCTCGGCAATGTCCATTTTGGACATGACCTTGATACGCGAAACCAGCAGCGGCGCCAGCACACGCTGTGGCTGGAGCACTTCGCGCAACACTCCGTCAACGCGAAAACGTACCACCAGGCGGTTTTCGAATGGCTCGATATGAATATCCGACGCGTTTTCCTTGACGGCTTCGGTCAACAGGGCGTTGATCAACCGGATAATGGGCGCATCGTCTTCGCTTTCCAGCAGGTCCTCGGTTTCCGGCAGGGCCTGGGCAACCTGAAACAGATCGAGATCTTCGCCCAGCCCTTCCATCATCTGCATGGCTTCGTTGGAACCCTGCTCGTAGGTGGATGCCAGCAGCGCGTCAAACTCTTCGCTGCCGACCTGGCGGAAATTCAGGTGGCGCCCCACGAAACGGCGCAGCTCCACCAATGCATTGGGATCGGCATCGGGGCCCAGCACCACATCGGCACCCGCCCCGGTCATGCCCGTGACCAGCAGGCCGTGCCGTTTGGCGAACATGAACGGAGGACGCCGGTCAGGCAGCGCCTGCTCGGTGACCTCGCCTGCGGCCGCCCCGGCAAGGGCTTCCTGTAGTTCGGTTTCAGCCATCTTGGTCAGGTTTGGCCGATTCGGCAGCATTCCCGGCCGGGGGCTCGAACGGTGGTGGCAACTCCAGCAGCTCCTGCATTTCGGGCAGCTTGGGTTGCGGAACTTCCGGCGTCATGAAGACACCTTCCTTGAAAGAATCCGCCTCAATGGCACGAATATAGTTGTACTTGGCGGCGGTATAACTGTCGGTCGTACCGCGATCGCGCAAAATGACGGGATGGATGAACACCATCAGGTTGGCCTTTTGGACATTACTGGACTTGGCCCGAAACAGCGCACCGAGCAAGGGCAGGTCGCCCAGCAGCGGCACTCTCTGCTCGGATTCACGGATCCGGTCTTCGATCAGGCCACCCAGCACCACAATCTGTCCGTCCTTGGCCAGGACGTTGGTCTTGATGGAACGCTTGTTGGTAATCAGATCCGAGGCCTGTGCATCGCTGGCAATCGAGGAAACTTCCTGCTCGATTGCCATGATCACGGCATCACCCTCATTGATCTGCGGCTTGATCTTCAGGGTAATACCCACATCCTCGCGCTGGATAGTCTGGAAAGGGTTGACCGATGAGCCGGCGCTACCGGTATCGGTGAACGAACCGGTTACAAACGGCACATTCTGGCCGACCACGATCTCCGCCTCCTCGTTATCCAGCGTCACCAGCGAGGGCGTTGAAAGAATGTTCGAATCACCGTCCGAGGCCAGCGCCTGCAGCACGGCAGCGAAATTGACACTGTCATTACCCAGCTTGCCGATACCAAACGACAGGCCGGGCGTCAGTCCGACCAGGCTTTTGTCAATAACACCTTGAGCGATGTCCACCAGATTGGTGCCGACATTATTAAAATTAGTGCCGCCTACCGGCGCGGTATCGCCGCTCAGGTCGAACACCGCCCACTGAATACCCAGCTGGCGGGCCTTGTTTTCGCCCACTTCGGCGATGATCGCATCGACCAGCACCTGTGAACGGCGGATGTCCAGTTGGCGGATCACGCTTTCCAGTGAGCGCATTAATGACGGTGGCGCGGTGATAACCAGCGCGTTGGTGGCCTCGTCGGCGTGGATGTCCAACTCCTTGGAAACATTGGCAGCCGCCGCCCTGCCCTTCTTGGCCTCTTCGCTCTTCGTTTTGCCCACACCCTGCAGCACTTCGACCAGGTCGGGCGCCTTGGCATACTTGAGGTAGATCACCTTGGTGTTACCTTCCGACTCCAGTGGCGTATCCAGGTGGGAAATAATGGCCCGCAGGCGGAGACGGTCGGCACGGTCGCCGCCCAGCAGCACACTGTTGGTACGCTCATCGGCCACCATCGCCTGGGTCGCTGCTGCCGGCCCCTTGCCCTGCGCAGAACCCGCCCGGCTGATGGCATTGAGAATGCGCACCACCTCGGCTGCCGAGGCATGCTGCAGGCGGATCACCTCTATTTCACTGTCACTGACTTTGTCGATGCGGCGGATGATACTGACCAGCCGCGAGACGTTCTCGGCGCGATCAGAGATGATCAGCACATTGGTCGTCGGGTAAGCTGCCAGGTGACCCTGTTGCGGCACCAGCGGCCGCAGGATCGGCACCAGCTGCGCGGCCGCCACGTTATCGACCTGGATGACCCGCGTCACCATTTCGTCGCCGTGGCCGGGCGCCTTGTCGGTGACATTCGGGATGGCGTCCTGCTTGGCGCTGACGTCCGGCAGTATCTTGATGACCGAGCCGCTGGGGACCGCGGCAAAGCCGTGCACCTTCAGAATCGACAGGAACACCTGGTAGACCTCGTCGCTGTCCATGGCGCGCGAGGAAATTACCGTCACCTTGCCCTTGATGCGCGGATCGACAATGAAATTCTTGCCGGTCACTTCGGCCACGGTACCGATGAGGGCGTTGATATCCGCGTCCTTGAGATTCAGCGTAATGGTCTGGGCAAACAGGGGTGAAGCCCACAACAGGCACAGCAACCACATGCCGTGCAGCCATCGCCTGTGTCTATTGTCCCGGGATTTCACTGCAATTCTGCTCCTGCTCGCCCACTGTTATCATTTGCCCGCCGGCAAGGTCAGGCTCATGGACGTTTCCTGCCCCGCCCGTAGCAAGGTGACGTTAACCGTGTCGCCGTCACCCAGCGCCTGCATGGCTTTCATACCCTTGGCCGGCGAGTCGATCTGCACCCCGTTGATCGCCGTCACAATGTCACCCGGCTGCAGCCCCAGTTCCTTGAGGGCACCACGCTGTTTGCCCGGCTGCAGACGGAAACCGACAAATTTACCGGCCTGGCGCGCCGGTGTCGCCCGCACGTAGTTCATAAACGCCGACGGGTTTTGCTTGATCTCTGTGCGGTAGCGGCTGAACGCAGCCGCCTTGCCGGCGCTGCTGTTACCGGCCGTCGAACGGCTGCGCCGTCCGTTGGCTGCCGAAGGCGCCCGTTCCTTCGGCAGGCGCAGCGTTTCGTAACGGCCGTTGCGCTCCAGAATGATCCGGTCCGGGTAGATTTCCGACAGCCGGGCGCCGCCCGGCAGTGGATCACCGACGGCGTAATGGTCTTCCTTGCCCCGGGGATCGGCGACAATGGCGCGCGCGTTGCCCGCTTCATCGCTGGCAAACACGCCCCGGAGGGTAAGCTTGAGACGGGTCTCCGGTGCGTCCACGGTAGCGGCTTTCTGAACCGGCTTGTCGTCTTCCCCCGCCTTACCGAAAACGTGCCAGGACGCAACCTGGCGTTCGTCAAAGCGCGCCTGTTGACGCGGCACTGGCGCCGCCCTGGTAGCGACGGCGCTCGAGGCCACGGGCTGTTCGGGTTCGGGCACAACCAGCCAGCTGAGGCCGGCCAGCAACCAGGCCAGCCAGACGACCAGCAGAATGTTAGCCAGTCTGGCAAGCTGGCCACTGCGTTCGGGACGCAGCCAGTTCTGCAGGGCAGATTGTGGTAGGGCGAGACTGACCATGGTGATCGTATTCTATTTTCACTATATCCCAGAGTAAGTAACCACGGCCGCTTGGCAAAGAACTTAAATGCCCGGCGCTAATCTATTATTTTATGGCGCGTTCTGATTGTAGTCCATTTTGACCCCGGCGTCCTCCAGGGGTTCACCCGCCAGGACAGCCGCTCAGGAGGCGCTGGGGGCGGAGCGCCGTTTTTGGGGCCGTTTCTGCCCCCGGCCACGGCCGCCGGCATCCCGCCGGGGCGCGGATTTCCGCTTTGGCCGGGGTACCGGCGGCGCCGGCTCGACCAGCAGCTCATCACGCACCGGCTCCACCGGGATCGATTCGCCGATAAACGCTTCAATATCCGGCAGCGAATACACGAACCGCTCACAGGCGAAGCTGATCGCGTCGCCGTCCGCACCCAGCCGCGCCGTACGGCCGATTCGATGGACATAATCCTCGGCGTCCTGGGGCAGGTCGTAGTTGAATACATGACTGACATCGGGAATATGCAGACCGCGCGCGGCCACGTCGGTCGCCACCAGTATCGCCAGCTCACCGTCCTGGAACTGCCTGAGCAGTGACTGACGTTTTTTCTGTGGCACGTCACCGGAAAGGATTGCCGACTTCAATCCGTTGCCTTCCAGATAGCTCCAGACCTTTTCGGCATCACGCTTGGTGTTCACAAACACGATGCTCCGCTGGGCGTCGATACGCTTCATCAGCCCCAGCAGCAGCGGAATCTTGTCTTCATTCGCCGTGTGGTAGAGCACCTGCCGGACGTGCCGGGCGGTGACCTGCTCCGGCTCCACCTGCACGTGCTGCGGGTTATTCATGTGTTCGTAGGCAAGCTCGTTGACCCGCAACGACAGGGTGGCCGAAAACAACAGGCCCAGGCGTTCCGTTGGCGGCGGGCAGCGCCGCAGCAGAAAACGCACGTCCTTGATGAAACCCAGGTCAAACATGCGGTCAGCCTCGTCGAGCACCACCACCTGTGCCTTGCGCAGGTCGAAGACGTGCTGCTTGAAGTAATCGATAATGCGGCCTGGTGTGCCGATCAGCACATCCACCCCCTCGGCAATCTGCTGCCGCTGGCGATCATAATCGGTGCCGCCGTATGCCAGGCCGAGACGCAGCCCGGTGAATTGCCCGAGCTTTGTTGCATCGCGATGAATCTGGATTGCGAGTTCCCGGGTGGGCGCCAGTATCAGCGCCCGGACCTGGTTGGGCTTGCGTTGCCCGTCCGCCGGGTGGCGCATGAGGTGATTGAAGGTCGCGATCAGAAACGCTGCGGTTTTGCCGGTACCGGTTTGCGCCTGCCCGGCGACGTCCTGCCCTTCGAGTGTCAGCGGGAGCGTTTTTTCCTGGATCGGTGTGCAGGCCAAAAAGCCTGCTTCCTCAATGCCTTGAGCCAATTCCGGAGGAAGATCAAAGCTCGAGAAAGAACTGTTTGTCGTGGTATCCTGAGTCATGGGGATGAAGCATAACGAATTTATCGATTTTATTCTCAGCTTTAGACTTGCATTCTGACGCTTTTTGGGCTGAAATTAGTCCCACTGCTGTAATGTCTTGAGGCCAAAGGCGCCCCGTGCGGTAATAATGGGCGATCGAAAGCAGTTTCGTCTGACAAGGCCCGCGTTTTAATTTTAATCCCCGTTCCCGAAATCAAACTGTTAATCAAGTGGTCAGGAGGCCTCTAGCGTGAGCGATAACATCGTTTATTTAACCGATGACTCTTTTCAAAACGAAGTACTTGAATCCTCTGACCCCGTGCTGGTCGATTACTGGGCCGAATGGTGCGGCCCCTGCAAGATGATCGCCCCCATATTGACCGAGATCGCCGCCGAGTATCAGGGCAAGGTCAAGGTCGCCAAGCTGAATATCGATGAAAATCCGCAGACACCGCCCAAATACGGTATTCGCGGCATCCCCACGTTGATGCTGTTCAAGGACGGCAACGTCGAAGCCACCAAGGTGGGCGCCCTGTCGAAATCACAGCTGACGGCTTTTATCGACACGAACCTGTAGCCGCTGTCCGGTGTATTGTTTTAACCAGGAGGCATGGACTCTATCCAACGCATCTGAACCGACATACGCCGCTGCAATAGCGACGTACCGTTTAACCACCGCTGCATGGCGGTGCCGTTCCCCACAACTTTAACGACACTAACGACTATGAATCTGACTGAACTGAAACAAAAACCGGCATCCGAACTGATCAGCATTGCGCAGGACATGGGCATCGAAGGCGCCCGTTCGCGCAAGCAGGACGTCATCTTCTCGATCCTGAAATCACATGCCAAAAGCGGCGAGGATATTTTCGGCGACGGTGTCCTGGAAATTCTTCAGGATGGCTTCGGCTTCCTGCGCTCGGCGGACAGCTCCTATCTCGCGGGACCGGACGATATCTATGTCTCACCGAGCCAGATCCGCCGCTTCGGGTTGCGCACCGGCGATACCGTGGCCGGCAAGATCCGGCCACCCAAAGAGGGGGAACGTTATTTCGCCCTGCTCAAGGTCAATGAAATCAATTACGAAAAGCCCGAGAACGCCAAGGGCAAGGTGCTTTTCGAAAACCTGACACCCTTGCACCCCAACGAGCGCCTCAACCTGGAACTGGGTAACGGCAGCACCGAGGACATCACGGCACGCGTCATCGACCTGGCGTCACCCATCGGCAAGGGGCAGCGCGGCCTGATCGTGTCGCCGCCGAAGGCCGGTAAAACCATGCTGCTGCAGAACGTGGCCCAGTCGATTACCGCCAACCACCCCGAATGTTATCTGATCGTGCTGCTGATTGACGAACGCCCGGAAGAGGTCACGGAAATGGCACGCTCGGTGCGTGGCGAAGTCGTTTCCTCCACCTTTGACGAGCCCGCCAGCCGCCACGTGCAGGTCGCCGAAATGGTGATTGAAAAAGCCAAGCGCCTGGTGGAACACAAACGCGATGTCGTTATCCTGCTGGATTCCATTACCCGCCTGGGCCGCGCCTACAACACCGTTGTGCCGTCGTCCGGCAAGGTGCTGACCGGTGGCGTGGATGCCAACGCCCTGCACCGCCCGAAACGCTTTTTCGGCGCGGCGCGCAATATCGAGGAAGGCGGCTCGCTGACCATTATCGCCACGGCCCTGGTGGACACCGGTTCGCGCATGGACGACGTCATCTACGAGGAATTCAAGGGCACCGGCAACATGGAAATTCACCTGGACCGCAAGATCGCGGAAAAACGCGTGTTCCCGGCAATCAACATCAACCGTTCCGGCACCCGCCGCGAGGAACTGCTGACCAGCCCGGACGAATTGCAGAAAGTCTGGATCCTGCGCAAGCTGTTACACCCGATGGAAGACATCGCCGCCATGGAGTTCCTGCTGGACCGCCTCAAGGACAGCAAGACCAACAACGAATTCTTTGAATCGATGAAACGCTAAGGTGCTGGGGCCGGCACCTGAATCTTACCGCCGGTGCCGGTCTTTCAGGCGGGCATAATGCTCCGCCGAATATTTTAGGAAGCGTTTTTCCTTGTCGCTGAGCTCGCGCGCCTGCCGGACAGGGGCGCCGACATACAGGTACCCCCCCTCGAGATCCTTGTTGGGCGGCACCAGCGCGCCGGCGCCGACCATGGCGCCTGAGCGGATAATGGCGCCGTCGAGCACTACCGCCCCCATGCCCACCAGGCACAGGTCCTCGACGGTACAGGCGTGTAATACCACCTTGTGACCCACCGTGACGTCGCTGCCGATTACCAGCGGCGCACCGCCTTTGGCAAACTCGCTGTCGTGGGTCACATGCAGCACCGAGCCATCCTGGATATTGGTGCGTTCTCCGATAGTTATGCTGTTGATATCGCCCCGCACCACGCTCATCGGCCAGATGGAGCTGTCGGCGCCTATGCTCACTTGGCCGCAGACCATGGCCTGTTCGTCAACGTACGCGGAAGGATGGATGCGGGGGCGCTGCCCCTCGAAATCCCGGATCGACATGGCGGCGCCGGCTAGACCCAGTAGGCCGTGCCGGTCATGAATTTCGATGTCAGCTGCATTAGCTGTTGAACCGGCCGCGGCAGATCGGCGCCGCCGGCGCGCCGCGCCTCGGCACCGTGATGCGCCTCGTCGATCTTCATCTGCTCGATGATGGCACGGCTTTTCTGGTCGTCGGGGGATATGCGCCGGAGATGGCTATCGAGGTGTTCGATGACCTGTTTCTCGGTTTCGGCGACAAACCCCAGGCTCCACTTGTCGCCCAGTGCGCCCGCGGCGGCGCCGATGCTGAAAGAGCCGAGGTACCACAGGGGATTCAGGTAACTTACATGCCCACCCAGCTGGCTGACGCGCTGTTCGCACCAGTCAAGATGGTCGTTCTCTTCTTCTGCGGCCCGCTCCATACTTTCCCGCACATTCTCAAGGCGTGCCGTCAGCGCCTGCCCCTGGTACAGTGCCTGGGCGGCCACCTCACCGGCATGATTGACGCGCATCAGGCGCATGGACTCGGCTTTCTCGGCGTCGCTGAGTTCGGTTTCCTCGCGGTCATCGGCGGGATTGGAACGTTCGGTGACCAGCGGCTTGCCGGCCAGCGTCCGCAGGGCCTGGTCAAAGCCCATGATCAGGTGGTCAAAGGGGCTGTAATGTCGCGCTGTCATACCGAAAGTGTGCGCAACTTGCGCTCCGGTTGCAACACCCCCTCAGCGGCCCTGTCGATTTCCCGGCATGTTGCGCCCGTAGAATATTTCGTTGATCTCGTGCTCGACCCGGCGGCTGATGCTGCGTTTTTCCGCCGTGCTCAGTGCCTCCTCGCCGACACCGAATAAATAATCATCCAGCGTCAGCTGCTTGAGGCGCATCTTGGTATGGAAGATATTTTCCTGGTAGACGTTGACGTCGATCATTTCGTAACAGTCGCGGGTGTCCCGGGCGATGAAATTCTGGATGGAATTGATTTTATGGTCGATGAAATGCTTGCGTCCGCGCACATTCCGCGTAAAACCTCGCACCCGGTAGTCCATGATGACGATATCGGACTCAAAACTGTGAATCAGGTAATTCAAAGCCTTCAGGGGCGAGATGACACCACAGGTCGAGACATCGATATCGGCACGAAACGTACTGATGCCGTTATCGGGGTGACTCTCTGGATAGGTATGCACCGTGGCATGGCTTTTATCCAGGTGCCCGACCACGGCTTCGGGTAACGGCCCCGGCTCCGCCGCGTTGGAAATGTCCGGCGAACCGATTTCCTCTTCCGCAATCAGCATGGTGACACTGGCGCCCTGCGGTTCGTAGTCCTGGTGAGCCACGTTGAGAATCTTAGCACCGATAATGTCACACACATCGGTAAGAATCTGCGTCAGCCGCTTGGCATTGTAGGCCTCGTCAATGTATTCGATATACTCCCGCCGGTGGGCCGGTGACTTGGCATAACAGATATCGTAGATATTGAAACTCAGCGACTTGGTCAGGTTGTTGAAGCCTTCCAGCTTGAGTTTTTTCATCGATGGTCCGACAGCCACGGTACACAAGCCATTAGCGTGTCGCGATCGGCGGGTGATAGATCATCTGTACCGTGACCTGCTGTGGTCCGACGCAGTAAAAACTACGGGCACCATCCCGGTGGGTACGCGGGGCGGATTTCATCTCCACACCACTGGCCTGCAGAAATTCGTACCCGGCGTCGACATCGTTGGCCGTGAGCAGAATAAAGCCGATATGATCGAGCGTCTGCGCCGTACGATCGACCGCCCGATCACTGCGGTGCAGGGCCAGGTTGTCGTTGCCCGACGTCAGGTAGACATTATCGTCATCGGGGCGCCACTCCACCTGCATACCCAGCAGGTCAACGTAAAAGTGTTCGGCGGCGTCCAGGTCCTGCACGTACAGTGCGATGTGCCGCAATCCCGAGGTGGCTGGCGGGCGCTGCATTCAGGTCTCCCGGATTTCGTAGTCGTGGGTAATCTCGGCCGTCTTGCCCAGCATGATGGATGCGGAGCAGTACTTGTCGGCTGACAGCGACACGGCGCGCGCCACGCGCCGGTCATCGAGGCCCTGGCCGGTGACGATGAAGTGCACATGAATCCGGGTAAAAATCTTGGGATCCTGCTCGGCCCGCGCCGCCTCGATCTCCGCCACGCAGTCGGTGATCGGCTGGCGGGACTTCTTCAGGATGCTGACCACGTCAAACGCCGTACAGCCGCCCATGCCCAGCAACAGCATTTCCATGGGCCGGACGCCAAGATTCCGTCCCCCGTGATCGGGTGGCCCGTCCATGACCACGGCGTGCCCGCTGCCGGACTCACCCAGAAAAGTCGCGTCCTGGACCCACTTTATACGCGCCTGCATGGCCGCTCCCGTCAAAAAGTTGAGAATTCCGTCACAAATCCGCCTGGCCCGGGGTTTGCATAAGCTAATGAAACCCGTTCATCAAACGCTATATACGGGACAAGGGCCCGCGAAGGTACAGTCGAATGATGCCAAATACAATACCCGCTCCAACGCCGACCGACAGCACGTCGTCGATCGACAAATTCCTGGAACACTGCCACCGGCGGCGGTATCCGGCCAAGAGCGTGATCATCTATGCCGGCGACCAGTCCGATGTACTTTATTACATCGTCGAGGGCTCGGTGACCGTGCTGATCGAGGACGATGACGGGCACGAAATCGTACTGGCCTACCTCAATCCCGGCGATTTCTTCGGCGAGATGGGCCTGTTCGGTGAAGACAGCAACCGCAGCGCCTGGATCCGCACCAAGTCGCAGTGCGAGCTGGCGGAAATCAGCTACAGTCGTTACCGCCAGCTGGCCGAAGACGACCCCGGCATCCTGTTTGCCCTGGCCGGCCAGATGGCCACGCGCCTGCGCAACACCAGCCGCAAGGTCAGCGATCTGGCATTCCTGGACGTCACCGGCCGCGTCGCGCGCACCCTGCTGGACCTGTGCAAGCAGCCGGACGCCATGACCCACCCGGACGGCATGCAGATCAAAATCACCCGCCAGGAGATCGGCCGCATCGTCGGCTGTTCCCGTGAAATGGTGGGACGCGTGTTGAAGTCACTGGAGGAACAGGGGCTGATCTCGGCCAAGGGCAAAACCATGGTGGTATTCGGCACACGCTAGGGCACTTCTGCAACGCTCGCCCCAGGGAGCCGGGAAAACCCAACCGGACCGACTGGCCCTAGTACTCCTTCAATATGATATTGCCGGGTT
>CBEUNK010000037.1:0-20722 GCA_965544455.1 uncultured Thiogranum sp.
GGTGGGGCATGCCGGGCTGCAGAATAAACGGTTACAAAGACGCTATTGTAGCACCCGTGGCTTGCCATTCGGGGTGATACCTCAGTCATCAAATTCCATATACCGGACCACCGGCCTGTACGGTTGATTCAGATCGTAAATATGAATCGACCCGTCATCCGAGGAAGCTGCCGCGAAGCGGCCGTCGGGACTGAAGCGGGCCTGCTGGCCACACAGGGGCAACACCTCGAAACGCCGCTCGACCTGGTGGGTGACGGCATTCGTCATCAGGAAATGTGAATCGGTTTCGCGCCCCAGGCTGAGCCAGTGCGCACCGTCCGGGCTGATGGCCACGGAATTGATCTTGCCCAGGTGCTCGGTGGAATATTCTTCCAGCTGGTTATGGCGCAGGTCCCAGGCCAGCAGCCGGAACCAGCCACCGCCCAGCAGGGTGTCACCGTCCGGTGAAAACGCCAGGTCCTGCGCCTTGCGCGAAGCACGCGGCAATTCACGCCGGGTTTCAAGCGCCGTGTTCAGCAGATGCACGGTGCGATCGGCAGTCGCCACCGCGATACGATCGCCGGCCGGGTCAATGGCCAGCGCCAGTGGCGGTACCGGTAAATCACGTTGCGCGGATTTTTGCAGACCGGGTAAAGACAGCCGGTAGAGGCCCGCCGGGTTGGTGACAACCAACCACTTGCGATCAGGCGACAGCCGCAGCTTGTCGATACGATTCAGCTTGACGGCTTTTTCCGTCCGGGCACTGTCCGATGCAGTGATTTTCAGCCAGCCGGCGTGATCGGCGCTGATGAGATGGTTTGTATCCAGCCAGGCCAGACCCGTTATGCGGGCGTGGTGAACCCGGTAGCTCATCAGTTCGCTACCCCTGGCCAACGACCAGATACGGACATACCCATGCAGACCACCGCTGGCCAGGCGCCGGCCGGCCGGGTCAAAGGCAATCCGGTGCGCCCCGGACGGGTGGACCCGGGCAAGATCGATGGTGGGTGGCTGGGTGGCCCGCGGCGTGCAGGCCGGAGACGCCACCAGCGCAAACAGTAGCAGAAAAAAAACGGGGCCCGAAGGCCCCGTTTCCTGTTCCTTGCGGTTCACACCGAATCAGAACTTGTGGCGAGCACCCAGGGTGAAGACCGAGTCTTCGCCCTTGTCCTTGAAGTCCTGGTTACCGTAACCGCCGTAAACGAAGGTGCGCTTGCTGAACTTGTGCACACCGACGATACGCCAGCTATCGTACTCTTCCAGGTCATCAGCGGTGTTGGCCACGCCATCCTTACCGTCGGAATCGGAACCCTGACCGTAGTCGGCGCCGATGACGTTGTTGCCGATGGTGTAGGTGCCGCCGATGCTCCAGATGTCAGCGCCGTCATCCATGGCGCTACCGGCACGGCCGCCAGTGGTGGAGCCGATACCGTTGGTGCGGTGCGCGGTGATCAGGCCCTGGTCCAGCTCGTAGATGCCGTGCACTTCAAAGGCATCGTAGGTGTACTTGGCCAGGAACTGGGCAGCCGCGGCGTCGTCGTCCTGCTGGGTGTCGATGTAGGAAGCAGCCGCGAACAGGTTGCCACCCTTGTAGGTCAGGCCGATGCTGTAGGGATCGTCGTCTTCAGCGCCGCCCTGCTTGTTGTTGTCGAACTGGTAAGTGGCCGTCAGACCGAAGCCGCTCATGCTGGGCGAGTCATAACGCACGATGTTGGTACCACGACCGTGACCTTCTTCACCCTTGCCGGAGTGCAGGTTGGACTGCAGACCCCAGGAACGTGACTGGGCGGAGGTACGGTAGAAAGGATCGATCTTGGCGCCGGCCGACTTGTAGGCCGTCGAGGTGGTACCAAAGGTCAGCTTGCCGAACTGCTCCATCTTCATACCGAGGTACTGGTCACGACCGCTCAGGCTGCTGCCTTCGGTCACGTCCGTCTGGTATTCCAGCTTGAAGAAGGCAGACATGCCGTTGCCCAGGTCTTCCGAACCCTTGACGCCAACCGCAGAAGTGTTGGAATTCATGTTGATGTCGTCAGAAAAGCCGGAGGCATCGGAATCAAGCGCATCCAGAGACACGTCGATCTGACCGTAGAGTTTAACGTCTGCGTTGGCCAGGCCCATACCGCCTGCCATCACCAGACCCATTGCAGAAGCAATCAGTTTTTTGTTCATGAGAGAACTCCTCTTACTCAGCTATACATAGCACAGGATAGTCGTTACGAGCTCAAAGCTTAGCGCACACTCTGACAGGGATGCAACAATTTTTTTCAAAAAAACCACAATGTGGCTTTTTTGTATCATTATCGCAACAACGGTCGGAGAAATAACGCCAGAAACCTGTCAACCGCTCAATAACACTCATAAAGTAGTGTCGTCATGCGACGTCGGTTTTTTGACGACAGGTTGGCCGGAAACTTTAGCCCAAAAACAAAAAAACAACAGATTGGGCTATCAGAAGGGAGACGCGGGAAACGGAAAGATATTCCGCCATAAAACCAAAACCCGCCTGGCGGCGGGTTCCGGTTTTATTGGCTGGCGGACTAGGATTCGAACCTAGATTGGAGGAGTCAGAGTCCTCTGTCCTGCCGTTAGACGATCCGCCAAATTCAGGAAGGTGATTAACGCTTGCTGAACTGCGGGGCGCGACGCGCCTTGTGCAGGCCGACTTTCTTGCGCTCGACCTCGCGGGCGTCGCGGGTCACGAAACCGGCCTTGCGCAACGGGCTGCGCAGTTCGTTATCGTAGTTGATCACTGCACGCGTAATACCGTGACGGATCGCACCGGCCTGGCCGGTGGTACCACCACCCTTGACCGTGCAGTTGACGTCGAACTGCTCGTGCAGGTCCACTTTTTCCAGCGCCTGGCGGACGATCATGCGCGCCGTCGGGCGGCCGAAATACTGGTCCAGCGGGCGGTTGTTGACGGTGATGTCACCGCTGCCCTTTTTCAGGAACACGCGCGCCGTGGAACTCTTGCGGCGGCCGGTAGCGTAATAGGTATCACTCATAAGTCTGTCTCTGCGTTTAGATATCCAGCGCCTTCGGCTGCTGGGCGGCGTGCTGGTGCTCGGGACCGGCGTAGATCTTCAGCTTGCGGTACATGGCGCGGCCCAGCGGATTCTTCGGCAGCATGCCCTTGACCGCCAGTTCCAGCACCCGGCCCGGGGCCTTCTGCTGCAGCTTTTCAAAGCTGATGGACTTCATGTTACCGATATAACCGGTGTGATGATGGTACATCTTGTCGCTGGCCTTGCGCCCGGTGACGCGAATGCGGTCGGCATTGACCACGACAATATAGTCGCCCGTATCCACGTGCGGCGTATATTCCGGCTTATGCTTGCCGCGCAGGCGCCGCGCGATCTCGCTGGCGAGCCGGCCCAGGGTTTTGTCCGCGGCATCGACGACAAACCAGTCGCGCCGGACTTCATGCGCTTTGGCACTGAAGGTTTTCATTGAAATCTGCTCCGAAGATCCGGTACTGCTACAAAAGAGCGGGAATAATACAGAACGGTCCGGGACGATTCAAGGATTTAGGGTTTAATTGGGGTCAGAGCACATTTTTTCCTAATATTCTTTGTTTGAGACGCGAAAGTTAAGGTCTGTATCAATATTAGGAAAAAATGTGCTCTGACCCCAATTAAACCAAAAAAAAAGCGCGACTGAAGAAGTCGCGCCTAAAAACCACCAAAGGAGGATTGGAGGAGGCTGACCGGCTAGTTACGGTTGGGGGCTAACCGATCAGTCGATTAGAATTTTATAATATACTTCCTTTTTGTCAAGCACTATTTGAGATTTAATTTATCTTCCTGCCCCGAAAAATATTTAGCTATTTGAAATATATAGATTTATCGCTGCTATTTGGGCAAAGAGTCAGATCTTCAGGCGCTCCACCACCCGCCCCTTTACCAGGTGCTCGTCGATAATTTCATCGATATCGGACTGGTCGACATAGCTGTACCAGACAGCGTCGGGGTAGACCACCACCACCGGCCCTTCATTGCAGCGGTCCAGGCAGCCGGCGGTATTGATGCGCACCTTGCCGGCACCGGCGATACCCAGCTCCTTGCTGCGCTGCTTGGCATGGTCGCGCATCGCCTGGGCATTGAAACGCTGGCAGCAGGCCGAACCGTCGGCGCGCAGGTTGGTGCAGAAAAAAACATGATATTTGTAGTAGGACATGTGCGGTTTCCTGAAACAAACTGGCGGCAAGATACCCGAGTCAGTGGGGAAATAACATTAGCGCTTGTCAGCCACCGCCGCCATCCTGTATCAATAAGTGCATGAATGATCTTTCCGCCACGGAACGCTGCGTGAAATGCGGTCTGTGCCTGCCATACTGTCCGACGTTCAACCTGACCGGCAACGAAGCCGACTCGCCACGGGGACGTATCAGTCTCATGCAGTTGCTGGACCGGCCGGCGACCGAATGGTCGCCCGGCGTGTTCATACACCTCGACCAGTGCCTGCTGTGCCATGCCTGCGAGGCCATGTGCCCCTCGCGGGTCCCGTTCGACCGGCTGATGGACAGCGCGCGTGAACGCCTGGAATCCCACCGGCGTCACGCCTGGCGGCACCGGCTGGCGCAGGCGGCCCGCCTGGGCATGCTGACATCGAAGACTGGCCGCCGCATCAGCGCCGCATTGCTGATCAGCGCCCGTTTACTCCATTTGCAGCGACTGGCCCGCGTGCGCAGCCTGCCAGCCGGCTGGAAACGCCTGCTGCAATTACTGCCAACACCTCGCGGGCGCGGCCTGCCGGCAAAGTGCTTGCGTCAGGAGACTGCTCCGGAGCAGGACCGCGAACCAGCCCGGGCGCCGTTCGCGGACCGGCCCGCTGGCGCAGGGGGCGACGTGACACCGCCGAATCGCGGCGAAGTGCAGCTGTTCACCGGTTGCACGGGGGAACTGTTCGATGCCGACACGCTGCAGGCCAGCCGGCGCCTGCTGCAACGCCTCGGCTACCGGGTCGCCGCACCTCCGGACCAGGGTTGCTGCGGTGCGCTCCACCAGCACAGCGGCAGGCCCGACAAGGCCCGGCAGCTGGCCGAGGCCAATCTCCGCGCCTTTACCGGTGACCGGCGACCGGTACTGACCTTTGCCTCGGGGTGCACGGCGCAACTGCTCGGCTACGCTGAGCGCTATCCGCAGGCGCGGGAATTCGCCGGAAGGGTAAGCGATATTATCGACTTTCTGCATACCGACGCCGGGCATCGCCTGCGCTTCAACCCCTTGGCCGAGACCGTCGCCCTGTATATTCCCTGTACCCAGCGGAATATCCTCAGGCAACAGGCTACGTTGATCAGCCTCCTGGCGCGCATTCCCCGGCTGCAAACTGTCGTCGTCAATCCCGACGGCGGCTGCTGCGGCGCCGCCGGCAGCTACATGCTGACCCAGCCGGACCTGTCGGGGCGCCTGGCTGAGGCCATGGTGGATCGCATCATTGGCTCGGGAGCCCGCCTCCTGCTGACCACCAATATCGGTTGCAGCCTGCAACTGGCCGCCGGGCTGCGGAAACGCGGCGCCGATATCACCGTGATGCACCCGGTGGTGCTGCTGGATGCCTTGCTGGTGACGCCCGACGCCTGAACGTGAAGCAGCGGCCGCCTGTCTATTTATGCAATACAAACGGAACGCGAAAGCGCAGGCGTCGCTGTTTCGTCAGCAGCTCGAACTCGGCCACCCAGTCACTGCGGCCGGACACGCAGATCGGCAACGTGACAGCGGCTTTCCAGCCACTGCCGGCGTCGCCCAGCAAGTGATAACGGTTCATGCCCATATCCATACCCTGCATGTAAAAGCTGACACTCAGCGTCTCGACCGGTTCGCCGCCAATAACCTGCAGGCTGACGGGAAAGGGCTGCAAGGCCCGCGGCGTTTCGCCGAACCGGACTTCAACCGTCATGCCACCTTCGGCCACCCGGCATCCCTGTTGCACCTGACAGCCCGGCGCCACGTCGAGCTCCGTCAGTGGCAGATCGGCTGGCGGTGCCCTGTCACACCCCCACAGCAACAAGGACACCAGCAAAAACAGGCTACGTACGACGACGTTTATCACGACTCACCCGATGCCGGCCACAAGGCCCGGATGGCCGCTACGCCCTGACCGCCATGGCGCTGCGCCGTGGCGATGTCGGCCGCTTTCATGCCGCCCAGCGCGTAGACAGGGAAGCAACAGGGGTCGACCCAGGCCGCGAACTGCGCCCAACCCAGCGGCCGCGCACCGGGGTGGCTGGCGGTTGGCTGTACCGGCGACAGGACGGCGGCATCCACACCGATTTGCCCGGCCCGTTGCAGCTGCTCCTCGTTGTGACAGGATGCGATCAGGGTCAGGTTTTCCGGTAACGGTCGCACGCTGGTCTGCGCCAGGCGCCGGGAATTCAGGTGCAGACCATCCGCCCCCGTTTGTTCGACCAGTTCAGCCGCGGCGTTCAGTAATACCCGTGCCTGGTAGCGGTGGCACAGGGGAACGACCTGCCGTGCCAGCTCGGCATAGGCCCGGTCGGTAAACCCCGGCGCCCGCAACTGTACCAGGCGGATGCCGTCGGCCAGCGCCGTTTCGAGCTGTTGCAGAAACACGGCCGGCTGCGGGCCGGGTTCGGGCGTAATCAGGTACGTGGAGGGTAGCTGCAGGGCATGGATGATCGGCCGGTTGGCCGCCGGAAAACGCCGCGCCCCAAGTTCCCGGACCGGCACCCATTCGACCCGCTGCCCTTCCCGCCCGTGTGCTTCACCGGCAAACGCGTCGATGCGCCACACGTCCAGCAACACCTCGCGATCCGGGTAACGATGGTGAATGCGGATCAGGGGCCGCGACGCACCGATATGGATACCGAGTTCTTCGTGAATTTCACGCGCCAGCGCCCGGCTGACGGTTTCATCCGCCTCCAGCTTGCCGCCCGGGAACTCCCACAGGCCGCCCTGGTGAACGTGCTCGGGCCGCAGGCTCAGCAACACCTCGTTCTGTGCATTGACAATGGCGGCCACGGCCACGTGCAGCCGGGTATTCTCAGGTGCGGTATTCGGCGTTGATGCGCACATAGTCGTGGGACAGGTCGCTGGTCCAGACGCGTTCGCGGGCCGCGCCTCGCCCCAGCCGAATGTCGATCAGGATTTCATCCCGGTCCATGACCCGCTGACCGTCGGCTTCGCGATAATCGTCAGCAACACCGCCCCTCCGCACAATGCAGACATCGTCGAGGTAGATCTCGATAACATCTATGTCCAGGTCAGCCAGGCCGGCGCGCCCCACGGCTGCCAGAATACGCCCCCAGTTCGGATCGCTGGCAAACAGCGCTGTCTTGACCAGCGGCGAATGTGCGACCGTATAAGCAACCTGCAGGCATTCCCGGCTGTCAGCACCACCATCAACCGCAACGGTCACGAACTTGGTCGCACCTTCGGCGTCGCGCACAATCAGTTGCGCCAGGCGTTCACACACACCGGCGACCGCCTCGCAGAAAACCGGGTAAGCGGGGTGTTGTGTATTCATGCACGCCTGGCGGGAAGCGCCGGTAGCCACCAGCACGCAGGCATCGTTGGTCGAGGTATCACCGTCAACCGTGATGCGATTGAAGGAGCGCTCGACGGCAGCGCGCAGGCAGGCCTGCAGGGCCGCCGCGTCGACGTTCGCATCCGTGGCGATATACGCCAGCATCGTGGCCATGTCCGGGCGAATCATGCCCGCCCCCTTGGTAATACCGGTCAGGGTAATGGTCTGACCGTCGATATCGACCTGGCTGGAGACCCCCTTGGCCACGGTATCGGTCGTCATGATGGCGCCGGCTGCGTCACGCCAACCCTGCGCCGAAAGCCCCTGCAGGGCAGCCGGCAGCGCACTTTCCAGCGCTTCGAGCGCCAGTTTCTGTCCGATCACACCGGTGGAAAACGGCAACACCTGCTGCGCCTCGCAACCCGCCAGCTGCCCCAGCGCAGCACAACTGTGCCGGGCGTCGGCCAGGCCGGTCGCACCGGTGCCGGCATTGGCGTTGCCGCTGTTGATCAGCAGGTAGCGCGGCGCCTGTTTTGCGAGGTGCTCCCGGGCCACGATCACCGGGGCGGCGCAAAAGGCATTGCGGGTAAACACGGCGGCGCTGCGGCTGCCTTCCGCCAGTTCCATGATCACCAGGTCGTTACGATCGCGGTAACGGATACCCGCGGCAACGGCCGCCAGGCGGATGCCGGCGACCGGCAACAGGGGAGGAAGTTGGCTATAACCGACGGCCATGACAGTCGCAGCGATGTTATTCCTGAGAAAGGTCTGATTGATGCGTCATTGCGAGCGCACAATACTATCCAGGGTTAGCTGAGTTTACCGTGGCAGTGCTTGAATTTCTTGCCCGAGCCACAGGGGCAGGGTTCGTTGCGACCGATCTTGCGCCCGTCGCGCACAAACGGCTGCACGGTTTCTTCCCCGCTGCCGGCTTCCGCCTCCTCGCCGGTGGCTTCCTGCATGGCACTGGCTTCGTCGTGGCGGAACTGCATGTCGGCGCTGCTGCGGCGCTGTTCATCGACCGCCTGCACATCCGACTCGGTGCGCACCTGCACCTTGGAAAGAATGCCGACCACGTCGAGCTTGATACGATCCAGCAGCTGGGTGAACATTTCAAATGCTTCGCGTTTGTATTCCTGCTTGGGATTCTTCTGCGCGTAACCGCGCAGGTGAATACCCTGGCGCAGGTAATCCATCGCCGCCAGGTGTTCCTTCCAGGCCTGGTCGAGCACCTGCAGCATGACCGATTTCTCGAAATGCCGCATGGTCTCGGCACCGGTCAGCGCCTCCTTGGCCTTGTAGGCGGCGACCAGCTCATCGAGAATCCTGGCGCGCAGGGTTTCCTCGTGCAGCTCGTCGTCGGCATCCAGCCAGCCCTGGATATCGAATTTCTGGGCAAACTCGGTTTCGATCGCCGTTTCCAGGCCGGCGATATCCCACTGCTCGTCCATGCTGCCGGGCGTGATGAAGTTGTTGATGACGTCGTTGACGACGTCCTCGCGAATGGCCTCGATGGTTTCGGAAACGTCGTCACTGGCCATCAACTCGTTGCGCTGCTCGTAGATGACTTTGCGCTGGTCATTGGCGACATCGTCGAATTCCAGCAGGTTCTTGCGGATGTTGAAGTTGTGCGCTTCCACCTTGCGCTGGGCGTTGGCGATGGCCTTGCTCACCCACGGGTGCTCGATGGCCTCGCCTTCCTGCATGCCGAGTTTCTGCATCAGGCCGGAGACGCGCTCCGAGGCGAAAATGCGCATCAGGTTATCTTCCAGCGACAGGTAGAAACGGCTGGAACCCGGGTCGCCCTGGCGCCCGGAACGGCCACGCAACTGGTTATCGACGCGCCGCGACTCGTGGCGCTCGGTGCCGACGATATGCAGGCCGCCGGCCTCCAGCACCTGCCGGTGGCGCTGTTCCCATTCCTTCTTGATGCGCGCCACCGTGTGTTCGTCGGGATCGTCCAGCGCGGTGAGCTCGGCATCCAGGCTGCCACCCAGCACGATATCGGTACCGCGGCCCGCCATGTTGGTGGCGATCGTCACCGCGCCGGGCTGCCCGGCCTGGGCGACAATATGCGCTTCACGCTCGTGCTGCTTGGCGTTCAGCACTTCGTGTTCGATCTTCTGTTTCTTGAGCAGGCCGGCCAGGTACTCGGACGTCTCGATCGACGTGGTGCCGACCAGCACCGGCTGCCCGCGTTTGCGGCAATCGCGGATATCATCGACCACGGCGTCGAATTTCTCCTTCACCGTGAGGAACACCAGGTCACCGCGGTCGTCGCGGATCATCGGCTGGTTGGTCGGGATAACGACCACTTCCAGGCCGTAGATCTGCTCGAACTCGGCAGCCTCGGTGTCGGCGGTACCGGTCATGCCGGCCAGCTTGCCGTACAGGCGGAAATAGTTCTGGAAGGTGATCGAGGCCAGCGTCTGGTTCTCGTTCTGGATTTTAACCTCTTCCTTGGCCTCGACCGCCTGGTGCAGGCCCTCGGACCAGCGGCGCCCGGGCATGGTGCGCCCGGTAAACTCGTCGACAATTACCACCTGGCCGTCCTGGATGATGTAGTCCACATCCTTCTGGTAGAGGGCCATGGCGCGCAGCGCGGCGTTGAGGTGGTGCATCAGCGTGAGGTTGGCAGCATCATAGAGGCTCTGGCCTTCCGCGAGCAGCCCGGCTTTTTCCAGCAGCTCTTCGACATGCTGGTGTCCGTCTTCGGTCAGGTGAATCTGTTTCTGTTTTTCATCGATACTGTAATCGCCGGGGCCGTCTTCCTCTTCCTGCCTGACCAGTTTCGGCACCAGGTCTTTCATTACCAGGTAAAGATCGGATTTGTCGTCCGTCGGTCCGGAAATAATCAGTGGTGTACGCGCCTCGTCGATCAGGATGGAGTCGACCTCGTCGACCACCGCGGCGTTCAGCTCGCGCTGCACCTTTTCTTCCCGGCGGAAGGCCATGTTGTCGCGCAGGTAATCGAAACCGAACTCGTTGTTGGTGCCATAGGTAATGTCGGCATCGTAGGCGGCTTTCTTTTCGTCGTGATTCATGCCGGCCACCGCCACACCGGTGGTCATGCCCAGAAAGCCGTACAATTTACCCATCCAGCCGGCGTCGCGCCGTGCCAGGTAATCGTTCACCGTCACCACGTGTACGCCCTTGCCGGACAGGGCATTGAGATAGGCGAACAACGTCGCGACCAGGGTCTTGCCCTCACCGGTGCGCATCTCGGCGATCTTGCCCTCGTGCAACACCATGCCACCGATCAACTGGACGTCGAAATGGCGCATGCCCAGCACGCGGCGGGACGCCTCGCGCACCACGGCAAAGGCTTCGGGCAGTAATTTATCCAGGCTCTCCCCGTCCTGATAACGCTGGCGAAACTCGTCGGTTTTCGCCCGCAGCTGCTCGTCGCTGAGTGGCTGCACCTCGGGTTCCAGGGCGTTGATCTTGTTGACTGTCTTTGACAGGCGCTTGAGTATCCGGTCGTTGCGACTGCCGAATACCTTGCGAAGCATTGAAGAAACCATGGCGTTATCGTGCGATTGCGTCTAATTATCGTCTTTCAGGAAAGCGGCATCATACCTTATATGCGGCAGCGACGCAGATATTAAGAAAAACGGGGACAGATCTAAAATCTGTCCCCATTGCTGTCCGTTCCAGATGTTAACAAAGCGTAAGGTCAGCCGGCGGTGCGGCGCGCGGCGCGAACATACTTGGCGGGATTGATCTGGCGCCCGTTTTTCAGCACCTCGTAGTGCACGTGTGGGCCGGTCGAGCGGCCGGTGGAGCCCATCAGGGCGATTTCCTGCCCCTGCGCGACCTTGTCGCCGACCTTCACCAGGATGTCCTGGCAATGGCCATAGCGCGTGGACAGCCCGTTACCGTGATTGATCTCCACCAGGTTACCGTAACCGTAGCGCTTGCCGGCCCAGGTGACGACGCCGGCGGCCGTGGCCAGGATACCGGAACCCATCTGGCCGGCGAAATCGACCCCTTTGTGCATTTCCCGACGTCCGTTGAACGGGTCGGTCCGCTTGCCGAAATAGGACGACAACCAGCCTTTGCTGATCGGGCGGCCGGCCGGTGAGACGGCGTGTTTCAACTGGCGCCGGCTGACGACCTGCTCCAGCACTTCCAGCTGGCGGGCACGGTCATCGATCTGCAATGCCAGGTCGTCCAGGGTGCGCATGAAATCGACCCCGTTCATCTGTTCTTCGGCCAGGGGCTCGGCCGGACCACCGCGGGCCGGCAGCTGGTCGAAGTCGAATTCAGACTTATCCAGCTTGGCCTGGCGAGCCAGGCGCTGTCCCAGCGCCTCGACGCGCAGCATCTGCGCCTGCATCTGGCCCAGGCGCACGGCCAGGGCATTGAGCTGGTCCTGGGCGGCATCACGCGCTTGTGTCAGCTCGCGTTTCTGTTCCTCCAGGGCGACCTGCCAGTGCACCTCGTTACCGGCCGGGTCGTGCGCCGCCAGCGGCGCCGCCGGGGAAGCCAGCCTGAAACCCAGCGCACCGGCACCTGCCAGCAGGCCGCAGACGCCCAGCAGGGCGGGCACCCAGAAACCGGGACGGTTAAGCTGGATACTGCCGGACTTGCCGTAGGTTGTCGTATAGAGTAAAAATTTCATTGTCTGTCACTGTCCATTCGCTGTTACCCGATCATGCGCCAGAAAACCGCCTCATCCTGCTCACAGATTCTCGCCCAGGCCAAGCTGCCGATGCTGGAGCGGGCGCGCAAACTGTCGCGTCTCGAGCGGGTTGTACTGCAGTGCCTGCCGGCCGAACTGGGTGCGCATTGTAAGGTGCTCAACCTGAAAAACGAAATCCTGGTAGTGGCCATCGCGTCCCCGGCGTGGGCCGGGCGCCTGAGATTCGCCGCTCCCGAATTACTTAAGCAACTCAGGTGCCAGTTTTCCCTGAATGTCACCCGGGTCGAACTGAAAATTCAACCAGATAAGGTTGAAATTCAACCGGTTAAGAACAAACCCATGCAGCTTTCCATGGCCAACGCCACGCTGCTGGCGCAGACTGCCAGGAGCATCAGGCACCCCGCTCTGCAGGAAGCCCTCTACCGGTTAGCGGCAAAAGCCCGGGAAATTTGAACCTTTTTGAAGCCTTGTCAGGCGGATACCGTCACTGGCCGGGTCAGCCAGTCGGGGGTGGTGGTGGGGTCTTCGAACGTCACGATCTCCCACGCATCCTGTTGCTGCACCAGTGCCCGCAGCAGGCGGTTATTCAGGGCGTGTCCCGACTTGTGGCCGCAGAAGGCACCGATCAGGCTGTGGCCCAGCAGGTACAGGTCACCCACGGCGTCGAGGACCTTGTGCTTGACGAATTCATCGTCGTAGCGCAAACCGTCTTCGTTCACTACGCGGTAATCATCCAGCACCACGGCATTGTCCAGGCTGCCACCCAGTGCCAGCTGGTTTTCGCGCAGTTTTTCCAGGTCCCGCATGAATCCGAAGGTACGCGCGCGACTGACCTCGCGGACAAAGGAGGTGCGGGTAAAATCGATCTCCGCGTGACTGCTGCGGCGCTTGAACAGCGGGTGCCGGAAATCGATGGTAAAGCCGACCTTGAAACCCTGGTGCGGCATGAAGCGCGCCCACTTGTCGCCGTCACTGACTTCCACCGTGCGGCGGATACGCAGAAACCGCTTGGCTGCCGGCTGTTCCTCCACACCGGCTGACTGGATCAGAAAAACAAACGGCCCGGCGCTGCCATCCATAATCGGCACTTCGGCCGCACTCACATCGACAATGGCGTTGTCGATGCCCAGCCCCGAGAAGGCCGACAGCAGGTGCTCCACGGTCGAAATGCGCACCCCCTCATGTCCGAGGGCTGTCGACAGGCGGGTATCGGTAACGTGATCCAGCCTGGCGGGAATTTCAATGACGGGCCGGAGATCCACGCGCCGGAAGATAATGCCGGTATCCGGCGGCGCCGGCCTCATCGTCAGGTTGACTTGCTCTCCGGTGTGCAGCCCAACTCCTTTTGCACGGATGACATTGCGTAAAGTTTTTTGATAGATCATCTGGTTAGCGGAGTCGACAAGCGACCGCCGTGGCATTTTCCGGTGGTTAATCGTTGTTGCATCGGGCGACAGACCCCGCCTTCCTCCGGGCGACCTCCGGGTCTGTTATGCCGGGCCGGTTTGTACTTCACCTGTAGGCCGGTAAGCGATTATGCCAGCCCCCGCGGGCTGACGCCATCGCCCCGCTGCCCGGTAAAGCCGTCAAACGGCCGGCACAACCACCACCGCCGGCATCAGTCCGCCTGACGCCGTAAAAATGCCGGGATATCCAGGTAATCCATGTCATCGGATACGGTCGGGGGCGGCAGCGGGTCGCCGGCGGCCTTGTTGCGGATCACCGCCGGCCGGTCCAGTTCGGCATAGTCGACTTCACCGGTTTTCTTGCGCTGCACCAGCTGGAGCGGTTCCGGGGTTTCCTCCGTTTGCTCGACCTCCTGGCCGAGGCCGGTGGCAACCACCGTGACGCGCAACTCGTCGTGCATGTCCGGATCGATAACCGTACCCACCACCACCGTGGCATCACGCGAGGCGAATTCCTTAACGGTATTACCCACTTCCTCGAATTCACCGATCGAAAGATCCAGGCCGGCGGTCACATTAACCAGGATGCCGTGCGCACCCATCAGGTCGATGTCTTCCAGCAGCGGACTGTGAACGGCAGCTTCGGCCGCCTCGCGGGCACGGTCCTGCCCGGTCGATACACCCGTGCCCATCATGGCCATACCCATCTCCGACATCACCGTACGCACGTCAGCGAAGTCGACATTGATCAGGCCCGGGCGGGTAATCAGTTCGGCGATACCCTGCACGGCGCCCTGCAGCACATTGTTTGCCGCCTTGAAGGCGCTCAGCAGGCTGACATCCTTACCCAGCACCGACAGCAGTTTTTCGTTGGGAATGGTGATCAGTGAGTCCACGTACTGACCCAGCTCCTTCAAACCACGATCGGCCACCATGCCGCGCTTGCCGCCTTCGAACGGGAACGGTTTGGTCACTACGGCCACGGTGAGTATACCGAGCTCCTTGGCGACCTGGGCCACCACCGGCGCCGCCCCGGTACCGGTACCGCCGCCCATGCCGGCGGTGATAAACAGCATGTCGGAACCTTCGATCACTTCGTGGATGCGATCACGGTCTTCCATCGCCGCCTGACGGCCGATATCCGGATTGGCACCGGCGCCCAGCCCCTTGGTGATGCTGCTGCCCAGCTGCAGCGTGGTCCGGGAGTTCATGCTGGTCAGCGCCTGTGCGTCGGTATTGGCACAGATAAATTCGACACCTTCGATATCCGCTTCGACCATATGTTGCACGGCGTTACCGCCACCGCCGCCCACACCCAGCACCTTGATAACCGCGTTCTGGCTGTACGAATCCATTAACTCAAACATAACGACTTCTCCTCTCGATCGGTAGTAGTAAGTTCAACTGAACACACAACGGTGCGCCACGCTGACACTGCATTCAAAAATTTCCCTGAAACCAACTCTTCATCCGTTCCCAGACCCCGCGCACACCGCGCCCGAAGTCAGCCTCAAACGCCCGTTGCACGCGATTCTGATTGCCGAACAGCAACAGGCCCACGCCGGTTGCATAGATCGGGTTCCGTACCACGTCCACCAGGCCCATCACGCTTTGCGGCACGCCCAGACGTACCGGCATGTGAAACACTTCTTCCGCCAGGTCCACCAGCCCCTCAATCTTGGAACTGCCACCGGTCAGCACGATGCCGGCGGCGATCAGGTCCTCGAAACCGCTGCGGCGCAGCTCGGCCTGTATGAGGGTCAGCAGTTCCTCGTAGCGGGGCTCGATCACTTCCGCCAGTGTCTGCCGGGCCAGGCGGCGTGGCGGCCGGTCACCGACACTGGGCACCTCGATGTTCTCGTCGCTGGCAGCCAGTTGCGTCAGTGCGCAGGCATACTTGATCTTGATCTCCTCGGCGTACTGGGTAGGCGTACGCAATGCCACGGCGATGTCATTGGTGACCTGGTCGCCGGCAATCGGGATAACCGCGGTATGGCGGATAGAACCCTCGGTGAACACGGCAATATCGGTGGTGCCGCCGCCGATATCCACCAGACAGATACCGAGATCTTTTTCGTCCTCGGTGAGTACCGCATAACTGGATGCCAGTTGTTCAAGGATGATGTCGTCCACTTCCAGGCCACAGCGGCGCACACACTTGATGATGTTTTGTGCGGCGCTGACGGCACCGGTGACCATGTGCACCTTGGCCTCGAGGCGCACACCGCACATACCGACTGGCTCCTTGATACCGTCCTGGTCGTCGATGACAAATTCCTGGGGCAGGATATGCAGTATTTTCTGATCGGCGGGGATCGCCACGGCTCGCGCTGCATCGATGACCCGCTCGACATCGTTGGGCATGACTTCCTTGTCGCGGATGGCCACGATGCCGTGCGAATTCAGGCTGCGGATGTGGCTGCCGGCGATCCCGGCATATACCGAGTGGATCTGGCAACCGGCCATTAACTCGGCCTCTTCGACGGCGCGCTGGATGGAATGCACCGTGGATTCGATATTGACCACCACGCCTTTTTTCAATCCCTTGGACGGGTGCGAACCGATACCGATAATCTCGATACCGCCATCCGGTGCGATTTCGCCGACAATCGCCACCACCTTGGAGGTACCGATATCCAGGCCCACAATCATGTTTTTTTCAACTTTTTTCGCCATAGGTTTCAGTCCGGGTCAGCCGGAGCGCCTGGCCGTTGTTTCAGCCGCCTGCCAGCGGGCCGCAAAGCCGTTGCTGTAACGCAGATCGATCGCCATCAACTGGCCTTTTCCAGCCGCCAGTATTGCCGGGTAAACTTTTACAAAACGGGCCACGCGCTGCAGTGGATGTTTACGTCCTACCGCAAGCGTCAGGCCGTTGCTTAATTGCACCTGCCAGGCGCGCCGTGCATCGAGCGTCAGGTTCGCCACGCCGAGCTGAAGCGGCTTCAGCAGCACCCGCATCTTGCGGTACATGGTCAATACACGTTGCTGGTGCCCGTCGGGGCCTTCCAGTCGCGGCAGGTCGGCAAGACCGGCCACCTGTTCCGGGCTGAATACTTCAGCGCGTGCATTGATAAAACTGCCGGCGCCCCAGTGGGCGACCGCCTGTTGTTCGCGCACGCCGATCTGCAACTGGTCGGGCCATACACGGCGCACCGAGACCTGGTCGACCCAGGCCAGCGACTGCAGGCGCGCACGTATTTCACTGACATCCATGACAAAGAAACCGGTTGCTGCCAGGGGTGCGACCGTCTGCTGCAAGCGCGTGGTCTGCAGTTGCCGGAATTCACCCTCGATACGCACGTTGTTCACCGGCCACTCATAGGGATCGTTCATCCACTCGGTCATCAGCGTCAGTACCAGCGCGCTACCCGCCAGGGTGATCGCCGCCAGCACCGGCTTTACCCAGCCGAACCCCGGTTGAAATTTCTGCTTGCGCCGGGCCTGTTGTTTCTTTGTCGCCATGTTTAACCCTGCCTGCCTGCGCTGGTTTGCAGCAGCCGCCACACCAGTTCCGGCATATCCCAGCCGTGAACCCGCGCCGCCATCGGCACCAGGCTGTGATCCGTCATACCCGGCACCGTGTTGACCTCGATGAACCACAGCTTGTCGTCGGCATCCAGCATGAAGTCCACCCGTCCCCAACCGCTGGCCGCCACCGCGTTGAACGCCTGCAGCGACAGCGACTGCAACAGTGATTCCTGTTCGGCGGGCAGCCCGCAGGGACAGTGGTAACGGGTGTTATCCGCCTGGTACTTGGCCTCGTAGTCGTAAAAGTCGCGCGGGGTTTCGAGGCGGATCAGCGGCAGCACCTCGGTAGCCACAATCGCCGCCGTGTATTCCGCCCCCTCGATCCAGCGCTCGGCCAGTACTTCATGGTCGTAACGGCCCGCGTCCTGCCAGGCCTGTTGCAGTTCATCCTCGTGTTCCACTTTTGCCATACCGATACTGGAACCTTCGTGCACCGGTTTGAGCATGAGTGGAAAACCCAGCTGGGTGCCCGCCCTGGCAGCATCCTCTGCACTGCTGATCAGGCAGAATGCCGGTGTCGGCAGGCCTACACCCTGCCATAACTGCTTGGTGCGCAGCTTGTCCATCGCCAGTGCAGAACCCAGCACGCCGCTACCTGTATAAGGTATACCCAGGTACTCCAGCAGACCCTGCACCACGCCGTCTTCGCCACCACGACCGTGCAGCATATTGAATACGCGATCGAAACCACCCTGATCCAGTTGTCGGACGAAATCACTGTCAGCGGTATCCAGCGCATGGGCATCGATACCCCGCTGACGCAGTGCACGCAAAACGGCCTCACCACCCTGCAGCGAGATGTCCCGCTCGGCAGACCGTCCGCCGTGCAGCACTGCCACCTTGCCGAATGCCTGCGCCGTGTCGAACAATTGCGTCACTCGAAGTCTCCGATAATGCGCACTTCAGGTTCCAGGCGCACACCCTGCTGCTGATAGACACGTTCCTGGATATAGCGAATCAGGGCCTCGATATCCGCCGCCCTGGCGCCACCGAGATTAACGATGAAGTTGGCGTGTTTTTCCGATACCCGGGCCCGGCCGATCTGCTCACCCTTGAGACCGCTGACTTCGATCAGGCGCGCGGCGAAGTCGTCCGGTGGATTACGGAACACCGAGCCACAACTGGGCTGCTGTGTGGGCTGCGTCGCCGAGCGACGCTCCAGCAGAGTGCGGATACGCACTTGTGCCGCTTCCGTATCGCCCGCTTGCAGCTGCAGGTCGGCAGCGACAAACCATTCGTTCTGCGGACCGCTGACATGACGGTAGGCAACCTGGTAATCCCCCGGCTCGTGTATATGCAACTCACCGTGGTGGTCCGCCGTCTGAACCGATACGACCAGCGGCCAGGTCTCGCCTCCGAAGGCGCCGGCATTCATTGCCAGGGCCCCGCCCATGGTGCCGGGGATTCCGGCCAGGAACTCTGCCCCGGTAAGACCGGCACGCGCGGCAAATCGTGCGACCTTGGCGCAGGCCACGCCGGCACCGACACGCAGCCGGTCATTGTCCAGCCGCTCCAGGGTATCCAGCCCGCCAAACGGCAGGATAACCGTCCCACGCAGACCGCCATCACGCACCAGCAGGTTGCTGCCCAGCCCGACCCACACGAGATTTTCATCGTCCGGCAGTCCCGCCAGGAACCGGCACAGGTCATCCAGGTCGGCCGGGCGATAGCAACGATCGGCCATACCGCCGGCCCGCCAGCTGGTGTGTGCCGCCATCGGCTCGTCGGTAGTCAATTCGCCGCGCAGGCCGGACCGCGATTCAGCTGCCATCATAGTTTGCACTTGGCCCCCCGGCGCACACCGCCCGATGATTTGGGCGGGTGACTGTTGCGCGCGTCCTGGTCACCGGCCAATAACGGACGCCGCGACTGCGTAACCCGCCAGCGACTCTGCAGCGGTTCACCACAGCCCATGTGAATCCGGTACTTACAGCTCACATTCATACGTTCCCTCCGGCCTTCGCTTCGCCAAGTGTTGCGGGCAAGGTAGCTGCCACCGTACCGATGGAACCGGCGCCCAGCGTGAGCACCAGGTCACCGGCTTGCAGCACACCACTTAATACGCCAGGCAAATCTTCGAGGTCTTCGACAAATACGGGGTCGACCCGGCCACGGCTGCGCACCGCGCGGCACAGGGCCCGTCCGTCGGCACCGGCCAGCGGTTCCTCACCGGCGGCAAACACCTCGGTGATCAGTAACACGTCGGTTTCGACCAGCACCTGGGCAAAGTCATCGAACAGGTCGCGCGTACGGCTGTAACGGTGTGGCTGAAACACCGTCACCAGGCGGCGTTGCGGCCAGCCACCGCGCACCGCTGCAAGGGTCGCTGCAATCTCGCTGGGGTGATGCCCGTAGTCGTCAACAAACAGCACCGAACCATCCTGCAGTTGCATCTCGCCATTCATCTGGAAACGCCGGCCAATACCGGCAAAGGTCTGCAGCGCCCGCTGCTGACTGGCATCATCAATATCGAGTTCCCGTGCGACCGCGATGGCGGCCAGCGCATTGAGCACGTTATGGTGACCGGGCAGATTGAGCACCACCGGCATCGGCGCGTGGCTGTCCTGCCGGACGACAAAATGCATCTGCAGGCCTTCCTGACGGACATCGACGGCGCGGATATCGGCGTCTGCCGCTTCTATGCCGTAGGTGCGCACCTGGCGGGTGATCTGTGGCAACGCGTCACGCACGTTGGCGTCGTCCAGGCACAGGACCGCCAGACCATAGAATGGCAGGTGATGCAAAAACTCGACAAAGGTCTGGCGCAGGCGCTGGAAGTCACCCTCGTAGGTCGACAGGTGGTCGGCGTCGATATTGGTCACCACGGCCAGCATCGGCTGCAGGTAGAGAAATGACGCGTCGCTTTCGTCCGCCTCGGCCACCAGGTAACGTCCGCTGCCCAAACGCGCATTACTGGCAGCACTGTTGAGGCGCCCGCCGATGACGAACGTCGGATCGAGGCCGGCCTCGCCCAGAAGACTCGCGATCAGGCTGGTGGTGGTGGTTTTGCCGTGCGTGCCGGCCACCGCGATGCCGTAACGGAAACGCATGATCTCGGCGAGCATTTCAGCGCGCGGAACCACGGGAATACGTCGTTCACGTGCCGACAGCACTTCAGGGTTATCTTCGCCGACCGCGCTGGAAATAACGACCACGTCGACCGACTCGACATTGGCGGCGCGGTGGCCGATATCGATCCGCGCGCCCAGGTCGGCCAGGCGGCGGGTAGTGGTACTTTCGCGCAAGTCGGATCCGCTGACCTCGTAACCCAGGTTCAACAGAACTTCCGCGATGCCACTCATGCCGGCACCGCCGATCCCGACAAAATGGGTACGGCGGATACGCCCCATGCCGGCCGGTTGTACAGGTGGCTGCTGGATGGCGGGCATCATGCCGCCTCCTTCCAGCCGCTGGCGTCGATACACTGCCGGGCGACCTGGTGTGCCGCATCCGGCAGGGCCTTGTCACGCGCGCGTTGCGCCATGACCGCCAGCTGTTGCGGTTGTTGCAACAACTGCAGTTCCTGCTGCAGCCGTTTTTCCGTCAACTCCGATTGCGGCAGCAGCACCGCTGCACCCGCATCGACCAGGTAGCGTGCATTGCCGGTCTGGTGATCATCCACCGCATGGGGATACGGCACCAGAATCGACGCGACACCGACCGCCGCCAGCTCGGC
>CBEUNK010000038.1:0-20403 GCA_965544455.1 uncultured Thiogranum sp.
CATGCACCATCGAAGGCCTGCCCGGCTGAACCTCTGGGTCTGGCAGATGCGTAATCAGGTGTTACCGAATTAACCGCATGGCCCACTAGGCGCGTGCCGCTGCGCGAAGCCGCCGGCTTTAGTGCTGGCAGTGCGGGCAGTAGAAGGTCGAGCGCTGGCCGAGCCGGGTCTCCCGGATCGGCGTTGCGCAGCGCGGGCACGGGGTGCCGCCTTTGCCGTAGACCTGCAGCTTTTGGCTGAAATAGCCGGGTTTGCCTTCGCCGCCGACAAAATCCCGCAAGGTGGTGCCTCCCTGTTCGATGGCCTCGGTCAATACCGCCTTGATGGCGTCGACCAGCCGCGCGTAGCGTTGCCGGCTGATACGGCCGGCAGCCCGTGCCGGGTGGATGCCGGCGCGGAACAGGGCTTCGTTGGCGTAGATGTTCCCTACCCCGACGACGATGCGGCTGTTCATGATCAGGTTCTTGACGGCCACTTTGCGTCCACGTGACTTTTGGTAGAGGTACCCGGTGTTGAAAGAATCATCGAGCGGTTCCGGGCCAAGCGACGCCAGCAGGGGATGCCGGGCCGCGGGCCGGGTGGTCCACAGCCAGGCGCCGAAGCGCCTCGGGTCGGTAAAACGCAGGCACGTGCCGTTGTCGAGCAGCAGGTCGACATGGTCGTGTGGCCCGGGCGCTGTGATACCCGGCAGCAGCCGCAGGCTGCCGGACATGCCCAGGTGGATAATCAGGGTGCCGCCGCCGACCGTCAGCAGCAAGTATTTACCGCGCCGGTCGACCCGTTCGATAGAGTGCCCGGCGAGTTTCTGTTCCAGGCCGCGCGGGACCGGCCAGCGTAGCCGCCGCTGGCGGACAATCAGTCGCTTGATGCTGTGACCGAGGAGGTAAGGTTCGATACCGCGCCGGGTGGTTTCTACTTCGGGTAATTCCGGCACTAGTCTTCTGTTGCACCCGGCGCCAGCATTGCCTTGCCGAGATTGCCCATGTGGTACTCGATGCCGAACCCGGGCCGTGCCAGGACCAGGTCCGGTTCACGGCTGATAATCCTGAACCTGACCGGGGTATCGCTGCCTTCGAGCCGTACCTCCAGTGGCTCGCCCGCCGCATCGGCATTACCGGCCTGCACATTCAGCGCGCTGGCGTCCTGCCAGCTTTCGATAAATGCCTGGATTCCTTCACTGCCGATGTCACCGGCCGGCTCGAGTTGCCAGCCTTCGCCGGAGTGTGTGAGCTTGAGTCCCGGCAGTTGGAGGGCAGTGATACGCGCGCCCGGGTCGAACAAGCGGTGGCGCACGAACTGGGTATAGCTGACTTCCATCAGCTGGAGATAACGGTCGGGAACCAGGTGCACCCGGTCGCCGACGCGCACATAGCGCAGGTTGTCAATCGGTTCCAGGTTGCCGAATTCCACCGCCGTATCGTTGAGAATGGCGGTCGCATAGGGGGGATCCAGTTGCAGGGCCGCCAGGTCCATGTCGGTGGCGGGGTAACTGCGCACCGGTTTCTGTTCAGCCAGGCGCGCGAGCGCCCTGACCTTGAAGTCATCGGCCGGTAGCGGCGGGTTGCCCTCGAGCTGCCATTGGCCGTCGGCCTGACGCGTTAATACCAGGTCTTCTCTTACCGGCCGGTTGATATGGATGCGATGGACATCGGCCAGGGGCACTGGTGTGATGGCGGGGTTTTCCTGTGGTGCCTCGATCCCCGGCTCAAAACGTGCGACCACCCCGAGGATAACGATCGCCACTAGCAGCAGCAGGTTGATGATCCAGCGTGATTTCATGGGCAAATTTACACAGGGTCAGCGGTTGCGGCGCCGCCACCAGATGCCGACGCCGCTGCCAAGCATGATTAAGGGCAGGCCAAACAGGAAGCCGAAGGCAATCACCGTCTGGCTCAGCTTGCCGAGTTCGAGGTTGGTATCGCCGGCGGTGCGCGCCGTGATGGCGATGAACTGGTCATCATGGTTCAGCCAGTTGAACAGGTTAAGACCCAGGTCAACGTTACCGGCGTTGCCGAGATAGGCATTGGACAGGAAGTCACTGTCACCGATGACAATAACGCGTTGTTCGCCGTTTTCCTCCTCCGGGCTGGTGGATTTGCGGCTGCGGTTAAACACATAGGCGATATCCAGCGGCCCCATGCGTTCGTCGCTGTCCTCGTCGAAGCGGATAGTGCCGCTGATGGGGCCGATCTCGGTCCAGGAACGGTCCAGCGTGGTCAGCAGGGGCTCGGCTTCCCAGTCCGGTGGCGCCTCCACCTCCAGTGCGCTGGCCTGGGGGAACAGGGTCAGGCTGTTCATTTCGCGGGTGATCGGGTGCACGGGGTAACTGGGAATAATGGCGAAAGCCGGGTTTTCGATCCCGAACAACTGGGTGGTGGCGTCCACCACCACGCCCGGCAGGAATTCGACCCCCAGCGTTTCAGCGAGTGGTTCCAGTCCGGCCGTGGTGGCGGGTTCGGCCAGCCACAGCAGGTTGCCGCCCTGCCCGACATAATTGTTCAGCAGGTGGACTTCGCCACTCAGCAGGGACACGCGTGGATCGGCGATCACCAGCAGATTGGTGTCCGCAGGGATCGCCGGGTTCTCGGCCAGGTTGAGGGTCGTCAGTTCAACCCCTTTCTGTGCCAGCAGTTTGCCGAACTGGCCGAAATCGTGGTTTGCCTGGCCCGCCGGATCGCGTTCACCATGGCCGGACAGGAATACCACCTTGCGCTGTTTCTGCCGGGCGATACGCAACAGCGCGTTGGTCAGGCTCTGTTCGGACAGTGCCTGAATCTTTTCACTGCGTCCCTGGAAGGCGATCAACAGCTCCCCGTCCATGGTGATACCGAGGTCTCGCGTGCGTTCGGGCTCGGCGTCCGGGTTGACGAACTGCAGGTCTACATCGGCCTTGTAACGCTGGTAGCGGGCCACCAGGTCACGGATATGTTCGCGTACCGCATCATTTTCAGTAGCGAACGCCGTGATATGAATGGCGTCCTGCATTTCATCCAGCAGCTGGCGGCTGTCCAGCGACAGGGTGTTGCGGCCACCCCGTGTCCAGTCGGCCTCCACGCTGTAGCGGGTGCTCAACCACGCCAGCAGCCCGATCACGACCAGCAGGCCGGCAAGAAAAACCAGGTTCTGCAGTTGCAGTTGGCGCCTCGATGTCCGCGTAATCTGCATGCGCTTACCCGGTGAGGCGCTGCTGGTCAAGGCGGCGAATGGCAAGCACCAGGAACAGCGCGATCAGCAAAAGGTAGTAGGCGACATCGGTGGTGCTGAACAGGCCTTTCAGGAAAGACCTCAGGTGGCCCTGCAGCGACAGGTAGCTGAACAGGCCGGAGACCTGCTGCTGGCTGTTGCCGCTCCAGTCGATGATCCACAACAACAGTAGCAGGCCGAAGGTGCTGATAGCGGCGACCACCGGTTGTTCGGTGAGCGATGACATGAATACACCGATGGCCGCAAAGCTCGACAGCAAAAGTCCGAGACCGAGCAGGCCGGCGGCCAGTTTGCCAGCGTCGAGTGAGGTGCCGGCATACAGCGACAGCGGCATGGCGGCCAGTAACAACAGCAGCAGGAGGAAAAACAGGGTCACGCCAAGGAATTTGCCGAGCACGATATCACTCATGGAAACCGGGGCTGACAGCAGCAGGCTGAGGGTGCGGTTACGCCTTTCGTCGCTGAAGACCCGCATGGTAATGGCGGGGGCGATGAGCATGAACAGAAAGCCGATAGTCTGCAGTAGCGGGGCCACGACAATATCGGTCACGCCGGGGGCACCCTCGACACCGGCCAGGCGCGGTTGCAGGACCATGTAAGTGTCAACCTGGGTCAGGAAGAGGTAGGCGATGATCAATTGCAGGACCGCCATGATGGCCCATGCCAGGGGTGACAGGAACAGGTTTTTCAGTTCGCGGCTGGCGATAGTGACTATCATCAGGCGGCTTCCCCGGGGTGTTGGGGTTCCTCGCTGCAGGTAAGGTCGACAAAAACCTGCTCCAGCGTCTGCCGGTCCAGCGCCAGTTCAACCAGGCCCCAGCCCTGTTCGACGACGCAGGTGGCGACCCGGTCGGCCGGGCTGTCGGCGTCGAAATGCAGGCGGGCCCGATGCGCCCCGTCCACGTCCACCCCCGCCACCCCCGGGAGGTTTTCGAGCAGGGTGCTGTCCAGGGGCCGGGCGGTTTCCAGGATCAGCGTCTTGCCCGCGAGGCGTTGTTCCAGTGTCTGCATCGATTCGGCAAACACCAGGCGGCCGCGGTGGATGATCTGCACGCGTGAACAGGTCGCCTGTACTTCCGGCAGGATATGGGTCGACAGGATGATGCCGTGGCTTTCGCCCAGTTCGCGGATCAGGCTGCGGATATCGCGGATCTGGTTGGGATCGAGTCCCACAGTGGGCTCGTCGAGGATTACCACGGCCGGGTTATGCAGGATCGCCTGGGCGATACCGACACGCTGTTGATAACCTTTGGACAGGTTGCCGATCAGGCGTCTGCCCACGTCACTCAGCCCGCAGCGCTGCCTGGCGCGCACCACGGCGCGGTCACGCTGGCCCTTGCTGACCCGGTGCAGTCGTGCGCAGTAAGCCAGGTATTCGTCGACCGTCAGGTCCGGATAGACCGGCGGTTGCTCGGGCAGGTAGCCGATTTCGGCCTTGGCCTGCTTCGGCCGGTCGAGCAGATCGATGCCGTTGATGGTGACCCGCCCGGCACTGGGTGCCAGGTTACCGGTGATCATTTGCATGGTGGTGGATTTGCCGGCGCCGTTGGGCCCGAGGAAGCCGAGGACCTCGCCCTGGCCCAGTTCGAAGCTGATACCGTCGACGGCCAGGTGGTGGCCGTAATAGCGATACAGTTTTTCGACCCCGATGAGGATTTTGGTATCCATGTGCGTTATGGTTAAATCCGGTTGACACGGCAGTATCTTTTAAACCGGGCCAAGCATAACTTAAAGTCTTGTAAATTTGGATAGCGACCATGCCAGCACGAAAACCGGCCACACCGCTTTGTGACCAGTTCGGGTTTGATGCCAGCTGGCGCGACGCCCAGCTGAAGCTGATTGGCCTGGAAAACTTCTACCGGGACCAGGTGCGCCTGCTGCATGACCGGGTGCTGACACGCGATTCCACGGTTTCCATTGTCGAGCGTTTTTACCAGCAGCTGCTGCAGCACGCGCAGGCGGCCGAGCTGTTGTCGAGCTTCGATATCGACCACCTCAAGGAACGCCAGATCCGGTTTTTCACCGATTTCGGCGTGCGTTACAAGGAGGCCGGGTATTTTGAGAGCCGGGCCCGGGTCGGTGTCGCCCACGCGCGCGTGGGGGTGCCGCTGAGCCTGTACCTGGCCTCCTTCGGACTGTTGCAGAACCTGATTCTCGAGGCGGTGCTGGAGCGCATGGAGGTGCGCGAAGAGCGCCAGCAGCTCACCGAACTGGTGGTGAAACTGACCAGCCTGGATATTGCCCTGGCCACGGAGGTCTATCACCGCGCCCGCATGCAGGAGCTGGATCGCTCCATGAAACACCTCGAGCGCGAGCAGCAGAACCTGCGCCAGCAGCTGGAGCAGGATGCCCTGACCGGCGTTTCCAGCCGCACCAGTCTGTTGCGGGAGCTGGCCGCGGCGCTCGGGCGAGCCCGCAAGACCGGCCAGCCGCTGGCGGTGGTGATGGCCGACCTGGATCATTTCAAGGCCATCAACGACAGCCATGGTCACCTGGTCGGTGACAAAGTGTTGAAGGAAGTTGCCGCGCGCATCAAGGCGGCGCTGCGTGAATTCGACCTGGTGGGCCGCTACGGCGGCGAGGAATTCGTCATCCTGCTCGAGAACACGTCACCGCATACCGCTCACCAGATCGCGGAACGTATTCGCCAGCGCATTGCGGCGGAACCCGTGCAGCTGGGGCCGGTCTCCGTGGCGGTGACTATCAGCCAGGGACTGGCGATGCGCAGCGATGGTGACGACGTGCAGTCACTGTTGCGGCGCTCCGATGAGGCCATGTATCGCGCCAAGGAGGCCGGCCGCAATTGCGTGGCTGAAGACTGAGCGGCAGTGGACACGGGTGCGCCCCTGCTGCTCGGCGTCGACACCGGCGGGACCTTCACCGACTTTGTCTGTTATGACGGCCGGCAACTCACCATACACAAGGTGCTGTCGACCCCGGATGCACCGGAGCGGGCCATCCTGCAGGGTATCCGTGAAATGGGTCTGGAGGGGCGTCCCTTTTACCTGGTTCACGGTTCGACGGTAGCCACCAACGCCGCCCTGGAGGGCAAGGGTGTCCGTACCGCCTATGTCACCAACCGGGGCCTGGGTGATGTGTTGACCATCGGCCGCCAGGTGCGCCGCGAGCTGTACAATCTGCAGCCCCGGGCCGAGGCGGCGCCGGTACCGGCAGCGTTGTGCCTCGAGACCGGTGGCCGGCTCGGTGCCGACGGTTGCGTGGTCGAGCCGCTCGATGACGAAGACATCCAGCAGCTGGTCCGGCGTATACGGTCACTCGGTGTCGAGGCGGTCGCCATCAACCTGCTGTTTTCCTATCTTGATGACCGCTTCGAGCGGCGCATCGAGGAGGCGTTACCGGACCGGCTGTTCGTGTCACGTTCGTCCTACATCCTGCCCGAGCAGGGTGAATATGAGCGTGGCATCGCCACCTGGCTGAACGCCTGGGTCGGGCCACGCGTGCAGGGTTATCTGCGCCGACTCAAACAGGCCGTCGCGCCGTCGCCGGTCCATGTCATGCAGAGTTCGGCGCTGACCATCGATGCTGCCCAGGCGGCGCGGCGTGCCGTCAACCTGCTGTTGTCCGGGCCCGCCGGCGGACTGATGGGCGCGCGCCTGGTGGGTGAGCAGGTGGGATGCGCGCGGCTGCTGACATTTGATATGGGGGGGACGTCCACCGATGTGGCGCTGATCGACGGCCGTGTCGAGCTGACTTCCGAGGGGCGCATCGGCCCATACCCCGTGGCGGTACCCATGGTCGACATGCACACCATCGGTGCCGGCGGCGGGTCGATTGCGCGTGTCGACGAAGGCGGCATGCTGGTGGTGGGGCCCGAATCGGCCGGTGCCGATCCGGGGCCGGCCTGCTATGCCCGCGGCGGGCGGCTGGCCACCGTCACAGATGCCAACCTGGTCCTGGGCCGGTTGCGGCCGACGGCATTCCTGGGCGGGGGCATGCAGCTGGATGTTAAAGCGGCGCAGGCGGCACTCGACGAGCTGGGCGAGCAGATAGGCCTTTCGGCCGAGGCGGCCGCGCTCGGCGTGGTCGAGCTGGCCAATGAGCACATGGCGCAGGCCCTGCGGGTGATCTCGGTGCAGCGCGGCATCGACCCCGGTGATTTCACCCTGACGGCTTTCGGTGGCGCCGGCGGCCTGCATGTCTGTGCGCTTTGCGAGGCGCTGGCCATTCCCCGCGCCCTGGTGCCGATGCATGCCGGTGTACTGTCGGCACTGGGTATGCTGGCGGCGCCGCGCGGCAGGCAGCTGTCCCACACGCTGTGTACGCCGCTGCTGGAACAGGACGACGCAACGCTGCGTGAACACTTGCAGCGACTGGTCCGGCAGGGGCGGGACGAGCTGCTGGCAGAGGGGCTTGCCGTGGATGCCATCGAGGCGGCTTACAGCCTGGATCTGCGCTACCTCGGGCAGCGCTTTACCCTGAATATCGACTATGACAGCGTGGCGCAGGCGGCCGCCGCTTTCCATCGGGCGCACCGTGCGCGTTTCGGCCACGCGCTGGATGCAGCCGTGGAGCTGGTCAACCTGCGGGTGGCGTTGTCAGCCGCAAGCAGTCGGATTCCACTGGACCTCCTCCCTGCAGGGCAGGGCAGCCAATCGCTGGAAGAGGCGCGGCTGGCGGGGGAAACCCGGCCGGTGGCGGTATGGCGGCGCGAGGACCTGGATGCCGCACATCCCCTGTGCGGGCCTCTGCTGGTTGTCGACAGGGTGGCGACCACCTATGTGGCCGGCGGCTGGCGGGTCAGGCGGCATGCCGGCGGTTGCCTGCTGCTGGAACGGGAATGAGGTGATCGGCCGATTGTTGCGTCGGGTCATCAAAAACCGCGGCCCGGTCGGTTATAGTTAGCACTTATGGACAGCATCGATCTTTCCCAGCCGGAACTCTACATCAACCGCGAACTCAGCCTGTTGCAGTTCAACCGGCGCGTACTGGAGCAGGCCAAGGATGCGCGCACACCGTTACTTGAGCGTCTCAAATTCCTGTGTATCTCCAGCACCAACCTGGACGAGTTTTTCGAAATCAGGGTGTCCGGCCTGAAACAGAAGATTGCCTCGGGGTCGGTGCAGGCCGGGCCGGACAATTTCTCGCCAACCGAAGTGATGAGCCAGATCAGCGAAATGGCGCACCAGCTGGTCGACGAGCAGTACCGGGTGTTGAACGAAGAGCTGTTCCCGGCGCTGGAAAAGAAACATATCCGCTTTGTGCGCCGCACCCAGTGGGACGACAAGGCCGAAAGCTGGTTGCAGAACTTTTTCAGTCACGAGTTGTTGCCGGTGCTGAGTCCGCTGGGCCTGGACCCGGCGCACCCGTTTCCACGGATCCTCAACAAGAGCCTGAATTTCGTGGTGTCGCTGGAAGGCCGTGATGCGTTCGGACGTTCCAGTGGTACGGCCATCGTGCAGGCGCCGCGATCCCTGCCGCGCCTGGTGAGGCTGCCGGAAGACATTGCCCAGGGGCCTTACGATTTCGTCTTTCTGTCCTCGATCATTCACGCCCACGTCAGTGACCTGTTCCCTGGGATGAAAGTCACCGGTTGCTACCAGTTCCGCGTAACACGCAACAGTGACCTGTTTGTCGACGAAGAGGAAATCGACGACCTGCTGCACGCGGTCGAAGGCGAATTGCTGTCGCGGCGTTACGGTGACTGTGTGCGCGTGGAAGTGGCGGATAACTGTTCACAGCAGATGGAGGATTTCCTGCTCAGCCAGTTCCGCCTCGGTCAGGACGACCTGTACCGGGACAACGGGCCGGTCAATCTCAACCGGCTGCTGGCGATTTATGACCTGGTGGAAATGCCCGAGCTGAAGTACCCGCCTTTCACCCCGCGGCGGCCGCAGGGCATCGCCAGCGAGCAGAATATGTTCGAGGCCATCCGCGCCGGCGATATTCTGCTACACCACCCGTTCGACTCGTTTCTGCCGGTGATTGACCTGCTCAAGCAGGCGGCCGCTGATGCGCGTGTGCTGGCCATCAAGCAGACCCTGTATCGCACCGGTCCGGATTCGGCCATTGTCAATGCGCTGGTGGAAGCGGCGCGGGCCGGCAAGGAAGTGACCGTGGTTATCGAATTGCGGGCGCGTTTTGACGAGGAAGCCAATATCCAGCTGGCCAACCGCCTGCAGGAGGCCGGCGCGCACGTGGTGTATGGCGTGGTCGGCTACAAGACGCACGCCAAGATGCTGCTGGTGACGCGGCGGGAAACCAGAAAGCTGCGGCACTACGTGCACCTGGGTACGGGGAATTACCACGCGCGTACCGCGCGTCTGTACACCGACTACGGCCTGCTGACCTGCGACCCGGCCATGGGGCGCGACGTGCACCGCATTTTCCAGCTGTTGACCAGTCTCGGCAAGGTCAAGGCCTTGTCGAAAATCCTGCAGGCGCCGTTTACATTGCATAAAAAAATGCTGGAGAAGATCGAGCGCGAGGCGGACAATGCGCGCGCCGGTAAACCTGCACGCATTATCATCAAGTGTAATGCACTGCTGGAACCGGAATCCATCCGCGCGCTGTACGCGGCGTCCCAGGCCGGGGTCAAGGTTGACCTGATCATTCGCGGTATCTGCTGTCTGCGCCCGGGTATAGCGGGGGTCTCCGACAACGTGCGCGTGATTTCGATTGTCGGACGTTTCCTTGAGCATACGCGCGTGTTCTATTTTCACAACGGGGGCGATTATGACCTCTACCTGTCCAGCGCCGACTGGATGGGGCGGAATTTTTTCCAGCGCGTGGAGACCGCTTTCCCCATCGAGGACAAAAAGCTGCGTCAACGTATCCTCAAGGATGGACTGGAACTGTACCTGTCGGACAACAGTGATGCCTGGGTGTTGCAGAAAGACGGGGAGTACAAGCGGCGCAAACCGGCGGCCAACCGGCGCGCCCGGCGTGCCCAGAACAGTTTGCTGGCAAAGAGCAGGTGAACCGCTTCAGCCTGTCCCTGTTACCGGTATTCAAGCGTGATATCAAACGCGGACAGGCGTTTCCTTTCTGATTTCAGGTCGGCCCGGGTCAGGGGGTGTTCATCCAGCCAATTACCCGGGAAGGTCAGCCCGAGGGAATTGCCGGCCGCCTCTACCTGGATATCCGGCGCCGCCTTGTGGGAGCGGCTGCGGTGCAACAGCACTGACAGGCGCAGGATTACACAGAGTTTTACCGCGTAGTCGCGCACCTCGTCTGGCAGAACCTCAATGATGGCGGGACGGAACTTGCGCCTGTGGCAGCGCACCAGTACCGACAGAAAACGCTGGTCGCGCAGGGAGAAGCCGGGCATATCGGAATGCTCCAGCAGATAGGCGCCATGTCTGTGGTACTGGCTGTGCGCAATCAATAAGCCGATTTCGTGGACCAGTGCCGCCCAGTGCAGCCACTTGGTGGTATAGGGTTCGGGTAACTGCCAGTCCGGCGCGAGCTGTTCGGCCAGCGCCAGTGTCGTTTCCTCGACGCGTAAAGCCTGTTCGACATCGGTGTGGTAGCGCTGCGAAAGAGACTGCACCGTGGCTTCGCGGATGTCGTGATGCTGCAGGCGACCCAGCAGGTCATACAGCAATCCCTCGCGCAAGGCGCCCGTGGAGTGCAGCATGCGGTCGATCTTGAGGGCGTGAAACACGGCGCTGAGTATCGCGACGCCACCGGCGAAAACCGGTTTGCGGTCTTCGCTGACGGCGTTGAAGCTGATTTTGTTCGCCTGGCCGAAGCCGGTCAGGGCGGTACGCAGTTTTTTCAGCGCGTCCGGGGTAATGCCGTTATCGCTCCAGCCGGCTTCAAGTACCACATCGCGCACTGTGCGTATGGTGCCGGAGGAGCCGGTTGCCATGGTCCAGCCGATGCGTTTGAAGCGCTGTTTACTGGCCTGCAGTTCAAGGCGTGCCGCCAGGATGGCATCCTTCATGGCTGATTTTTCGATTTTGCCATCGGGGAAGAAACGCTGGCTCATGCTCACGCAGCCCATGTAAAGGCTTTCCAGCTGAATGGGTTCAAATCCCTCGCCGATGATCAGCTCGGTGCTGCCGCCACCGATGTCAACAACCAGCTGGCGGCCGCCGGGATCGGCCAGGCTGTGGGCGACGCCGAGGTGTACCAGACGGGCCTCTTCGATACCGGATATGATTTCGATACTGTGACCCAGCGCCGCCTCGGCCTGATCGAGAAAACCGCTGGCCGCGTGCGCGCGCCGCAGGGTGTTGGTGCCCACCGCGCGTACACTGCCCGCCGGCATGTCGCGCAGGCGTTGTCCGAAGCGGTGCAGGCAATCCAGGGCACGCTGGGCAACATGGGCTTCAAGTGTGTGTTGACGGGTAAGGCCTTCGGCCAGTCGAACCGGTTCGCGCAGCCGGTCGATAATCTGCAGCTGGTTGTTCCGCAGTCGACCGACAATCATGTGGAAGCTGTTCGAGCCCAGGTCGATGGCGGCCAGTGAGTGTGCGTCGTTTTGGGTCAATGGGTGCTATGGCCTGAAGAGGTGCCCGCATTGTTTCCCAGCTGACGGGTGGGTGCAACCAAAAAAATTGCCGCAGCGTTGCGAGGCGCTGCGGCAAGGACGGGAAGGGAAGACAAGGATAAGAAGGTGTCAGTGCCAACGGGCTGAGCAGTAAGCCGGCCGGCACCTAACCCATCACTAGTCCAACCGTGATTCAGGCTACGTGGGCACTGGCCGCTTTTCCTTGATCTAGATCAAGTGGTGCCGGCAACAGCGGCTGTCCAGGCGTCTACTCCTCGATCAGCTGCTGACCAACCCCCCCTGCCCATTGCAGGGCCTCCAGATAACAATTGCGGATTTGCCGGGCGCCAAGTTGCTGGCAATGGAGGTTCTCCCATCGGCCACGCTCATAGGCCAGGACGCAGTTCAGCACTTCGCCGTGAAGACCCTGGCGGTGCAGCAGCGCCGCTGAAATGTGATCGGCCAGGGGCAGCTGGGTGAGTATTTCCTCCATGCTGTTGTCCATCAGGGCGTCCAGCGCCGAGAACAGTCCCACGGTAAAGAAAGACTCCGGCTGCTCGGCCTTCATTGCGACGGCCATGCCTTCGGCCATCTTGCCGCGGACCAGGGCGGTGATCATCAGTTCGGCGGGCTTGTTGTCAACCTGTGACATGGCCAGCAGGGTGGTCCAGGACTTGATTGTCTGCAGCCCCAGGATGATAACCGCCTGGTGGATCGACTCGATCTTGCGTGGCAGTGCCAGCGCCGCCGAGTTGACATAGCGCAGAATACGGTAGCTGAAGGCGAGGTCCTGGGCGATCAGTTCTTCCAGCTGTTCCGGTTTGATGTTGGGGTCCTGCAGGTGGCCGAGCAGCTTGAGAATGGCCAGGCGGTTATTTGGCAGGCGCTGTCCACGAATCACTTTTGGCTGGGCGAAGAAATAGCCCTGGAAATAATCGAACCCCAGTTCCTTGCAGAAGTCGTATTCCTCCTGGGTTTCGACTTTTTCAGCCAGCAGCCGGAGCGGGTGCCGACGCAGTTTTTGTACGTGTTCGCGAATGCCGTCCCTGTCCAGGGCCATGATGTCGATTTTGACCAGGTCGGCCATTTCGACCAACGGTTGCAGGGACTCGTGATAAATGAAGTCGTCGAGGGCGATGGTGTAGTCCTGCTCGGACAGCCGTTGTACACCGGTAATGACTTCCTCGTCTGCCTCGATGTCTTCCAGGAGTTCCAGGACGACGCGGTTCTTGGGCAACGAAATCGTGTGTTCGCCAACAAAGAATGAGCGCGTCAGGTTGATAAACGCCAGCCGGTTGCCGACGATATTGTCCAGGCCAATTTCCAGGAAGGTGTTAACAATGACATCGGTGGTCGCCTGGTCGCCATCGGTGAAGCTGGCGCTGTTGTCCGGTGCGGCGCGAAACAGCAATTCGTAGGCGTATACATCCAGCTTGCGGTCGTAAATGGGCTGGCGGCCGATGTAAATATCACTCATGCAACGTACTTCCGGAGGCTTGTTTTTACTCAAGTTTAACAGCTTGCGGCCGTGCAGCCGCCGGTTTTGATCCCGCTGGCCGGGTTTAAAACCGGTGCAACTGTCCGCATATGTTAAAATCCCCTAGCTGTTTTGCTATTTTTGAGGTCCCGATGTTCGAGTTTCTGTCCGGCTTTTCATGGTTCGCAGGTTTCTTCAGCCCCCCTTTGTGGGTCTACCTGCTGACCGGTTTTATTCTCACTCATATTACTATCGTCAGCGTGACGGTTTTCTTGCACAGGCACCAGGCACACCGGGCGCTGGAACTGCATCCGGCGGTCAGCCATTTTTTCCGTTTCTGGTTGTGGCTGACTACCGGCATGGTGACGCGGGAATGGGTGGCTATTCACCGCAAGCATCACGCCAAATGCGAAACCCCGGACGATCCCCACAGCCCGCAGACGCGCGGTATCGGCAAGGTGATGTGGCAGGGTTCGGAACTGTACCGTGCCGAGGCCGGCAACAGCGAGACGCTGGCCCATTTCGGCCACAATACCCCGGACGACTGGCTGGAGCGCCATGTTTACAGCCGTCACCCGGTCCTGGGCGTGGCCGGCATGCTGGTAATCGATTACTTACTGTTCGGCTTTGCCGGCGTAGCCCTGTGGGGTGTACAGATGCTGTGGATCCCGTTCTGGGCCGCCGGTGTGATCAACGGTATCGGTCACTGGTGGGGCTACCGCAACTTCGAAACTCCGGATGCGTCGCGCAATATTTCGTGGCTGGGCGTGCTGATCGGTGGCGAGGAGCTGCACAATAACCATCATGCTTTCGCCAGTTCAGCCCGCTTTTCCAGCCGCTGGTGGGAGTTCGACCTGGGCTGGGGTTATATCCGCCTGCTGCAGGGTTTGCGCCTGGCAAAGGTGAAAAAGCTGGCGCCGACGCCGCATATTGTGACCGGCAAGGAGCGCGTGGATATGGATACGCTGCGCGCGGTGTTCGCCAACCGCCTCAACGTCATGTCGAACTATGCGCGCGAGGTGCTGTTGCCGGTATTGCGCCAGGAATACCGCTGCCGGGACGGTGCCTGCCGCAAGCGCCTGCGCCTCGCACGGCGGCTGCTGGTGCGTAACCCCGTCATTATGGATGACAACAGTCGCGGCGTGCTCGACGGTGTGCTGGCGCGGTTCGCCAACCTGCGTACCGTTTACCAGTACCGGGAGCGCCTGCAGGGAATCTGGAACCGCTCGGCGACCAGCCACGAGCACCTGTTGCAGGCCCTGCAGGAGTGGTGTCAGCAGGCCGAGGCCACCGGGGTGCAGGCGCTGCAGGATTTCGCCCGGCAGCTCAGGGGCTACAGCCTGCAACCGACCTGATTTCGGGCCGCTAAGCAGGCATAAAAAAGCCCGGCCATGGCCGGGCTTTTTTATGCAATCAGAACAGCCGTTACTTGATCTTGGCTTCCTTGTACATCACGTGCTTGCGGACCACCGGGTCGTACTTTTTCATTTCCAGCTTGTCCGGGGTGGTTCGCTTGTTCTTGGTGGTGGTGTAGAAATGCCCTGTCTTGGCACTCGAAACCAGTTTGATTTTGTCACGCATGGTTGACTCCCTAGACCTTTTCGCCGCGGGCGCGGATATCGGAGAGCACGGATTCGATACCCTGTTTGTCGATGATGCGCATGCCCTTGGATGACACGCGCAGCTTCACCCAGCGCTTTTCGCTTTCCACCCAGAAGCGATGGGTGTGCAGGTTCGGCAGGAACCGGCGGCGGGTTTTGTTATGTGCATGGGAAACGTTGTTGCCCGTGACGGGGCGCTTCCCGGTTACCTGACACACTTTGGACATGGTTCAATTCCTCAAAATTCCGGCGCGGCCCGCCTCGAGCGGGCAACGAGAACCGCGCTTTATACCAGAGGGGGTGCCGGCAGACAAGTCGGGAACGCCGGAATCGTCTCTCCGGGGGTGCGGTAATGCTTGGCTATGATATTGTTAATCAAGGGAAATTTGGCTGAATTTTTAAATCCAACCGCGCTCGGCAAACGACACGCTGACCTGGTCACCGACCACCAGGTGGTCCAGTACCCGGATGTCCACCAGCGCCAGCGCCTCCTGCAGCCGCCGGGTGATGCGTCGGTCGGCGTCACTGGGTTCCGCGACGCCGGAGGGATGATTGTGCGCCAGGATGACGGCGGCCGCGTTGTGCTGCAGGGCCCGACGTACCACCTCCCGAGGGTGAACCGTGGCCCCGTCGATGGTGCCGCGGAACAGTTCCTCGTAGACAATCAGCCGATGACGCGTGTCGAGGAACAGGCAGGCGAACACCTCGCTGGCATGGTCGCACAGGCGGGCGTTCAGGTAACGACGGGTCTCCGCCGGGTCGTTCAGCGCCTGGCCATGTTGCAGCGGCTCGGCGAGATGCCGCCGGGCAAGTTCCAGCACTGCCTGTAACTGGGCATATTTGGCCGGGCCCAGGCCCGGGGTGGCGCACAGGCTGTTTTGATCCGCCCGCATCAGCCGGCGCAGGCCGCCGAAATCCCTGATCAGGCCACGGGCCAGTTCCACGGCGCTCAGTCCGCGCGTCCCCGAGCGCAGGAAAATGGCGAGCAGCTCGGCATCGGACAGGGCCTGTGGACCGGCTGTCAGCAGTTTTTCGCGGGGGCGTTCGGCCTTCGGCCAGTGTTTGATAGGCATGGCGGTACCTCCTTGTACCGTGTCGATGGGACGGGCCTTCCCCTGGCCCGAAACACGATATTAAGGCCTGCCGGGCTGAATGACACCTGTTTTAAGGGACGCTGGCCGCTTCCAGCCAGCGCTGCTTCTGGTACACTCGGAAAGATGAATTTTCTCTCCGGAAAACACATTCTTGTCGGCGTGTGCGGCGGTATTGCGGCGTACAAAAGCGCGGAGCTGGTGCGCCTGTTGCGCGGTGCCGGGGCGCAGGTGCGGGTGGTGATGACCGACGGTGCGCGCGAGTTCGTCGGCGCCCGGACTTTTCAGGCCCTGACCGGTGAGCGGGTCTGGCAGGGGTGGTCGGACGATCGTAGCGGCATGGAGCACATCGAGCTCGCCCGCTGGGCGGATCGCATCCTGGTCGCACCGGCGACAGCCGATACCCTGGCACGCCTTCGCCAGGGGCGGGCCAACGACCTGCTGGCGGCTGTCTGCCTGGCCGGCCAGGTGCCGTTGCTGGTTGCGCCGGCGATGAATCAGGCCATGTGGCAACACCCGGCCACGCGGGAAAATATGGACGTGCTGTGTGCCCGTGGCGTACAGATCTGCGGACCGGCCGAGGGCGCGCAGGCCTGTGGCGAGGTGGGGCCCGGCCGGATGCTGGAGCCGGCGGACCTGGTGGCGGCTGTTTCAGCGTCCTTCGGGACGGGTCTGCTGGCCGGGCTGAAGGTCCTGGTCACGGCCGGCCCGACACGCGAGCCGCTCGACCCGGTACGCTACCTGAGTAACCGCAGTTCGGGGAAAATGGGCTACGCGGTGGCCGCGGCGGCACGCGAAGCCGGCGCCCAGGTGTGCCTGGTCAGTGGCCCGGTGTCTATCGATCCGCCAACGGGCGTTACGCTTGTGCGGGTGGAGTCGGCAGAGGAAATGCTGGCGGCGGTGACATCGCGTACAGACGCCTGCGACATCTTCATTGCCGCCGCCGCGGTGGCCGACTATCAACCCGCCGAGCGCGCACTGCAGAAAATCAAGAAACGGGCGGGTGACCTGGCGCTGAGCCTGAAGCCGGCGCCGGACATCCTGGCGCGCGTGGCCGGCTCGCAGCCACGGCCTTTCTGCGTAGGCTTTGCGGCCGAGACCGAGCAGTTGCAGCAGCAGGCGCAGAGGAAGCGGCTGCAAAAGGGTGTTGAGATGATTGCGGCCAACCTTGTCGGCGAGGGGCAGGGGTTCGATGTTGATGACAACGCCCTGCTGCTGGTCTGGGAAGGCGGGCAGCTGCAGCTGGACAAGGACAGCAAGTCCCACCTGGCCGTGCGCCTGATTGAACAGGTGGCCGGGCTTTACCAAACCAGGACACGATTGAGGGATACGGAGCACCATGCAAAGCATTCAGCTTAAAATACTCGACAGCCGCATCGGCACCACTTACCCCATGCCGGATTATGCCACCGATGGTTCGGCGGGCATGGACCTGCGCGCCTGCCTTGACGATACGCTGGTGCTGCAACCCGGGCAGACCGAGCTGTTGCCCACGGGTATCGCCATTCATATATCCGATCCGTCGCTGGCGGCTGTCCTGCTGCCGCGTTCGGGGCTGGGTCACAAGCACGGCATCGTGCTCGGTAACCTGGTCGGGCTGATCGACTCGGATTACCAGGGACAACTGTACGTCTCCTGCTGGAACCGGGGTAACGATGCCTTTTCGATCGATCCGGGCGAGCGCATTGCACAGATGGTGTTCGTCCCCGTGGTGCGTGCCGGATTTGAAGTTGTCGAAGATTTTGTCGATAGTGTTCGAGGGGCGGGAGGATTCGGTCATACCGGCCGCGCCTGACCGGTCCGAACATTAGTCAGTCCACTCAGGGAATGTGATGAAATTACCGTTTCGCCCGGGTAAAGATAAGCCTGCCAAGGCCAGGCCCGCAAAATCAGAGCCCACGTCATCAACCAGGACTTTCAGTCTGCGCAGCCAGGTGCTGCTGCTGGTCGTCACGGGTATTCTGCTCGTTGCGGTACCGCCGGTAGTGGTTTATCTGCAGACGGTACTGGAACTCAGGGCCTCTGAGCAGAAACAGGCCGACCTGTCCGCGGCCCTGTTTGCCAGCAGTTACCGTCAGTGGGTAGAGCGCCAGGCGGCCACCGCCGAGCTGGTGAGCAAGGATCCCCAGCTGGCACGCCTGATGGAGGATGGCGACGCCGAGGCGCTTGAACAGAAGGCGGCGTCGCTGGCCTATCTCTTCCCGACCTCCGTACGGGTGCGTCTGTTGCCGCCCGGTATCGAGGAAGTCGATCTCGAGGCCAGTCCACCTATCAGCTATGCCGCGCTGGATATGTTGAAGCACGCCGAAACCCAGGACACACCGCCCCCCGTGGAAGTACACATGTCGGGCACACCGCAACAGCATATCAACCTGGTTCGCCGTATCCTGGATCCTTCGGCGCGGCGCATTGTCGGCCACCTGATGGTCAGTTATCCGGTGCTGCAGTTACAGAAATTACTCGATCAGGGGCAGGTGTCGGGCTATGTCGAGGTGCAGCAGGTCGCCGGCGCGTCACCACTGGTACTGGGGAGTCGGGGTGATGCGCAGTTCAGGCAGGGTGCGGCCGACAGTGTGATCACGATCAACGGCAGCCGCTGGCGGGTCGCTTACTGGACAGCAGGCAGTGCCGAGGCGGGCAGTGGTCTGTTGATGACCTCGGCGATTGTCGCAGCCGGCGTGGCGGCCCTGTTGCTGGCGGCACTTATCTGGCTGGTCTTCCGCAAGCTGGGTATGGCGTTGAAGCGCGATCAGGCAACCCTGCTGACTATTGTCAAGGACATGCGTGACGGGCGCAGCAAGGCCGAGTATCCGAATGTGCTGGCCGAGATGCGCGATACCATCGAGCTGATGGCGCGCGCCGCCAGTGCCGGTATCAGTCGAACCGTGTCTGCCGAGGCACCGGCGCAGGCTGCAGGCGGTGACGCCCGGAGTGACGAGGAGGTCGTCGACGAAGTCGAAACCGACCTGTTGTTCGATGAAAGTGCGCTGGAAATCAGCAAGGTCGATGTCACGGAAAACAAGGTCGATCCGACGATATTCAGGGCCTACGATATCCGCGGTATCGTCGGTGAAACCCTGACCACGGACGCGGCCTTCGAAATCGGACGGGCCATCGGCAGCGAAGCCTATTTCCGTGGCGAACAGACTGTCGTGGTGGGGCGTGACGGGCGTCTGTCCGGTCCGGAAATGAGCGAGGCATTGATCCGTGGCCTGCGGGCAACCGGCCGCGACGTCAAGGATGTGGGGCAGGTCCCCACGCCGGTGCTGTATTTTGCCGCCCAGTATCTCGGCAGCAATTCCGGCGTCATGGTAACCGGCAGCCATAACCCGGCTGACTACAACGGTTTTAAAATCGTGCTGGGTGGCGAGACGCTGGCGCAGGAGGCCATTGACGGCCTGCGGCAGCGCATCGAGTCCGGCGATATGCTGACCGGCGAGGGTGGTCTCGAAGAAGTCGACGTGCTGCCGGATTATACCGAACGGGTGAAATCCGATGTACAGATCGTGCGGCCGCTGAAAGTGGTTGTCGACTGTGGCAACGGCGTGGCCGGTGTGGCGGCGCCGCAGCTGCTGCGTGAACTGGGGTGCGAGGTGGTCGAGCTGTTCTGTGACGTGAACGGGCACTTCCCCAATCATCACCCCGATCCCGGCAAGACCGAAAATCTGGCGGCATTGATCCAGGCGGTGCAGGAGCAGCACGCCGACCTGGGTATCGCGTTCGACGGTGACGGTGACCGGCTCGGCGTGGTCAGCTCGCAGGGCGAAATCATCTGGCCGGATCGCGTCCTCATGTTGCTGGCGATCGATGTGCTGTCGCGCAACCCGGGTGCCCAGATCATTTACGACGTGAAGAGTTCGCGCCACGTGGCTTCGGTAGTGACGGAGCATGGCGGCGAGGCGCTGATGTGGGCCACCGGGCATTCACTGATCAAGGCCAAGATGAAAGAGACCGGCGCGCTGCTGGCCGGTGAGATGAGCGGTCATATTTTCTTCAAGGAACGCTGGTTCGGGTTTGACGACGCCCTGTATTCGGCGGCACGCCTGCTTGAAGTGCTGTCGAATGAGTCGCGCAGCTCCAGTGATCTGTTTGGCGATCTGCCGGAGAGCATGAGTACGCCTGAGATAAACGTACCCATGGCGGAAGGCGAGCCGCCGGTCTATATGGAGAAACTGCTCAACAGCGCACACTTCGAAGATGCGCGCGTGGCCACCATCGACGGCCTGCGGGTCGAGTTCGAGCGCGGCTGGGGCCTGGTGCGGGCCTCGAATACCACGCCCTGCCTGGTGCTGCGCTTCGAGGCCGACGACGAACTGGCCCTGAGCAGTATCCAGGACGAATTCCGCCGGGTCATGCTGCAGGTCGATCCGAACCTGTCGCTGCCCTTCTGATCATGAGTCTGAGTTCACAACAAGCGACTGACGTCGCCCGGGTCCTGGGTGAGGCGCTGCCGTACATCCGCCGTTTCCGCGGCAAAACCGTGGTGGTCAAGTATGGCGGTAACGCCATGGTCGACGAGCAGCTGAAGAGTGGCTTTGCGCGCGACATCGTGTTGATGCGGCTCGTCGGTATCAA
>CBEUNK010000039.1:0-20352 GCA_965544455.1 uncultured Thiogranum sp.
AAAAAGTCAGGGCGCGCATGATTGTCATGGGTAGCCAGGGAAGGACGGGGCTCGCTCATGTACTGCTTGGTTCGAAGGCGGAGCAGGTCGTGCGCCTGAGCCCGATTCCCGTCACGATTGTCAAAACAGATACTTCAGAAGTTAAAGCCACAGGTGATGAGTAACATGCATTCGATCCTCAGGCCAGGAGCATCAAAAAGCGGATCACGCATACCGGTGGCGCTGATCTTTGCCGTGGCAGCAGGGTTCGCCGTTGCACCGGCACTGGCGGCAGTCGCCGATGCGGCAGGCCCGGACTGGTTGAACATGGGCATGAGACTCCTGGGCGGCCTCGCCCTGTTTCTTTTCGGCATGGAACAGATGGCTGATTCGCTCAAGGCGGTTGCGGGCGAACGCATGAAAATTATCCTCGCCAAGCTGACCAAAAACCGCATCATGGGCGCGATGACCGGCGCATTCGTTACGGCAATTATTCAGTCATCTTCTGTGACCACCGTGCTGGTCGTCGGCTTTATCACGGCAGGCCTGATGTCCATGGCACAGTCGATTGGCGTCATTATGGGCGCCAATATCGGTACGACCATCACCGCCCAGATCGTCGCTTTTAAAGTCACCAAGGCAGCATTACTGATGGTGGCCGTCGGTTACGGCATGCTGTTTTTTTCCAGGCAGGAGAAGATCCGGCAATATGGCGGCATGCTGATGGGCCTCGGCCTGGTGTTCTTCGGTATGAGCGTCATGGGCGATGCAATGGCGCCGCTGCGCAGTTACCAGCCGTTCCTCGACCTGATGCTCCATATGGAGCATCCACTCATCGGCATCCTGATAGCGGCGGTTTTTACCGGCCTGATCCAGTCATCATCGGCAACGACAGGCATTGTTATCGTTATGGCGGCCCAGGGGTTCATTACCCTCGAGGCGGGGATCGCGCTTGCGTTTGGCGCAAATATCGGCACCTGTGTCACCGCCTTGCTGGCGGCCATTGGCAAGCCCCGTGAAGCAATACGCGCCGCAACAGTGCACATACTGTTTAATATCTTCGGCGTACTGCTGTGGGTTGCTTTTATCCCGCAACTGGCCGAATTTGTCACCTGGCTTTCCCCGTCACATCCCGACCTAAGCGGGACAGCTCGACTGGCTGCCGAAGCGCCCCGGCAAATTGCCAACGCGCACACAGCTTTCAACCTCGCGAACACATTTATCTTCCTGGGCTTGACCGGCCAGTTTGCCCGCCTTGTTGAATGGCTGGTGCCCGACCGGCCGATCGAGGAAGCGATTGCTGCAAGGCAGAAATTTCTTGATGATGCGCTGCTGGAAACACCGTCCCTCGCACTCGACCGGGTACGCCTTGAGATAGGCCATATGGGAGAACGTGTCGGTGTCATGCTGCAGAAAATCATGCCGGCGATTCTGTCAGGTAACCGCCTGACACTCAGAGATGTAGCCGGTATTGATGACCAGGTGGACGCCCTGTATCAACAAATCATTTCGTATCTGGGCAAGATCAGCCAGAAATCATTAACCGAAGACCAGACGCAAACTTTTGTACACCTGATGGCCGCTGTTAACGACCTGGAAAATATTGGTGACCTGATTGAAACCGACCTGGTACATCTGGGCTACGAACGTATCGATGAAGGGGTGGCAATCAGCGATTCAACCCGTGAAATTCTTGAAAAACTGCACGACGTTATATCAGCCACGGCGGGACTGGCCACAGGCGCCGTGATGGAAAACGATCAACACGCTGCCCGGGAAGTCATCGCCATGAAGGCGGACCTGACTCGCCTGACGGACTCGGCTGCCATGCATCAGGCCAGGCGGCTGGTCGCAGACGAACCCAATCGTCTCGCGGCCTACACGCTGGAAATGGATATCATCGATAAATTCAAGCGTATCTACTACTTCTCCAAGCGCATGGCGAAATCGGTCATGCCTGATGATGCGGTCGCATAGCCCGCATCATCAATCGCTGATCGATCATCATCCGCCAGCAGCGGACATTGTTGCGCCCGGTCGTCGTATGCTTACCTGCTCGATATGGCGAGGCGACGCCTTCAGAATCGTGACCGACAGTCCGTCAATCGTCAATCGTTCATGAACTGCCGGGATGACCTTGGTCCTGGTCAGAATCCACAGACTCACCGTGTCAGTTGGCTTGCCCGGCAGCTCGAGATGAAAGAACTCCTCGACAACACGCAGTTCTGTCGCACCACTGACAACCAGCTCATTTTCTGACACCGGCATTGCGATTGTTGGCGTAACGTCGCTTTCATCATAAATCTCACCGACCAGTTCCTCGAGCAAATCTTCCAGGGTAATAACACCCCGAATAGCGCCGTATTCGTCCACAACAATGGCGAAATGCTGTTTCTTGCTTATCAGTATGTTGAACAATTCATCGAGCGCCTGATATTGGGGAACAAAAAGTGGATCATGGGCAACCTCAACCAGCCGCACGTTGGTGTGACCCTCTGCCATGGCGGTAAGCAAATCGCGCAGATAGAGCACCTTGTTGAGATCAGCCTGATCCCTGTCATACAGCGGTATCCGCGAATAGGAAGTTTCAGCGACTTTCGGCAAGGCCTGCTCAACTGTCTGGTTCCCGTCCAGCGCAAATATCTCGTTGTGAGGTGTCATAACATCCCGCGCTTTCAGGTCATTGAACTCGAATACCCGTTCGATGATTCTGCGCTCAACTTCTTCTATAGCTCCCTCTTTTTCGCCCTGTCCCAGCATACTGATCAGTTCAGATTCGGTAACGACAGGATCGCTTTCCGCCCCGGTCATGCGATGAACCCAGCTGGTAAAATGTCCAAACAGCCATACCAGCGGAAAAATCAGACGTATAAACGCCGACAGAGGCGAAGCAACAAACAGCGAAATGCGTTCGGAATAGCGGGTCGCGAGACTCTTTGGCGTGATTTCCCCAAATACCAGGATAAACACGGTAAGCATACCAACAGCGATACCCGGCCCTGCACTGCCGAACAGGCGCGTCGCGATCACGGTGGCCAGCACCGAAGCAGCGATATTGACAATATTGTTTCCGATGAGTATGGCTGTCAGCATGCGTGAAGGGTCTCGCTTAAGCCGGAGCAGCGCCTTTGCACCATGACGACCATCCTTGACCAGGCCCTCAACCCTGGCAATTGACAGCGACAGCAGGGCAGTCTCAGCGCCTGAGAACGCGGCGGAAAACATCAACAGGACCAGCAATAAGACAATTTCTGCCACAATTTTTTTACCCCTCAGGACAGGAGCGTTTCCGAAGCCTGAAAATGTTATTCTCTGTGCCCGTGCCAGCCCGGCAAGCCTTTATATACTTAAATGGCATTTCGTTGACCGGTGTCAATGCTCAATTCGGGGAAATTGCTATGATTTCAGGATATTATTAGCAAAATTAAGGCCAGGCAACAAAATTTCTGCTAATAGAAAAACAGTCGCATTTAACGTCACCACTTTGAACCGAAACGGCAAACCAGCCACCAGGAGAGATATGCTATGAAACCCCGGAGTATCCTTGCAGTCGCGCTGTTATCGACCACCGCCTTGCTGTCAACCCCTGCCAGCGCACGCACCGAGATTCAGAACAAGGGTTCAGATACCCTGGTCAATGTCGCCCAGGCCTGGGCCGAAGCCTACCAGAAGGTAGCGCCCGATGTCGCCGTGGCAGTCTCCGGTGGCGGTTCGGGCACCGGCATCGCGGCACTCATCAACGGTACAGTAGACATCGCCAATGCCAGTCGCAAAATGAAAGCCAAGGAAATCAAGCTGGCACAAAAGCATGGACACGATCCGGTCGAGCATGTCGTCGGCTATGATGCCCTGGCGGTCTTTATCAACAGTGCCAACCCTGCCACCAGGCTGTCGTTCGGTCAATTACGTGAAATCTTCGGGCGCGGTGGCAAGGCCACGAAATGGACGGATGTCGGTCTCGAGGTTCCGGGGTGCAAGGGCCAGAAGATCGTTGTCGTCAGCCGCCAGAACAATTCCGGCACCTATGCCTATTTCAAAAAGGCAGTCCTGGGCAGGAAGGGCAAATACCGCCAGGGCACGCTCGACATGCACGGCTCCAAGGATGTCGTTGACCTGGTGGAAAAGACTCCGTGCGCGATTGGTTACAGCGGACTCGCCTATGCAACAGATCACGTAAAAATGGCCTGTGTCTCCATTGAGGATGACGGCAACTGCGTGAACCCCAGCGTCAGTGCCGCAAGCGATGGCAGCTACCCGATTGCCCGCCCTCTGTTCATGTATACCAGCGGTGAACCGGAAGGTGAAATCAAGAAGTACCTGGACTGGATACTCAGTGATACTGGTCAATGTATCATAAAGAAAAAGGGCTACGCGCCCGTTCGTGACGTTACCTGTCAATAAGCTGTAGCAACTCAAGGAGTGGCATGGTATCAAGCTGATGCCATGCTGACTTTTATGCTGACCGCTTTCCGGAGACGCCAATGAGCCACTACGAGGAACGACTGGAACAGGATCTGTTGAGGATCCGTGAACGCATTGGTGACATGGCAAATCAGGTGCGGGAAGGGCTGAAAAACGCGGTTCATGCACTCCAGACAGGCGACCACGAGCTCGCTGCCGCAACCATACTGGCCGATCACCCCATCAATCGTGCCATGCGCGAAAACGACCGTCTGTGTCACGCTTTTATCGCTGTACATTTACCCAGCGCCGGGCATCTGCGCTTACTCTCTTCGGTAATAAGAGCCAACATTGCCCTGGAACGCATCGGTGACTATGCGGTAACGATTGCGCGGGTTGCGCAACAATTGTCTGCGCCCCCCGCAAAACTGATGGCCCGCGAACTGGAACGTTTTGCAAACGAAGCACAGGTAATGCTCCGCCAGGCTGTCACCGCCTTCAATGAACTGAATGCGGATGTAGCCAAAGCCACCATGGTCCTGGAACAGGAGATGGAATATGACCTGGATACCGTCTATGCCGAACTGACTGAAAACACCGACCGGCAAAAAGTCAAGGAACTGCTGGCGATATTCGTGGTCCTTACCCACCTTAAACGTGTTGCCGACCAGGCCAAGAACCTGTGCGAGGAAACCGTTTTTGCGGTAACCGGGGAAACCAAGGCTCCCAAGGTCTACAATATTCTTTTTGTGGACGAAGACAACAGTGGCCTGAGCCGGATGGCCGAGGCTATAGCCCGCAAGCATTTTCCCGGAAGCGGCCACTACAGCAGCGGCGGCCGCCAACCTGCCGCTGAATTAAACCCGGCCATGGTAAGCTTCCTGGAAGATCACGGCATTGATCTCGCCGATGCGAGCCCCACGGGGCTGGATCTTGTTCACCAGGAACTGGTCGAGAAGCATGTCATCGTGAGCCTTCAGGGCCCGGTTAAAAACTATTTCCCGGACATCCCCTTTCACACGACGGCCGTGGAATGGGATGTCGGTAGTATCCAGGACGTGGAGGCAGCTTACCGGAATATTTCCATTCAGGTGCGTGACCTGATGCAGACCCTCCGCGGCGATGAGGCACCCTGAACAGGGACGGCTGAATGATCATGGACCCCAAGGCTACCCGCAATTTCGATCATCGTAACCTTGACTGGTACATCGATAAATGTGTGCAGGTGCTGGTATTTATCGGTGGCATATCCGCCATCATTTTTATCGTCGGCATTTTCATCTTCATTACCAAGGAAGGTATCGGCTTTATCCTGGACACCCTCGACCCCAAAGAATTCTTTCTGTCGCCCTACTGGGAACCCAGCGACGAAGATGCCCCCGAGTATGGCATCCTGGCACTGATTGCCGGCACCGCCAGTGTGACCGGCCTTGCATTGATTGTGGCGATACCCTTCTCACTGGGTGCAGCGATCTTCATCGGTGAATTCGCCACCGGCAAATCCCGCGAGTTTTTGAAAATACTCGTGGAGTTGCTGGCCGCCATCCCATCCGTGGTCTGGGGTTTCATCGGCCTGAGCATCATGAACCCGCTTATCATCAAACTGTTCGATGTGCCCGTGGGCCTCAACGTACTTAATGCCGGCATCATACTCAGCCTGATGGTCGCACCGATAATGACCTCCATTGCGGAAGACGCGCTGAAGGCGGTTCCCGACCGTTACCGTGAAGCGGCCGAGGCCATGGGCGCCACACGCTGGCAGGTTATTTTCAAAGTTGTCCTTCCGGCTGCCAAGAATGGTTTGCTGGGTGCAGTCCTGCTGGGTGTCGGGCGGGGGTTTGGCGAAACCATGGCGGTCCTGATGGCGACCGGGCACGCAATCAACCTGCCCACCAGCGTATTCGACTCGGTACGGGCACTCACCGCAACCATTGCCGCGGAGCTTGGCGAAACCGCGGTGGGTTCCGACCATTACCAGGCGCTTTTCACCATCGGCATATTTCTTTTCATTATCACTTTCCTGATCAATCTGACTGCTGACCTGGTGGTTCGCGGCATACGTCGGGGGTAATTCACATGTTTGCCGAAACTGAACTCAATGCCCGCAATAAAAAGACCCAACGGCTGTTCGGTATCCTGTTTATGCTGATGACCGGACTGTTGATCCTGCCGGTACTGATCATTCTGGCCACCCTTATTTACAAAGGTGGCTCGGTGCTGTCGATTGATTTCCTGTTCACATCACCGACAAATGGCATGACGGCAGGCGGAATACTGTCGCCGTTGCTGGGCACCGTCTGGCTGGTTGCGGTCGCCCTGCTGGTGTCGGTACCCATTGGGGTTGCCGCGGCCATTTACCTGAACGAGTACGCCTCGGAGAACTGGTTTACGCGCCTGATCAATCTGGCAATTATCAACCTGGCAGGTGTACCCTCCATTGTGCACGCGCTCTTTGGAGTGGGTGCTTTTGTCATCTTTTTCGGTCTCGGTACCAGCATCCTGGCGGCGAGCCTCACACTTGCCATCATGACGCTCCCCGTTGTGATCGTGGCCACCCGCGAGTCACTCAGGACCGTTCCCATGGCATTTCGCGAAGCCTGCTGGAACATGGGCGCGACGCGCTGGCAGACGATCCGCCGCATTGTGCTCCCGAATGCTGTCAGCGGCATCCTGACGGGTGTGATTCTTGAAGTATCCCGTACTACCGGCGAGACTGCACCGATCATGTTTACAGGTGCCGTATTTTTCACACCTTTCCTGCCCCAGAGTGTTCTTGACCAGACCATGGCGCTTTCCCTGCACCTTTTTGTCGTCGCTACCCAGGTGCCGGGCGTCCCGCAAGACCTGCCTTACGGCATTGCGCTTGTATTGATCGCCATGGTACTGCTTATGAACAGTCTCTCGATCGGCTTCCGCATGTACCTGCGGGGTAAAAAGAAATGGTAGAAAGCGGCGCTTCCGGCACCGGGGTACGGCATATACTGGAAACGGAGGAAGTAGCGATCCGCTATGGCCGTCAGACCGTGCTCAACAATGTCAGTCTGGATATAAGGCGCAACGAGATATTCGGCATAATCGGCCCTGCGAATGCCGGCAAAACTTCTTTTTTAAAGGCATTGAACCGGATGGACATGTTCACCCCCGGCATGCACGTCAACGGAGCTATCCGTTTCAACGGGCAGGACATACAGCGGCTGAACAATGTTTATGCCCTGCGGTCACGCATTGGCGTGGTATTTCCGCTGCCCGTCGGCCTGCCGATGACGGTATACGACAATGTCGCCCTCGCCCCCCGCCTGAGAGGCATCAAGGACAGGGCGGAACTGGATATTATTGTCGAGCGCTGTCTTGACCGTGCCGCGCTGTGGGACGAGGTCAAGGATCGACTTGATTCCCTGGGCAGCCTGTTATCCGGTGGGCAGCAGCAGCGTCTTACCATTGCGCGGGCCCTGTCGCAGGAACCCGAATTGCTGATTCTTGATGAATTTTCGATTGCGGTTGACCCTGTTACAACCATGCGTATCGAGGATATCCTCAAGGAACTGAGACAGGACATGACTATCCTGCTGGTCACCAACCTGGTCCAGCAGGCACGGCGCCTGGCGGACCGTACCGCCTTTTTTCTCGACGGCCAGTGTGTGGAAATCGGCGAAACGGAAGACCTGTTCACCGGCCATGTAAAAGACCATAGAACCCGGGACTATGTGGCAGGCAGGTTTGGATAATGACTGAAAACAACATCACTTCCGCCATTCGCACACGCTCGCTGAATCTCTGGTATGGCACTTTTCAGGCACTGTTCGATGTCGACCTTTCGATAAAGGAAGGGATGATCACGTCACTCATTGGGCCATCCGGCTGTGGCAAATCAACGTTCCTGCGCAGCATAAACCGGATCAACGAACGTCTTGGTTATGTCCGCATTGACGGCAGTATCGAAGTACTCAATAAAAATATCTATGACCCCGATGTAGAACTCGTCCAGGTGCGCAAACAGGTGGGCATGGTGTTCCAGAGACCCAACCCGCTGCCCATTTCCATCCGTAACAATATCCTGTTCGGGCACGACATCCATTCAAAAGACCGGAAACATTCCAGGGCTGATGAAGACGATATTGTCGAGGCAGCCCTGCGGCAGGTGTTACTCTGGGATCAGGTCAAAGACCGTCTTGACCAGAAAGCAACCGGACTTTCCCTGGAAGAACAACAGAAAATGTGTATTGCACGCCTGCTGCCGGTAAAACCCAGCGTACTGCTAATGGATGAACCCTGCTCCGCACTGGACCCCAAAGGTACGGAAGCAGTGGAAGAACTGATATGGGACCTGCGCGGCAAATACACTATCCTGATCGTCACCCACAACATGGCCCAGGCAAGGCGTGCGAGCGAAGAATGCATTTTTATGCTGATGGGCAAGGTGATCGAACATACTGCGACCGAAGACATGTTCGTCACTCCTGAGAAAAAGGAGACGGCTGACTATATCGAAGGGCGCTATGGCTAACCCGTAATCCTCATCGGCGCCGGCAGCGGGGCAGTTTCAATCCCCGCCCCGGAAGTACGCCGCTGCCATTTACGCCAAATGCGGGAACATACATACAGGCGCGCCTGCAAATCAATCCTCTTCCAGTGCTTTTGCCAGTCTCGCGCACAGGCTTTTTACCACTTTGACCCGCGCATAACGCTTATCGTTGCCCTCCACCAGTGTCCAGGGTGTGGCAAGTGTACTGGTGTGTTGCACCATGTCGTTAACCGCAACTGCGTAATCATTCCACTTCGCGCGGTTGCGCCAGTCTTCCTCGGTCAGCTTCCAGGATTTGTGGGGAGTCTCTTCACGAGCCTTGAAGCGTGCATATTGTTCATCCTTGTCAATATGAATCCAGTACTTCAACAATACAATGCCATGGTTGATCAATTGTTCCTCAAAGTCGTTGATCTCGGCATAGGCTCTCTTCCATTCATCCTCCAGGGCCAGGCCTTCAACCCGTTCCACAAGGACACGGCCATACCAGCTGCGATCGTAGATAGTCATCCGCCCGGCACGGGAGAGATGGCGCCAGAAACGCCACAGGTAATGTTGGGCCCGCTCTTCATCCGTTGGTGCGGCGATGGGTATCACCCGGAAGTTGTGTGCATCCAGGGCGGCCGTGACTCGCCGGATAGCACCACCCTTGCCTGCGGCGTCCGGCCCCTCGAATACCAGTATGGTGGATTTTCCATGCTTGTGCGCCTTGCGATGCAGCAGGGCCAGCTTTGACTGATACTCTTTCAGTTGTTTCTGGTAGTCCGACTTTGTCAATCGCTTGCTCATATCCAGGGCATCCAGCACTGTGGCCGGCGTGCTGGTCATATCGCTGCTATCCTGCCTGGCATCAAGCTCTGTCTCGGTGACGCTATCGGACCCGGTCTCCCGCACTGTCTCGGCCCGATGCTTTGCTGCTATCCGCTCACGCAGTCGCTGGTCCTCGAGGTGCTTCCTGACAGCATCCCGGATTTTCGTGCCGACCGTCAGGCTACGGTAGTTATGGTCCACACCCTCGACGATAGCCCAGTGCGCCTTGCCGGTACTGGTCCGCATAATGTTGCGTTCGGCTGCCTGTATAAAGGCGTCATACATATTCCAGTGCTTCCAGTCCCGTTCTGTCACCCGCGCGCATGTCAACGGATCTTTCTCCAGGTTTCGCAAACGCCGCTTTTGCGCATCCCGACTCAGGTGCATCCAGAACTTGAGGATAAGCGCCCCATCCTCGGCCAGGGCATCCTCGAAGGCGACGATACGCTCCAGCTGGTCGTCGAATTGCGCTTCATCGATCAGGTCATAGGCCCGATCAAGTACCGGCTTCGAATACCATGAGCTCAAAAACAGCCCGATGCGCCCCTTTGGAGGCAGGTCGCGCCAGAACCGCCAGTATTCCGGCCGCTCCCGCTCCTCATCGGAAGGTTTGCCGTACGCCTGCGTGACAAGCCAGCGTGGATCCATCCATTCGTTGAGCAGGTTGACTGTCTGGCCTTTACCGGCACCATCGACCCCCGCGAATACGATAATCACCTTAAATTCGCCGAATTCCCGGATTTCCCGCTGAACTGCCAGCAGTTCCTGACGCAAGAGCGGCTCACGCTCCTTGTACTCTTTCTTCAAAATCCGGGAGCCTAATTCGGCTGTTTCAAACACGTGTCGCCTCCATCATCTGGATACCGGAACTACAGTTATAAGGATACACCAAAAACGGCAGGCTACCGGCGCAATCGCCTGTAGCCCTACCCTGTCGTGGCGATATAATATCTGTGGATAAGGCATTTTCACCAACAGCAGAGGAATACCCTTGGCAAAAATTCTTGTTCAGGACCCGGAGGAACAAACAGAGGTGCCTTTTCTGCGGGGAATCCTTACGCGATCGCTGCAGGACGCCGGCCTGGCCTTCGAAAAGGCCTATGCTTTCGCGACGGAAGTACGCGAAAAGCTGGGCGAGGACACACTGATCACCACCGGCGATCTGCGCAAGAGTGTTGTTGATTTTCTGTACGCGGCAAACCTGCCACAGGTGGCGCAACGCTATAAAACCCAGGGACTGGCGCCTTCAATCCGGGTCACGACTCAGGATGGGCAGTCCACCCCCTATTCCAGTGCTCAATACCAGCGCAGCCTCGAGACTATCGGTCTGGATCAGGATGAAGCGCGCGAAGTGATGGACGAAGTTCGCGGGCATCTTATTGCGAGAAATATAACGGAAGTCACTTCACAGCATCTGGCACACCTTACCTACCGCTACCTCAGGAAATCACCTGAGTTGGGGCCGTCGGTCGCACATCGCTGGCTTGTGTGGATCGATTTTATTCGCAGCGGCCGACCGTTGATTTTTCTGATTGGTGGTACCGCCGGTTGTGGAAAAAGCACGATCGCAACGGCGCTGGCCAACCGTCTGGAAATTGTACGCATGCAGTCAACAGATATGCTGCGCGAAGTTATGCGCACCATCATTCCCCAGCGCCTGTTGCCGGTACTGCACACTTCATCATTTACCGCCTGGACGGTATTACCCTACCCGGAGGACAAACGCCGGAAAGATACATCGGAGGCTCTCCTCATACACGGATTCCAGACCCAGGCGGATCTGCTTTCAGTCGCGATAGAAGCCGCCTATGAACGCGCCCTGAGGGAACGGGTTTCCTTAATCATTGAAGGCGTCCATATACACCCTGAACTGGTCGAAAACCTGCCGAAGCATGATGACGCCGTTATCATACCGATCATGCTGGGCGTCCTGAAACGCAAACAACTTCAGCAACGAATCAGGGGGCGCGGAACGGAAAGCCCCGAGCGCCGGGCACAGCGGTATCTGGATAATTTTGACCAGATCTGGCGCTTGCAGACTTACCTGCTTTCCGAGGCTGATCGCGTAAACACCCCGATCATCACTAATAATGAGCGGGAAAAAGTCTTGCGCGAAATAATGCGGGCGACCATAGGCATTCTTGCCTCCCAGTTTGACAGCAGTGCTGCGGAGGTTTTCGGTGTACAGGAATAATGCCCATAAATGCCATTGCCAAAGAAGCTCTGATTAATCCGGAAGTCACGTCATTGCACTCCAGGGGTACTTCTTTATGAGTGGGTACCCGTTCTGGCTGATTCTCTGGATTCCCGTGGAAAAATTGAGTTATGCTTCCCTGTACGGCCGCTGTCACCAAGCTGTATAGCGAGCCACTGGAACACCCATTCATCACCCGGCGGAGAGCAGCGATGAGCAATCAACATCATGAACGTGTGGAAGCAGTGGTATCGGCGTTCAGGGAGATCCTCGGCGAGTCGCTGTGCAGGAAGATTTCCGATGCGCACTTTCGGGACCTGGACCGGTTGATCCGCGAACTGGTCTCGGTAGAGTTGCGCGATGCCGCCGACCGCATCGAGAACGTGACCAAGGCCCTGCGCAGCGAAACCGACGTGCGCGACATGGGCCTCTAGCCCCCTGCCTGCGCACCCGCCAGGCGTTCGACCGCCATCTCGCGCATGCGGAACTTCTGCAGCTTGCCCGTGACCGTCATCGGGAACTCGTCGACAAACCAGATATACTTCGGAATCTTGAAGTGGGCGATCCCGCCCTTGCAGAAATCGCGCAGTTCCTGCTCACTGACCTGCCCGCCCTCGTGCACCTGCACCCAGGCCATGATCTCTTCACCGTAATATTCGTCGGGCACACCGAAGACGGCAACAGCCGCCACCTGCGGATGGGTGAACAGAAAATCCTCGATCTCGCGTGGATAGATGTTTTCGCCACCGCGGATGATCATCTCCTTGAGGCGACCGGTGATGCGCACGTAACCGTCGGTATCCATGGTGCCGAGATCGCCGGAATGCAGCCAGTGCCGGTCGTCGATTGTCCGGGTGGTAGCCTCCGGATCGCCGTAGTACCCCTGCATGATATGGTGCCCGCGGAAGCAGATCTCGCCCACCTCCCCGAGGGGCACGGTGGCACCGGTGTCGACACTGACGATCTTCACCTCCTGGTGCGGCAGGTTGCGTCCCACGGTCTCCACGCGGCGCTCCAGGCTGTCTTCGCGCGTGGTGAGATGGGTCAGGGGTGAGGCCTCGGTCTCGCCGTAGCCGATGAGAATCTCCCGGCAGTGCATATCCTCCATGACCCGCTGCATCAGCGCCGGCGGGCAGGGGGCGCCGGCCATGATACCGGTACGCAGCGAGGTCAGATCGAATTCGCCAAAGCGCGGATGCTCGAGTTGCGCGATGAACATGGTGGGCACGCCGTGCACAGCCGTGCAGTGCTCCCTGTCGATGGCGCTGAGCACTGCCCCGGCGTCGAAGTGTTCGCAGGCGATAACGATGCAGGCACCTACCGACAGACACAGCAGGTTGGCCAGCACCATGCCGAAGCAGTGATAAAACGGTACCGGCACGCACAGGCGATCCTGTTCGCCGAAGTGCATGGCCGCGGCGGAGAAATAGGCATTGTTGAGAATATTGTGATGGCTCAGCACCACCGCCTTGGGGAAACCGGTGGTACCGGAGGTGTACTGGATATTGATGGCGTCATCCATGTCCAGCATGGCGCTCGCCTCGTCCAGTGCCGCCGGCGTCACATCCTCGGCTGCGGCCAGCACTTCCGCCCATACTGTGAAACCCGGCAACGGGCGCCTGGTAGCTTCGGGCGCGGCCGGGTCGTAGACCACCACCTGGCGCAAGTGGGGAAAGGCGGCACAGCTCAGGCGTTCGCCGGCCCCGTCGAGCTCCGGTAGCAGTTCCGACAGCATAGCGACATAGTCGCTGGAGCGAAACGCCGGGATCACTAACAGCCCCTGCACCTCGGAACGCTCCAGGGCATAAGCCAGTTCCCGGGCACGGTAAGCGGGGTTGATATTGACCAGCACAGCGCCGATACGCGCCGTGGCCAGCTGCAGCAGCAGCCATTCAATGTTGTTGGTAGACCAGACACCGATGCGCTCGCCGCGGGTAAAGCCCAGGCCAAGCAGCCCGCGCGCCACGCGGTCCACGGCAGTCGCCAGTTCGGTGTAGGTCAGGCGCCGTTGCTGCGGTAGTGACACCACCGCCTCGCGGTCACCGAAACGCTGCACCATCGCGGCAAAATGCTCGGCGATGGATTCGCCCAGCAGCGGCTCGTCGCCGCCACGATGGCAATAACTCCGGCCGGCAGCGTGGGTACGGAGTACGGGCTCGACCACTGCTCTAGGCGCCCGCCGCCGCCCAGTAAGCGTCCACCCGGGCCTGGATGTCGGCCAGCAAGGCCTCGTTGCGCGTGGGCTCGAAGAGGTGACGGTAGCGCCCCTGCAGTTTGAGATATTCCTCTACCGGCAGGCGCTCGCGCGGCGCCTTGGTGTGCACCACCTGCCCGTCCACGTATTCCTTCAACGGCCACACGCCGGTTTTGACCGCCAGCCGGCCGATGTCGACCGACAGCTTCGGATCGTAGTCCCAGCCTGTGGGACACGGCGCCAGTGTGATAATCATGCGTGACCCTTTAAGACCCTGGGCCTTCTCGATCTTGCGGGCCAGGTCCAGCGGCTCGGCTCCGATCACCGTGGCCACGTAGGCAGGCCGGTGCGCGGCCCAGATCGAGAACAGATCCTTTTTGTAACCGGGATAGCCGTGCGGCCCCGCGCTGGTGGCGGTCTTCGCCCCATGCGGCGTGGCGCCCGAAAACTGCTGGCCGGTGTTGCCGTAGCCTTCGTTATCATAACAGATATACAGAAAATCCAGTTCGCGTTCCATGGCTCCCGACGTCGCTGATAGACCCATGCCATAGGCAGCGCCGTCACCAGTGAGCACCACCACCTCCAGATCTTCGGCCGGGGTCATGCGTTTTTTCTGCAGCAACAGGTCGAGGGCGTCGCGCACACCTTGCGCCCCGGCCGGCGCCGATGCCATGGCGGCATACAGCCAGGAACCGCGAAATGGCGTGAACGGATACACCGACAGCAGGGTCATGCAGCCGGCCGCATTCACGAACACCGTCTTCTCCCCGAGGACGTCATAGATTTCGTGCAACGCCTCCAAACCGCCACAGCCGGCGCACATCGGTGTGCCGGTGCCCAGCAGGTGGGTGGACGGCAGATCCTTCATGCGGTGGAAGCGCACGGTGCTTTCGGTCGTCATGGTTTGCCCTCCAGTTCCTCGCGCTCGACCTGGGCGACGGCCTGCAGTTTGTGTATTTCGCGCAGCTCGTCACGGGTGTAGAGCAGGCGTGGCGGCGGCGTCTTGCCGGTGTCGGCGGCATCGCGGATGATGCGCGCCATTTCGTAGAATTCCTCCGGACTGATGTCACGCCCGCTCAGTCCGCCGACAAAACTCACCAGCAGCGGCAACGCGCCGCTGTGACCATACAGCGCCCCCGCCACCTCGCTGTGCAACACGCCGCCGAGTCCGGTCGCCAGGTTTTGGTCGATCACCGCCACCGCACGCCTGCCGCCGAGCGCCTGGCGCAGCTGTTCCACCGGCAGGGGGCGCAGCAGGCGCGGGCGTAACAGGCCGATGCGCCAGCCGGCCTCGCGCAAGCGGTCCACGGCCTCGCGTGCCTTGGTGGCGAATGAACCCATCATGACAAACAGGTAGTCGGCATCGTCGCACTGGTAGGCGTCCAGTGCATCGTGACGGCGACCGAAGGCTTCATTGAACTGCGTGGCTACCTCGTCGTAGACCGAGAGCGCGTTCTGTGCCGCCAAATGCATTTCGTAGCGGAAATAGGAGTATGGCCCCCCGCCCAGGACCGCCACTGCCTGACTGGCCGGGGCGCTGGCACGAAAGCGCACGTTTTCCGGATCGAACTGGCCGACAAAGCCGGCAGCCGTCGCGGCATCCGGGATCGCCACCGGTTCACGGGTAAATGACAGGTAGAAGCCGTCGAGGTTGACGATCACCGGCAGACGCACGTCTTCGTGCTCGGCGAGACGGTAGGCGATCAACACACTATCCAGCACCTCCTGGCAGGTCGCGCAATGGATCTGGAGGAAGCCACTGTCGCGCGCGGCGAGGATGTCATTGTGGTCGGGCTCCAGCGTAATTGGGGCGGACAGGCCGCGCGAGACATTCACCATCACGAAGGGTGCACGCCAGCCGGCCACGGTGTACAGCATCTCCATGGCATACAGCAGACCCTGGCTGGAGGTGGCGGTAAACACCCGCACCCCGGTGGCCGCGGCGGCGCCCGCTGCCGTCACCATCGAGTGCTCTGACTCCAGGGTCACCATGCGCCCGTCCAGCTCGCCGCCATCGATCCAGGCCGCCAGCGTCTCGATGATCTCGGTCTGGGGCGTGATGGGAAACGCCGGCACATAGTCGACACCGGCCAGGCGCGCGCCCCAGGCAGCCGCTGCATTGCCGGTCAGCAGCGTAGGGGTCATGTGATGTCCTCTTTTGCGTCTTCGGCCTGGGCCAGGTGTTCGGGCACTGCCTCGATGGCGTGCGGCGGACAGACGGCCACGCACACCATACAGCCCTTGCAGTGGTCGTAATCGATGTCGGGGCGCTGCTCGTCCGTCACCTTGATGGCGCCGTCCGGACAATAGGTACTGCATACCCACCAGCAGCCACTGCAGCGCGCATAGTCGATCACCGGCCGCAATGTACGCCATAGTCCGGTGCGCACCTCGATGCTGGTCGCGGCGGCATGGATCGAGGGCGCCGCGGCGCGCGCGTCTTCGAACGGCAGATCGACCCAGTCCGGCGGTTGATAATCGATGGCCGCGGGCTCCGGCCCCTCGCCCACCAACCCGGCCTGCGGCTGCATGACTTCGAAAGCGCCGAGGGCGCGCACCAGGTTCTCGCTCACCACGGCTTTGCCAATGTGTTCCAGTTCGGTGGCGACGGCCCGCTCCAATGTATCGTGCCCTATCGCCCCGACCAGCCTGGCCGCAGCACCCGCACAGGCGGCGCCCACGTAGGGCAGTTCGGCGCGGTCTTCGACCTCTTCACCGGCCGGCAGGACGAGCACGCGGCAGCTCGTGTTCAGCCGCCGCTGCCAAGTTTCGGCCGTGTCGTGGCTGTTGATCAGCAGCACGGTGTGCGCATCGAGCCCTTGCATGACACCCGCAGCCGGCACACCCACAAGCGAATCGTCGGCCACGATCACCAAGTCGGGACGGTCCACCACGCCGCGCTCGTTGATGGGTGCCCGGGCAGCGCGCACGTAGGCGAAGATCGGCGCGCCGCGGCGCTCGGCGCCATAGCGCGGCGCATCCTGCACCTCGAAGCCTTCCAGAAAGAAGGCGGTGCCGAGCATGCGGCTGGCGGTCTTCATGCCCTGACCGCCGCGACCGTGAAAACGTATCCTGTACATCGGTACGGCGCTCCACTCCTCGCGAGTTACCCCCTACCTAAAAGATAGACCACCGGCGGAAGCTCATGGCACGGCGCACGCGTTCCTCGGCGAGTTCCACCGCCGCCTGGCGCGGCAGGATCTTCCCGGCGCGCGCCCGCTCCAGCACCTGCTCGGTGTTGCGCCGCAGTTTTTGCTCGATGGTAGCGAGCGCCGCCGACTCGCTGGCACCGTGGTATTCCATCGCCGCGCAGATGACGCCGCCGGCGTTGGCGATAAAGTCCGGCACGCACAGTACGCCTTTGTCGTGCAGGTAACGCTCTGCACCCGGGGTGAAGGGAATGTTCGCGCCCTCGACCACCAGCCGGGTATTGAGGCGCTTTACGTTGTCCTCGTTGACCACATCGGGACGTGCCGCCGGGATCCAGATATCGCACTCGACGTCGACCACCGCCTCCCGGTCGAGTGTCTGCGCATCGGTGTAGTCGACCACACTCCGCCCCTCGGATTTGAGCTGCAACAGTGCGCCCACATCCAGGCCTTCGGGGTTGTGAATGGCACCGGCCGAATCGGCCACGGCAACCAGCCGGGCACCCTCGGCAGTCAGGAAGCGGGTGACGTGCTTGCCCACCGCACCGAAGCCCTGCACCACCAGGCGTGCGCCCGCTAGTTCGAAGTCACAATAGCGCAGTGCCACGTCCACCACATTGCGCAGGCCGAAACCGGTGGCACCGATCTCGTCGAGGGGGATCCCGCCCACCTCGCGCGGCAGACCCACTACCCGGTCCACTTCATCCTTGATCCAGGCCATGCACTCCTCATCGGTGCCCATGTCAGGTGCAAAAATGTACTGCGCCACTTCCTGCAGCGAACAGGCCAGCGCCCGGACCAGGGTTTGCTTCTGTTCCTTCGGCATCTTTGGATCGCCATAGACCACCAGTTTGCCGCCCCCGTGGGGGAGCCCGGCAGCCGCATTCTTCATGGTCATGGCCCGCGCCAGGCGGAAACACTCTTCGGTGGAAACGTCCGGGGCCATGCGAATACCGCCGATCGATGGCCCGGTGGCGACATTGTCCACCACCAGCACCGCCTTGAGTCCGACGCCGGGCTCGTGGACGTGGATTATTTTCAGCGGACCGAGTTCGTCGGCAAACCGGAATATGTCCTGCATGCACCCCCCTTTATTCTTTATTCAAGGATCTGCCCTTTGTTCATCATGCTCCACCCGCACCCGGTCGGGCATTGATATTGGTCAATGGCGGCCGGTGTTTCAATCCCTGTCTGTTCAGCACCTTGACCTCGACATGGCCGTCCAGGGTGGCGATCTTCAAAATCGTTCCCGGCGATGCTCACCGCCGGAGCAGTGAATTGCAATCGAAGCTGCATTGTATTGTATAGGCATCCGGTGCAGGATCATTTTACCATTGACATACATCTATCGCTTTTCGCCTCCACTGACCTGTGTAGAAAGGGAGTTCGATTAATGGCTATTTCGAGGGCAACAGGATGAGCAAACGTATCGTGATCTGTGCCGATGGCACCTGGAACCGGCCGGAGAAAAACCTGGACAGGGATATCCCGACCAACGTGTTACGGCTGGCGCGGGCGATCAAGCCGGTCGGTGGCGACCAGGTGGCCCAGCAGGTGTTCTATGACTGGGGTGTCGGTTCCTACTATGACCCGGTCATCGGCGGTGCCACCGGCAAGGGACTGAACAAGAACATCATGGACGATTACCGCTATATCGTGCAGAACTACGCGCCCGGCGACGAGATTTTCCTGTTCGGCTTCAGCCGCGGCGCTTACACGGTGCGCAGCCTGTGCGGACTGATCAACAATTGCGGCATTCTCAAGCGGCCCGACGCGCGCCTGATCCAGGCGGCCTTCGACCTCTATAAGAAACCGAGCAAGGCCTATGCGCCGCGGGGCGCAAAGTCGGTTGCTTTCCGACAGGCGCATTCGCACCCGTCGCGCGAAGTGAAGTTCATCGGCGTATGGGACACGGTGGGCGCCCTCGGCATCCCGATTTCCTTTCTGGGCCTGCTGGACGACAAGGACGAATTTTACGATACCAAGATCGGGCGCAATGCACGCATTGCGCGGCATGCACTGGCGATCGACGAGCTGCGCCAGGATTTCGAGCCGACGATCTGGCTGCCACGGGAGAACCTGGACCTGAAGCAGGTGTGGTTTACCGGTGCACACAGCGACGTGGGCGGCAGTTACAGACCGGACGACGACGGTTCACTGCTGTCCGACATTCCCCTGGACTGGCTGATGCGTGAAGCCAGGGCCGCCGGCCTGGCGCTGGAGTCACACTTGCGGCGGGGCCTGCACCCCAGCCCCACGGCGACACTGCACCAGTCACGGCGACATTATTACCGCATCAGAAAGAAGTTCTTCCGGAAAATCGACCACGGCAAAGGCGCGGTGTTGATGCATCGATCGGTGCAGCAGCGCTGGGAGCAGGATCAGAAATACCGGCCCAAAAACCTGGTGCAGTACCTCGATGCGCACGGCTGGCCGACGCTGGTTAATTGAGCTGCAGGGAGCGTTATTCGCGACCATGAGGCCGCTCCTGCGTATTCCAATATCGGTCAGGTGATGGTGAAACTGTGGGGTGGCTCGGCGGTGGCCGGTTGACAGACAACGGCCGTCCCCCGGGCGGCCGGTGGGCCGACCCGGAGCCACTCCTTTAACCGGGCGACGGCGGTCTCACTGCCGCAGGCCAGCACTTCGACGCTGCCGTCGGGCAGGTTACGGGCATAGCCGTTGATACCCAGCTGTTGCGCTTCGCGCTGGGTCGAGGCGCGGAAGAACACCCCCTGCACCCGGCCCTCGACTCGACAGCGCACGCAGACGGTCATACGCCCCGCCCCTCAGGCCGCCAGCCCCTGCTTCAAGGCCGCCAGGAAAGCCGCATTTTCTTCGGGTGTCCCGACGGTCACGCGCAGGCAGTCCTGCAGGCGACCCCCGGCGGCACTGAGGTTCTTGATCAGCACGCCCCGGGATTTCATCGCCTCGAACAGTATATCGGCCCGTCCGGCCGGAGCGCGAAAGAGGATAAAGTTGGCATCGCTGGGCCAGGCCTCCAGCTGGGACACGGCCCGCAGAGCATCCAGCAGGGCCTGCCGGTCACGCCGGATCTGTTGCGTCTGTTCGTCGAGCACGCCCTTGTGTTCCAGTGCAAACA
>CBEUNK010000040.1:0-19957 GCA_965544455.1 uncultured Thiogranum sp.
CGTGTTGCCGAACTCGAGGTTCAGCGCAAACAACTGGTCAGCAGCTGTTTCCGGCATCCCGCTCATGAACAGGAAGTGCCGGCGGTAGCCGACGGTATCCGGCAGATTTTACGCATCAACGACGAAATCACCACGCTGGGCCGTGAATGCAAGACGCGGCTGAGCGGGGAGCTGCACACTCAGAAACTCGGCCGTACCGCCTCCGCCGCCTATCGGGACTGCGCGCGCTAGGCGCTACCTCACCCCCTGACTGGTCGGGTCCACGAAATCCGAACAGCCAACCCACCTTAATCCAGGAAATGCCGCTTCACCGGGTCAGCCGGGCGCGTCCGGCTGAAGCGTTTCGCGGGGTATGAGGGGCGGTCGGCGGGGTGGGGGAGCATTAATAATAAAATCATTTAGATAGGCTTATTTATTTGGCCGGCATCGGCATTACGACAAAATTTTGACAATCCTGTCGAAGAGTGCTTAACTGTATGGGACAAGGCCATTTCCGGCCACTGAACCGATAGCGCAAGAGTAGAATCAGATCGATGGGGGAAACTCAGGTGGCAATCAGCGAGCCCAAGGTACTCATCATTGAGGCCGACGCCGAGCGTGGCCGCGAACTGGAGTCAGTACTGCGGTTTATCAATTACGAACCCGTCCTCGCTACCGACTGCAGTCACTGGAACGACAGTGTCGACGAGGTCCGGGAAATTCTTGCGGTACTTGTGGGCAGCTGCAAAACCGACAAGGCGCTGCAGAAACTGCTGAAAGAGATCCACGACCTCGACGAACACCTGCCGATCTTCCTGCTCTCCGAAAAGAACAAGGAGCTCACCGTCGCCATTGAGCCGGCGTCCTGCATCCTGGGGCGTGTCGAGTTGCCGGCGCATTACACCCAGCTGACCAGCGCCCTGCACCAGGCCGAGGTCTACCGTGAAACCCAGGCCGACGGCTCGCAACAGCGACCGGTTGACCTGTTCCGCAGCCTGGTGGGCACCAGCCGTGCCGTGCAGATGGTGCGCAAAATGATTCAGCAGGTAGCCAATTCCGAGGCCAACGTGCTGATCCTGGGCGAATCCGGCACCGGCAAGGAAGTGGTGGCGCGCAACCTGCACTATTACTCCAACCGCCGCGACAAGGCCTTTGTACCGGTCAACTGCGGCGCGATTCCCGGCGACCTGCTGGAATCCGAACTGTTTGGCCACGAGAAAGGCGCGTTCACCGGCGCCATCAGTGCCCGCCAGGGCCGCTTCGAGCTGGCCGAACAGGGCACCCTGTTCCTCGACGAAATCGGCGACATGAGCCTGAACATGCAGGTCAAGCTGCTGCGCGTGCTGCAGGAACGAACCTTCGAACGTGTCGGCAGCAACAAGAGCATCGACGCCGATGTGCGGATTATCGCCGCTACCCACCGCAACCTCGAAGAAGCTATCACCGAGGGCAAGTTTCGCGAAGACCTGTTCTACCGTCTGAACGTGTTCCCGATCGAGATGCCGCCGCTGCGTGACCGCGTGGAGGATATCCCGCTGCTGGTCAACGAACTGATCCGCCGCATCGAACACGAGAAACGCGGTTCGGTGCGGTTTACCCAGGGCGCCATCCTGGCATTGTGCCAGTACAACTGGCCGGGCAATGTCCGCGAACTGGCAAACCTGGTCGAGCGGATGGCGATTCTCTACCCCTTCGGGGTGGTCGATGTCGGCGACCTGCCGGAAAAATTCCAGACCGACACGATTACGCCGGAATCCACCCGCCTCACCGAGGAGATGCTCAGCAGCGCCCAGCCGATGCAGTACCAGCTGGATGCCGAGCCACGTCTGCCGCGCGACGGACTGGATCTCAAGGAGCACCTGAGCAACCTGGAGGTCGGTTTCATCAGGCAGGCCCTGGACGACGCCAATGGCGTGGTGGCCCAGGCGGCCAAGCGCCTCGGTATGCGACGCACGACGCTGGTGGAAAAACTGCGTAAATACGGTCTGCAACGGTCGGATAGCGCGACGGGAGTTTGACACGTCTCCCTGGCAGCTTGTTCAAGCTGCTGTTTTATAAGATATAACCATTCCCGGCATACTCCTTGCTTTGTTATGCGTGGGCGCTGAAGCCCACTGTGACAAGTATCAGGAGTAGACCGGTTCATGAGCCACGCGGCTGCCAGTAAACAACAACTGCAGGATGCCTTTGCGCTGTTCAACCAGGTTTCCGAACAGCTCACGGGTTCCTATGCCGTGTTGCAGCAGCAGGTTGTCAGCCTCAACCAGGAACTGGCGGCAGCGCGCACCGAGCGGCTGCAGTTACTCGCCGATATCCGTACCCTGCAGCAGGAAGCCTCGCGCAGCCGGCGCCTGTCCAGCATGGGAGAAATGACCGCGCGCCTGGCTCACCAGGTGCGTACCCCGCTGTCCACCGCCTTACTGTACGCTTCCCAGCTCAAGCAAGCCGGTCTGCCGCCGGCACAGCACGACTGTTTTGTCGACCGCCTGCTGGTCGGCCTGCGCCACCTCGATCACATGGTCAATGACATGCTGGTGTTTGCCCGCGGCGGGCAGGCCGGTGAAGAGGCCATTGATGTGGTCGCGTCGCTGGAGCAGGCGCACCAGTCAGTGCTGCCACGGCTGCAGGCCAGTCGGGCCACCTGGCAGGTCACGGCCGACCCGCAGTCACTGCCGGTCCAGGGGCAGGGCGAGGTGCTGGCCAGCGTGCTCGGTAACCTGGCCAGCAATGCCCTGGATGCCTGTGGCGACAGTGCCCGGCTTGACTGGCGGATCAGAGAACACGAAAACAACGTCGTTATCAGTCTGCAGGATAACGGCCCCGGCATTGCGGACCATCTCCGCGAGCAGATATTTGAACCCTTTTATACAACGCGTACCAATGGCACCGGCCTAGGTCTGGCCGTGGTGCGCGCCGTGATTGCCGCCCACCGGGGCGACATCGAACTCGATGCCGATTATCAGGACGGTGCCCGCTTTGTGATTCGACTGCCGGTGTACCGGGACCAGCAACACCTCCCCAGCGAGAGGCTACAGAAGCAACAACAGGCAGCGAATGCCAGTTCGAGGTATGTGTAATGAGTCAAGCGAAGGTGCTGATAGTAGAAGACGATACCGCATTGCGTGATGCTCTGTGTGCCACGGTCGAACTGGCCGGCTTCGGGGTCGATGCCGCCGCCAACGGTATCCAGGCAATGCAGTTGATCGAAGACAGCACTTACAGCCTGGTGGTCAGCGACGTGCAGATGGATGGCATGGACGGTCACACCCTGCTGCAACAGTTGAAAACCTGTGCACCGGAGTTGCCGGTTGTGCTGATGACGGCCTACGGCACGATCGAGCGGGCGGTTGACGCCATGCGTGCCGGGGCGGCGGACTACCTGGTCAAGCCTTTCGAAGCCGAAATCCTGGTTGAAATGATCCGGCGTTATCTGCCGCATGCCGACGACGATCCTGATGTGGTCGCCGAAGATCCGGCGACGCGCAAGCTGGCAACGCTGGCGCGGCGTGTGGCGGCAACGGATGCCACGGTCATGATCAGCGGTGAATCCGGTGCCGGCAAGGAAGTTTTCGCGCAATTGATCCACCGTCATTCGGTGCGTACCGATGGCCCTTTTATCGCCATCAATTGTGCGGCCATTCCCGAAAATATGCTGGAAGCGTCGTTGTTCGGTTACGAGAAGGGCGCGTTTACCGGGGCCTACCAGTCGCGTGCCGGCAAGTTCGAACAGGCGCAGGGCGGTACCTTGCTGCTTGACGAAATCTCCGAAATGGATCTGGGCCTGCAGGCCAAATTATTGCGGGTGCTGCAGGAGCGCGAAGTCGAACGCCTGGGTGGCAAGGATATCATTCCCCTGGATGTCCGGGTGCTCGCCACGACCAATCGCAACATGCGTGAAGAAGTCGCCGCCGGGCGTTTCCGTGAAGACCTGTTTTACCGGTTGAACGTATTTCCCCTGCACCTGCTACCGCTGCGTCGGCGGTGTGCCGATATTCTGCCGCTCGCCAACCGCCTGATCCGGAAATATTCACCCGAGGGGCGGAGCGTGCCGCACCTGTCGAAGGATGCGCAGCAGGCACTGCTTGAACACGGCTGGCCCGGTAACGTGAGAGAACTGGACAACGTCATACAGCGTGCATTGATTCTGTTGAATGGTGACCAGATTGAGATCGAGGGCCTGTGCTTCGAACAGGATGTATCGATTGAGACAGTCGCAAGGGATGAAGGTCTGGAGATTGGTGCGGCGGGGCAGAGCGGTCTGGACGGTGGTCTCAAGAGCCGGGAATTCGAAATGATTCTGGACGCCCTGCGCGACCACGGCAGCCGCAAGGCTGCTGCTGAACGCCTGGGTATCAGCCCACGCACACTACGCTACAAACTGGCACGCATGCGTGAACAGGGCATCGCGGTGCCGGCCTGAGGAGAGACGAGATGAGCGACATCAGCAGCATTAACCAGGTATTGGCGGAAATGCGGCGGCTGACCGCCGCGGCCCAGAGCAGTCCGCTGGAAAGCAGCAAGGCCGCGTCGAGCGGTGCAGATTTCTCGGACCTGTTGCAGCAGTCAATCGACCAGGTCAACGACACCCAGAAAGCGGCCAGCAAGCTGTCGGATGCTTTCAGTGCCGGTGACCCCAATATCGACGTGACCGAAGTCATGATAGCCCTGCAGAAAGCCGGCGTGGCCTTTCAGGCCATGACCGAGGTACGCAACCGCCTGGTGAGCGCCTACCAGGACATCATGAGCATGCCGGTTTAAGCCGGAATAGAGAAGACACATGGCACTGGTAAAAACAGAAACAGTACAGGGATTCCAGGGGCTGCCGGCGATGCGGCAGATTGGCCTGATGATCGGTCTGGCGGCCAGTGTGGCGCTGGGTGTGGCCGTGGTGTTGTGGTCTCAGCAGCCCAACTATACGTTGCTGTATGCCAACCTCAGCAGTAAAGACGCCGGCCAGGTGGTTGATGCCCTGCAGAAGAGCGGTATTCAGTTCAAGGTGGATGAAGCCACCGGTGCGGTCATGGTGGAACGCACCAGGCTGCAAAGTGCGCGCATGGAACTGGCAAAGGACGGTTTGCCGGAAGGCAATGCCATGGGTTTCGAAATACTGCAGAAAGAGCAGGGCTTCGGTACCAGCCAGTTCATCGAGACCGCGCGTTACCAGCGTGCGCTTGAAGGCGAACTGAGCCGCACCATCGCTACCCTGCGGAATGTTGACAACGCACGGGTACACCTGGCCATACCCAAACGTTCGGTATTTCTGCGTGACCGCTCTGCACCAACGGCATCGGTGATGGTCGACCTGTATTCCGGGCGCAGCCTGGACGAAGAACAGATTGCCGCTATTGTTCACCTGGTGTCGTCGAGCGTACCGCACCTGACACCGGAGAACATCACGGTTGTCGATCAGACCGGTAACCTGTTGAGCAGTGGCGCCGTCGACAAGGGTATGGCACAGACATCTACCCAGTTCTCCTACAACCGCAAGCTCGAACAAACCTACGCTGAGCGTATCCGGCAATTGCTGGAACCGATTGTCGGTAACGGCCGTGTCAAGGCCAGCGTCAATGCCGACCTCGACTTCACGGTCACCGAGCGCACACAGGAAACTTTCAACCCCGACCTGCCGGCGCTGCGCAGCGAGCAGGTCAGCGAAGACCAGTCAACCCGTTCGAGCCTGGCCTCCGGCGTGCCGGGTGCGCTCAGCAACCAGCCGCCCGACGGCGGGCAGTTGCAGGAGTCGCAGGCCGGGGCAGAGGGGAATACGGCGCCTGCCGAACCGCGCAACAGCAGCAAGCGCAGTGTGCGCAACTACGAACTCGACAAGACCGTCAGTCATACCAAGCTGGCCACCGGGACTATCCGCCGCCTGTCGATCGCGGTGGTGGTCGATAACAAGCAGGAACTGGACGACAACGACGAACTGGTCAGCAAGGCGTGGACACAGGAAGAACTGGACCGCTTCACGACGCTGACCAAGGAGGCTGTGGGCTTCAACGGCACGCGTGGTGACACGGTGAATATCATCAACTCTTCGTTCGTGCCGTTACCCGAAGCCGAAGCGGTGCCGGAGCCGTCGATCATGGAACAGCCGTGGGTCTGGGACGTGGCCAAGCAGGCAGTTGGCGCAATCGGCGTGTTGATCCTGATCTTCGGTGTACTGAAACCGATCATGCGCAGCCTGGCCGAGAAAGGCGCCCAGTCGGCCAACGCCATGGTGCCGGCAGGGGCGGCGGCCGGTGGTGCCGAGGGTGCGGTCAGCGGTGAAGACCAGCTGAGTCTTTCCGGTGCCAACCCGCAACAGCCGCAACTGGCGGCACCGGGTGGTGGCTATGATCAACACCTTGAAACGGCTAAAACTGTCGTCGGCGAGGATCCCAAGCGTGTCGCACAAGTGGTGAAAAACTGGGTAGGCGAAGATGGCTGAAAGTCCGGGAAAACTCAGCGGTACTGACCGCGCTGCCGTATTGCTCCTGACCCTGGGTGAAGCAAGCGCCGCCGAGGTGCTGAAACACATGGGACCGAAAGAGGTGCAGAAAGTCGGTTCCGCAATGGCGGGCATGAGCAATGTCCACCGCGATCAGGTCACCAAGGTCCTGCAGGATTTCTCCGAAACCGTCCAGGAACAGACGGCACTGGGTGTCGGCTCGGAAGATTATATCCGCACGGTAATGGTAGAGGCGCTCGGCGAGGACAAGGCCAAAGGTCTGATGGACCGTATTCTGCTTGGCAGCAGTACCAAGGGCCTGGAAGCCCTCAAGTGGATGGATGCACGCGCGGTGGCGGAACTGATTCGTCTCGAACATCCGCAGATCCAGGCCATTGTGCTGTCTTACCTGGACAACGACCACGCCGCGGAAGTGATCAAGTTTTTCCCCGAACGCACCCGGCATGATGTGTTGCTGCGTATCGCCACGCTGGATGGCATTCAGCCTTCCGCGTTGCAGGAACTCGATGAAATCCTGGAACGCCAGTTCCACGGCAACCAGAATGTACAGTCTTCCAGTGTCGGTGGTGTCAAATCGGCCGCTGACATTCTTAACTTCGTCGACAGTTCGCTTGAAGGCGAGATCATGGAAGCGATCAAGGATGCCGATGCCGAACTCGGGCAGAAGATACAGGACCTGATGTTTGTCTTCGATAATCTCATCGATGTCGACGATCGCGGCATCCAGGCGCTGCTGCGCGAGGTGTCCTCCGAAACCCTGATCCTGGCCCTCAAGGGTGCCGATGAAGGCATGAAGGAAAAAGTCTTCTCCAACATGTCCAAACGCGCCGCGGAAATGATGCGTGACGACCTGGAAAACAAGGGGCCGGTGCGCCTCAGCGAGGTCGAAGGTGCGCAGAAGGAAATTCTCGCCATCGCCCGGCGCATGTCCGACTCCGGTGAAATTGCCCTGGGCGGCAAGGGAGCGGAACAGTTTGTCTAAGATCCTGCGTGGCGATTCCCTGGCGGACTGCCAGGCCTGGCTGGTGCCGGAGGTCGGTGCTGAGAGTGCGCCGCAGGCCGGACCAGTTACCGCCCGGCAGCTCGAGGAAATCCACAACCAGGCGCGCCAGGAAGGTTTCCACCAGGGCCTGCAGGAAGGCCGCGACGCCGGGATGAAAGCGCTCCAGGAGCGCATCCGGACGCTGGAAGAGATGCTGCAAAGCCTGGATGAACCGTTTCGCCAACTGGACGAGAGCGTTGAACAGCAACTGGCCGAACTGGCCATGCTGGTGGCCCGGCAACTGGTACGGCGGGAGCTCAAGACCGAACCGGAACAGGTTGTTTCCGTGGTGCGCGAGGCCCTGTCGGCGTTACCGGTGGCGGCACGCAACGTGCGTCTGGCGCTGAACCCGGAGGACGCCGCCCTGATTCGCGAAACACTGTCGATGGGTGACGACGATCAGCACATCCAGCTGGTCGACGATCCGGTGCAGAGTCGTGGCGGTTGCCGCGTGTTGAGCGATACCTCCCAGATTGATGCCAGCGTCGAGTCGCGGCTGAACGCCATTATCGCCAATGTGCTCGGCGGGCAGCGCAGCACGGATGCCGGGGCCGATTCATGATCCCGACACAGCGCCACGCGATCTGGACACAACGACTGAGCCCCTACCTGCAGCGCGCGTCGGAACCACAGGATCTGGTGGTAGCCGGAAAACTCACGCGCATGGTGGGATTGACACTGGAAGCCGTGGGTTGCCAGGCCACGATCGGCGGGCGCTGCCTGATCGAGTCGACACAGGGTACCCCGATCGAGGCCGAGGTGGTGGGGTTTCACGGTGACAAGATTTACCTGATGCCGATCGGTGACCTGCACGGTCTGGGCCCGGATGCCCGGGTTGTACCGATGCATAGCGTCTGCGAGGTCCCGGTTGGCGACCATCTGCTGGGGCGGGTACTCGATGGTGCCGGTCATCCGCTGGACAACCGGGGCCCCCTGCACGCCGAGCAGCACGTGCCGTTGACCGGTCGCGCCATCAACCCCCTGTCACGGCCACCCATCCGCGAGCCGCTGGATGTCGGTGTGGCCGCGATCAACGCCCTGCTGAGCGTGGGGCGTGGTCAGCGCATGGGCCTGTTTGCCGGCAGCGGTGTCGGCAAGAGTGTTCTGCTGGGCATGATGACCCGTTATACCAATGCCGACGTGATTGTCGTCGGCCTGATCGGCGAACGCGGTCGTGAGGTCAAGGAGTTCGTAGAGAATATCCTGGGCGAAGCCGGCCTGGCGCGTTCCGTCGTGGTGGCCACGCCGGCCGACAATTCGCCGTTGATGCGATTGCACGGCGCCATGGTCGCCACCCGCATCGCCGAACATTTCCGTGACCAGGGCAAGCAGGTGCTGCTGTTGATGGATTCGCTGACGCGTTTTGCCCAGGCACAACGTGAAATAGCACTGGCCATCGGTGAGCCGCCGGCTACCAAGGGCTACCCGCCGTCGGTGTTCGCCAAGTTGCCGCAACTGGTGGAACGCGCCGGTACCGGTGACCGCGGGGGATCGATCACGGCGTTCTATACCGTGCTCGCCGAGGGTGATGACCAGAATGACCCCATTGCCGATGCCGCGCGCGCCATTCTGGACGGTCACGTCGTCCTGTCGCGGGAACTCGCCGAGGCGGGGCATTATCCGGCTATCGATATCGAGGCATCCATCAGCCGGGTCATGGTGGATATCGTGGCGCCGGAACACGAACAGGCGGCACGCCGGTTTAAACAGGTTTACTCCACCTACCGTCAGAACAAGGACCTGATCAACGTCGGCGCCTACCAGGCGGGCAGTGACGCGCGGGTGGATGAAGCCATCGCCCTGTACCCGCAGCTGAGCAACTTCCTGCAGCAGCACATGCGTGAACAGGTGATCTGGAATGACAGTCTTGCGGGGCTGGCCGCATCGCTCGGCGTGGCCGTCGAGGTCCCGGCCGATGCTGATCCTCAACCGCCATCCGCCGCTAACTACTGACAGGGTGTCCGGAGGTTTTGTCGTTAATGACTCGATCCAAACGCATGCAACCGGTGCAACGGCTCGCGCACAATCGCGAGCAGGAAGCCGTGCAGAAACTCGGCCGGAGCCAGCAGTACCTGGATGCCCAGAAGACCAAGCTCGAAGAGTTACGCGCCTACCGGGAACAGTATGCACGTGATTTTGCCGCTTCCGGTGGTGCGGGATTCGGCGCCACGCGCATGCAGGATTACCGCCTGTTCCTCAACCGGCTGGGGGAGGCCATCCGCCAGCAGGAGGCGCTGATTGCGCAGTTTCAGTCCCAGCACGAGCAGAATCGTCGTCACTGGATTGAAAGCCGCAGCCACAGCCAGGCCATCGACAAGGTGGTCGACGGTTACCGTCGACAGGAAAACCGCAAACAGGAACGTCGCGAGCAGCAGGAACAGGACGAACACGCCCAACGCAAGCGCCTGGAATAAACCTGGCACAGGCATTGCTCTCATACCCTGTAAGTGAGTTCAATCGATGCAGGAGTGATGGGATGAATCCATCCTTGCCAGGTTTGCCGGTTACCCCGTCAGGTTCAGGGGTGTCGCCGGGAGATGCGACAAAATTTAATTCGAATCAGTCGGATAGCGGCCCGTCAGGAGGTTTTGAAGGGTTGCTGGGTGAGGCCTATACGGCGCAGTCCTCCGCTGTCCAGGGGTCACCGACCCAGTCTGCAGAGGCACAATCTCCGTCCGGCGAGCTGCAATCCTTGCCGCAGGACGGCAAGCTGTTGCCGCTTCTGCAGCAGACGCTTGACCGGCTGACGGATGCCGGCCTGGATCCACAGCAGTTTGTCGAGCGTTTGAATGCCAGGCTCAAAACCCTGGCGGAAAACACCCGGCTGCAGCCGGCAGAGCAGTTGGCGGTGGCGTTGCAGCAGATGATCCAGGAACAGCCTGCACTCAAATCGGTGTTGTCGGGGGAAGCGCTTGATCTGCTCGCCGGCAACCGGTCTGTACAGCAGGCGCTGGTCGCCGGTAGTAATGGTGCCGTCAGCAACGACCCGGCCGATCATGTCCGGCGTATGGTCGCATCTGACCCGGACAGGGCATTAGCTGACAGCTTCAAGCTTGCGCAATCGGCGCAGAACCAACAGGCGAAGACAGTTGCCGTGGATAACACGCTGACCTCTCTGCAGCAGCAGGCGGCGGCATCCGGAACAGGCCAGCCGGAGTTGGCAACCCTGGTCGCAGCCCTGAAGCGAATGGCAATGGACAAGCGTCCGGCCACGGCCCCGGTCGACAACATACAGCGCCCTGAATTGGCGGCCAGCGGTGCAACTTCATCCGCGTTGACGGCAACGACGGCGGCAACAACCCCTGCGGCGTCGGGTACAGCGACCGTCAGTCTCGCGACTCCCTTTGGGCAGGCAGGTTGGGACCAGGCACTGGGCGAGCGCATCCAGTGGCTGGCCGGTCAGAAAGTGCAGGCGGCCCAGGTTCGGCTGAACCCGGCCAACCTGGGGCCCATGGAGGTCCGTATCCAGGTCCATAATGACCAGGCGAGCGTACAGTTTACCGCCCATCATGCCGTGGTCCGTGAGGCGCTCGAGGCGGCGATGCCGCGCCTGCGCGACATGTTCGAGGCTTCCGGCGTCCAGCTCGTGGATGTCGACGTCTCTTCCGGCGAATCGTTTACCGGGCAGCAGCAGGCCCTTCATGACCCGCAGAAACCACATATAAATAATGGTAATGAGGCTGCCGAGCCGGGGTCGGACGTTCGCCTTGAGACCCCCCTCGCAGGCTTCATCCCACGGGGGTATCTGGACCTGTTTGCCTAACTGGTGCGAAATCAGGTGGTTGTTCGGGAGGCCCAGCAAGCACTGGACCAAAGTTCAAGTTTTTTGACCTAACAGACTGATTGTCTTTAGGGATATTGCTGTGTTACCTTTAACTGACAATTATAACAACTCGTGGAATTGGCAATGCCAAAGCCTCAAAAAAAGCGCGGGCGTCCAAAAGAGGAGCGGCGATCCGGGGCCAGACGAAAATCCCCCACCCCGATACTCGGTAAAGAGTTCAACTACGTACTCCTGCTGAGTGACGCCGATACCCAGGTGCTGCAACGTTACCAGGACGTGCTGGCACAGGGTGCGGCCGGGTTCGCCGAAACCAGTTACAACTACCTGTTCGATAACCCCGACATCGCTGATGTGATGTACGCCTTTGAGCGCGACGGCGGCGACGTGGGCGAACTGGTGCGGGCCATGCTGGGCCACAAGCTCTCGCTGCTGAACGGCGATATCAGCGAAAAGGTCACCCAGGTTTCAGAACACATCGGCCGCGCGCATCACCGGCGTGGGGTCAGGCCGGTCTGGACGCTGGGCGCCTACCGGCTGTTCCTGGAACACCTGCAGAAGCTGGTGGCCACCGAACCACAGATCGCCCCCGAAGACCGCGAGGCGCTCGAGTCTGCGCTGATCAAGATGATTTTCCGCGATATGGCGGTGATGACCGAGGCCTACTGGCGCGCCGCGATTGAACAACTGACCGACCAGCGCGACGAGCTGGGTGCGGAACAAACACTGGCTGTTGAAATCCTCGGCAATATTCCGCAACTGCTGTGGACCGTGGATATCGAGAACAACCGCATCAGTTACGCCAGCCCCGGCATAGAGAAATTCTGTGACCGCGATATGGAAGCACCGATACCGTGTTTCTATCGTATTCACGGCACCGAGCGTGAACGCGTGCTGACAGCCTGGCAACAGGTGATCGACGGTGAATCGGTACAGCTCGAAGTACGCCTGCGGCCGGATGGTGAGGAGGATCGCTGGTTCCGCATGGCTTTTTATCCCATGGCCAACCGGCGCGGGCGTGTACTGCGGGTGCACTGCCTGATGGAAGACGTGAATGACCTGCACACCGACCGCGAACGCCTGGAACAACTGTCCACCCAGGACGAAGTCACCGGGCTGGCCAATCGTGCGCTCTGGTATGACCGCCTGGGATCGGCACTGGCGGTAGCCCGGCGCAACCCCGGCGCCGCCGTGGCGGTGATGGTGCTGGATATCAACCAGTTCAAGATGTACAACGACTCGCTGGGTCACCAGGCCGGGGACGAACTGTTGCGACAGATCGCCAGGCGCCTGCAGAAGGTATTGCGCGATACCGATACGCTGGCGCGCCTGGGAAGCGACGAGTTCGGTATCGTGTTGCCCCTGCTGCAGGATGCCGAACGCGCCGTGGAGCGCGTGGCCAGCGAAGTGATCGGTGCACTGGGCGCACCGTTCACCCACCAGGAACGGGAACTCTGCCTTTCCAGCGCGATCGGCATCGCGGTATACCCGCAGCACGGTGAAGACGCCAATACACTGGCCAGCCATGCCGACAGCGCCATGTACCGCGCCAAGTGGAATTCGGCGCCTTACCTGTTCTACGAATCCGAAGTGGCGCAATCTTCGGCCCCCGAGCATCTGCAATTCTCAGGGCAGTTGCACGGCGCCCTGGAACGCCAGGAATTCGAGCTGCACTACCAGCCCAAAATCGATCTTGCCAGTGGCGAAATCCGCGGCGCCGAAGCCTTGCTGCGCTGGCAACATCCCCAGCAGGGCCTGGTATTGCCCAAGCGTTTCATCCCGGTGGCGGAACAGCTGGGCATGATTTCACCGATTACCGACTGGGTGCTGGACACGGCACTGGCGCAGAGCAAGCGCTGGTCGCTGGAAGGCAGTCCCATGCCGATTTCCATCAATGTGTCGGCACGTTCATTCCAGTCCCCGGGCCTGGTAAAACGCATCCAGCAGGCGCTGAACAAGGCTGATCTTGATGGCGGCAGCCTGGAGATCGAAATTACCGAAGGTACGCTGATGGCCGATCTCGACGAGGGCGCCCGGATACTCGACAGTCTGAACAAACTGGGCGTGTCGATTGCCATCGATGATTTCGGTACCGGTTATTCCTCCCTGTCCTACCTGAAACGCTTGCCGATCGATACCCTGAAGATCGACCAGTCCTTCCTGGAAGATATGTCCGGAGACCCGCGGAACGTCGCGGTGGTACGTTCGATTATCGAACTCGGGCATAACCTCGACTGCAAGGTTGTCGCCGAAGGTGTCGAGGACGAGGCGGTCCGTTCCCGGCTTCAGGAACTGGGTTGCGACCTGATGCAGGGCTTCCAGGTCAGCAAGCCATTGTCGAACGACGGTTTCCTGGAGTGGTTGTCACAGACCGCGCACTAGTCCCGTAGTCCCCCCGGCTCCGCACGTTCCGGCCCTCGCCGGTCCGGGCATTCAGCCAATGTTCTGTCGAAAGGGGTGCCGGAAATAAGTCAAAACTCCGGCGCTGCCTGTAAACCATTCTATAACCCATTGTTATAAAACATTAAAAAATCCATGTCTCTCGTGGCACATGTCTTGCTATTCCTCATGCAGAACGTAATACAGAGGTTAGCAAATGGCACAGGAAGACGATCTGGATCTGGATCTGGAAGGTGGCGAACCGGCGCCCAAATCCAAGTCCAAGCTGCTTATTATCATACTGGTTGTGGTGCTGCTGCTGGGTGTTTCGGCAACCGCCACGCTGCTGTTGACCGGGGTGCTGTCGGGTGACGATGAAGCGCAAGCCGCGACGGAAACCCGGTCCAGCGAAAAACCCGCCAGGAAGGGCAAGGACAAGGATACCAAAAAGGCCAAGGCCAAACTTCCCCTGAACTACATCCCGCTGGATCCGCCATTCGTGGTCAACTTCGGTGGCGATACCGATATCCGTTTTCTGCAGATCACCCTTGAGGTGGGAACGCGTGATCCCGAAGTGGTGGAAACCATCAAGGAACAGAGACCCGCGATCCGCAACAGCCTGGTCATGCTGTTCAGCAGCCAGGATCCCTATGCCCTGAACACCCGCGAGGGCAAGGAAAAACTGCGCGACGAGACATTATCGGAAATCCAGAAAGTCATGAAAGACGAAACCGGTTCCACCGCGGTGGAAAACGTCTTCTTCACCAGCTTTGTCATGCAATAGGCCCCGACCGTGAATGACCTGCTTTCACAAGACGAAATCGATGCCCTGCTGCACGGGGTCAGTGGCGGTGACGTAGAGACCGAAACCGACGAGGAAATACCGGAAGGCGAGATACGCGGTTACGATTTCGCCAGTCAGGACCGTATCGTGCGCGGGCGCATGCCCACGCTGGAAATGATCAACGAGCGTTTCGCGCGTTACTTCCGTATCAGCCTGTTCAACATGCTCCGCCGTGCCGGTGAGATCTCTGTTTCCGGCGTGCAGATGCTGAAATTCGCCGAGTACGTACACAGCCTGTTTGTGCCGACCAGTCTCAACCTGGTGCGCGTTCATCCCTTGCGCGGTACCGCCCTGTTCGTTCTGGAACCAAAACTGGTTTTCGCCCTGGTGGACAATTTCTTCGGCGGTGGCGGACGGTTTCATACCAAGATCGAGGGACGCGAGTTCACGCCCACCGAACTGCGTGTTATCCAGATGGTGCTGGAAATCGCCTTCAAGGACCTGGCGCAGGCATGGAAACCGGTCATGGACGTCGGCTTCGATTACCAGGGTTCGGAAGTCAACCCGCACTTTGCCAATATCGTCAGCCCCACCGAGGTCGTGGTGGTCAACACCTTCCGTGTCGAACTGGAAGGCGGTGGCGGTGACCTGCACGTCACCATGCCGTATTCCATGGTCGAGCCGATCCGTGATCTGCTCGATGCCGGTGTACAGAGTGACCGCAGCGACCGCGATGAACGCTGGACACGGGCTATACGCGAAGAGATGAAACAGGCGCAGGTGGCTATGAAAAGCACGCTGGTGGAAGCCAGCCTGTCGCTGCGCGAACTTAACGAACTGCAGGAAGGTGATGTAATCCCGATCGATCTGCCGGAACTGGTCACGCTTGAAGCCGAAGACACCCCCGTCTTTCGCGGCAAGTTCGGGGTCCATAACGGCAGTCGTTCGATAAAGATTCTGCAGAAAATTATTCCCAATCAAATTGATCAGTAGGCCTGGCAGGAGACAGCCATGAGTGACGAAACCGAGAACCAGGAAGCGGGCGCAGCAGACGACTGGGCCGACGCCATGGCCGAACAGGCCGAGATGGAGGGTGATACCGCCGTGGTGGAATCACCGGCAGCAGAGTTCGACAACCTGGAGGATACCTCGGTTGGGCCGGCAGGCGACGAGGCCAACCTTGACGTTATTCTGGACATCCCCGTTACCATTTCCATGGAAATAGGACGCACCCATATCAGTATCCGTAACCTGCTGCAGTTGAACCAGGGTTCGGTGGTGGAGCTTGACCGCCTGGCCGGTGAACCCATGGACGTGCTGGTCAACGGCACGCTGGTGGCCCACGGCGAAGTGGTCGTCGTCAATGAAAAATTCGGTATACGCCTCACAGATGTAATCAGCCCCGCGGAACGGGTCAAGAAGCTCAAGTAGGATCCGCATGACTCTCCGCTCAATATTCCGGTGCCTGTTGGCCAGCCTGCCGGCATTGCTGTTCCGGGGACCGGCACTGGCCGCAGATGCCCGGGTACCCGCCAACGGCGCTGCCGAAACAGCCGGCAAACAACTCGGCCTGTCCGCTTCACAGGACCCCATGGCAATGACCAGCCTGTGGCAGCTGACACTCGGTATGTTGCTGGTGCTCGGCCTGATCGTTGCGATTGCCTGGCTGCTGAAGAGAACCGGACGCTTCCAGGCAGCCGCGGGTGGCGGTCTGAAAATTCTCGGCGGCCTGTCCATGGGTTCACGCGAACGCGTCGTGCTGATCCAGGCCGGCGAAACACAACTGCTGCTGGGTGTGGCGCCGGGCCGGGTGCAGACCCTGCACGTGCTGGACCAGCCGCTGCAGGCTCCACCGGCGGCTACCCAGGGTGGCTTTGCCGAGCAACTGGGCCGCCTGCTCAACAAGGAAAAAACATCATGAAACGGCTGCTGTTCTGGCTGACACTGTTCCTGAGTCTTTCGCCGGTGCTGGCACTGGCCGAACCCGGTCTGGCGGCACTCAAGGTCGAGCCGGGCGAGGACGGTTCCGAGACCTATACCGTCAGCATACAGGTGCTGCTGTTCATGACAGCGCTCAGCCTGCTGCCCGCCGCGCTGATGATGATGACATCCTTTACCCGGGTGATTATCGTGCTGGCGATCCTGCGCCAGGCACTGGGTACCCAGTCGTCGCCGTCCAACCAGATTTTGCTGGGCCTGGCCCTGTTTCTCAGCCTGTTTATCATGATGCCGGTGTTCGACCGGGTCTACGATGACGCACTGGAACCATACCTCGAGGAACAGATGCCGGCGCAGGATGCGTTGCAGCACGCGGCCATTCCGTTCCGGCAGTTCATGCTGGCGCAGACCCGCGACGATGACCTCATGTTGTTTGCCAATATTTCCAACGCGCCCCAGTTCGAGACCGCCGACGACGTGCCTTTCTCGCTGCTGATGCCGGCCTTCGTCACCAGTGAATTGAAAACCGCCTTTCAGATCGGTTTCCTGATCCTGATCCCCTTCCTGGTCATCGACCTGGTGGTCGCCACGCTGCTCATGTCCATGGGCATGATGATGCTGTCGCCCATGATTATCTCGTTGCCCTTCAAAATCATGCTGTTTGTGCTGATCGATGGCTGGTCGTTGATCATGGGCACCCTGGCGTCCAGCTTTTCAGTCTAGGAGAACGCGCAATGACACCTGAAACCGTCATCGATGTAGGTATTCAGGCCATGGAGGTCACGGCCATGCTGGCGGCACCCCTGTTGCTGTCGGCGCTGGTCGTCGGCTTGCTGGTAGGCATGCTGCAGGCCGCCACCCAGATCAATGAAATGACACTGACCTTTGTGCCCAAGCTGGTTGTGGTTGCGCTGGTCATTCTGTTTGCCGGGCCAGCCCTGATGAATACCATGCTGAGTTTTACCATCCGGCTGATCGAAAGCATTCCGGAACTGATCGGATAGGCGTTACAGGGCAGAGCGGTCATGCTTTTCACCAGTGCCGATATCGCTTCCTGGATTGCCACACTGCTGTGGCCGTTCACCCGCATTGCCGCCATGCTCGCGATTGCCCCGGTATTCGGCGCACGCATGGTACCGCTGCGGGTCAGACTGGCGATCGCCGTACTTCTGACCTGGGTGGTCGTGCCGACAATTCCGCCGGTACCTGCGATCGATCCCCTGTCGGCCGCGGCCGGGCTGGTGACCGTACAACAACTGCTGTTGGGTTTGGCTATCGGCTTCAGCCTGCAACTGGTGTTCGCGACCCTGATCATCGCCGGCCAGACCATCGCCATGGGTATGGGGCTGGGTTTTGCGCAGATGGTGGACCCCCAGAACGGGGTCAACGTGCCGGTTATCGGTCAGTACTACCTGGTCATCGCCACCTTGCTGTTTCTTGCCATGAACGGCCACCTGGCGCTGTTCCGGGTACTGATCGACAGTTTCCAGTCCGTGCCGATTGGCGTCGATGCCCTGTCGCGCGACGATTTTCGGGCGATCGCCTACTGGGGAGTTCGCATGTTCGGCGACGCGGTCATGGTCGCACTGCCGGCCGTCGCCTCCATTCTGCTGGTTAACATGTCGTTCGGTGTTGTCAGTCGTTCGGCGCCGCAACTGAACATATTCGGTGTCGGTTTCCCGGTGACATTGACGCTGGGCTTTGTCGTTCTCGTGTTTGCCATTTCGAATTTACTGCCGCAACTCCAGCATATGCTGCAGGGTGCGCTTACCGCCGTCGGTCTGCTCGGCGGGGGAGGCCGTTGACATGGCGCAGGAAAACGAAGACGGCCAGGAAAAAACAGAACAGGCGACTCCCAAGCGCCTCGAGGAGGCGCGCCAGAAGGGCCAGGTACCGCGCTCGAGAGAACTCACCACCATGGCGATGCTGTTTGTAGCGGCCCTGTCCATGACGGTGATGGGCGGGCACATGGTCGAACAGATGGGCCAGATCATGCGCCACGGGCTGATGATCGACCGCGCCCACGCCTTCGACCATGCCGCCGTTTTTGACCTCTTTGGTTCCGCCCTTGGCCAGGCCCTGCTGCTGCTGATCCCGTTTCTGCTGGTGATGCTGGCGACTGCCTTTGCCGCGCCGGTTGCCCTGGGTGGCTGGTCATTCAGCGCCGAGGCGCTGGCATTCAAGCCGGAAAAACTCGATCCATTAAAAGGTATGAAGCGAATTTTCGCGGTGCGCGGTGTGGTGGAGATGCTCAAGTCCCTGGCCAAGTTCCTGCTGATCGGCTCCATCGGCGCTGGTCTGCTGTGGCACTACCTGCCTGAACTCATGGGGTTGGGGCGCGAAAACCCTGCCGCCGGGCTGGCACATACCGGCAGCATCCTGTCGCAGTCCTTTATTGTCCTGAGTGCCTCACTGTTGCTGATCGCGGCCATCGATGTGCCGTTCCAGCTCTGGGATCACGCCAAGAACCTGAAAATGACCCGTCAGGAAGTCAAGGACGAACATAAAAACACGGAAGGCAAACCGGAGGTCAAGAGCCGGATACGTCAGATGCAGCGTGAGATTGCCCAGCGCCGCATGATGGAAGAGATTCCCAAGGCGGATGTCGTCATCACCAACCCGACCCATTATGCCGTGGCGCTGCGTTACGACGCCGAGCGCATGGCCGCACCTGTGGTCGTCGCCAAGGGTGTGGAACTCATCGCCAGCCAGATCCGTACTGTCGCTGTTGCCAACAAGGTACCGCTGTATGAAGCGCCACCGCTGGCGCGTGCCCTCTACTACAGCGCGGAAATCGACCAGCAAGTCCCGGCCGGCCTGTACCTGGCCGTCGCCCAGATACTGGCCTATGTCTTCCAGCTGAAAGCCAGCGCCCACGGTGGACCGGTACCCAACCGGCCCGGTGAGGTCGAGGTGTCGGATGAATATTTCCAGGGGCCGGGTACAGGTACCGGTCATGAGCGCGGGGTCGATGATGTCGAATAACACCCCGTGCACCCAGTCAACCAAGGTTAATCACTATGGCTACTAATACAGCAACTCTGAACTTCAGTGAACTCAGCCGCAACGGTCTGGGCGCCCCCGTCCTGCTGGTCATGATGCTGGCGATGGTTATCATCCCCCTGCCGCCGATTGCACTGGATATGTTCTTTACCTTCAATATCACCCTGTCACTGGTGGTGCTGATGGTTACCGTCTATGCCCTGCGGCCGCTGGATTTCGGCATTTTCCCGACGGTGTTGCTGGTTACGACGCTGCTGCGCCTGGCGCTCAACGTTGCCTCCACCCGCGTGGTACTGCTCAACGGTCATACCGGTACCGGTGCGGCCGGTAAGGTCATCGAGTCTTTCGGTGAGTTCGTGGTCGGCGGCAACTACGCGGTTGGCCTGGTGGTGTTTTCGATACTCGTGATTATCAACTTCGTGGTGGTCACCAAGGGCGCCGGCCGTGTTTCCGAGGTCAGCGCGCGGTTTACCCTGGATGCCATGCCCGGCAAGCAGATGGCCATCGACGCCGACATGAATGCCGGTCTGATCACCCAGGAGGAGGCACGCAGCCGTCGCGAGGACATCGGGCGCGAGGCCGACTTCTATGGCGCCATGGATG
>CBEUNK010000041.1:0-19710 GCA_965544455.1 uncultured Thiogranum sp.
CTCGAAGTCGAACTCCCCGGGTTCGCCCCAGCGCCGTACCTCTTCATTCCGCGATTCGTCGTTGCCTTCCGGCACCGTGGCGTGCGGGATATTCGGTATCCCCATCAACATGTCGTTCAGTTGCGTCTGAACAGTGTCCAGTTCCTTCTTGGCCGCATCCAGCTGGTCGCCCAGACCGGCGACGCGTTCCAGCAGCGGTTGTATATCTTCGCCGGCGGCCTTGGCCTGACCGATCGATTTCGAACTGCGGTTGCGTTCCGCCTGCAGTTCCTCGGTACGCACCTGTATGGCCTTGCGCTCGTTCTCCAGTTGTTCCAGTTTCGCGGTATCCAGGCTGAAACCACGGCGTTTCAACTGTGTCGCGACTTCGTCCAGATTGTTTCGTATGAGTTTCGGATCCAGCATAGATTTTTATCGGTTCAGGCATTCATCTCCGCCCGCCAGCAGACAATATGCCCGGGCTCGAATTTGCCGGTAAAATGTTTCAGGATTTCATCGACCCGCTCCGGCCGGTCGAAAAATTCAACCGTCACCGGCAGGTCCAGCGACAGGTCAAGCAGCGACGAAGAGTGCATAACGCCGCTGCGGCCAAAACCGCTAACCGCGCGGAACACGGTGACACCCCGCACCTTCTCTTCGTCATGCAGACACTTCAACAGGTCCTGCAGTCGCTTGTCGGCCTCGGTCAGGTAGATGCGGACAAAGGTTACGCTTTCCAGTTTCATATCTGCCTCGCTAGCAACACACCCAGGGCGGCCGCGGCCACGCACAATACGACGCTCAATAACATGTTCAGCAATGCCCGGCTGAGCTGGCCCGATTCAATCAGGTTCAGGGTTTCCACTGAAAACGTGGAAAACGTGGTAAATGCACCCAGCAAACCGATCAGGATAAACGCCCGCAGGGCGACACCGCCGGCCATGCGTTCAAGCAGCCACACATACAGGAAGCCCATCAGCAGACTGCCGAGTATATTTACCGCCAGTGTGCCATAAGGGAACGCGCGGCCACTGAAGGCATAGACGGCATTGGACACCCAGAAACGCAGTAACGCGCCGATTGCGCCACCGCCGGCAATGGCAAGCACCTGGTTCATCGGGCGCCAATGGTACCGGAAGGCCGCCGGGGACGCATTTATTTGTTGCCCTGCCGGGCACGCCGGTCCAGGTCGCGCAGGTGGGCAAGCTTCTCGGCGATGCGCGTCTCCAGACCGCGATCGACCGGCTGGTAATAGTTCGCCGGCCGCATGTCCTCGGGAAAATAACTGACACCGGCGGCATACCCCTCGGGCTCGTCGTGGGCGTAACGGTAGTCGCGACCGTAGTCGAGTTCCTTCATCAGGCTGGTCGGGGCGTTTCTCAGGTGCAGCGGCACGTCCAGTGACCCTTTCGCCCTCGCGTCTTTCATGGCGGCCTTGTAAGCGACATAAACGGCATTGCTCTTGGCCGCACAGGCCATGTAGACCACCGCCTGGGCAATAGCCAGTTCACCTTCCGGGCTGCCCAGGCGCTCCTGCACGTCCCAGGCCTGCAGTGCCAGTGCCAGCGCACGCGGATCGGCGTTACCGATATCCTCGGAGGCCATACGTACCACCCGCCGGGCGACATACAGCGGATCGCAGCCGCCGTCGATCATTCGCGCCAGCCAGTACAGTGCTGCGTCCGGCGAGGAACCGCGCACCGACTTGTGCAAGGCCGATATCTGGTCATAAAACGCCTCGCCGCCCTTGTCGAAGCGGCGTACACCGCCGGACAGTACTTCCTTGAGAACATCGTCGCCGACCTGTGCATCGCCACCGGCCAGGTCAAAAACGATCTCCAGCAACGTCAGGGCGCGGCGCGCGTCACCGTCTGCTGCCTGGGCGATACGTTCAAGCTGTGCATCATTGATCGTGGTCGCCATCTCTGCCAGCCCGCGGGTGCTATCGGCCAGCGCCTGTTTCTGCACGCCAACGAGCTGTTCCGTCGACAGCCGTTTCAACACGTAGGTGCGTGCCCGCGACAGCAGGGCGTTGTTCAATTCGAATGAAGGATTTTCGGTGGTCGCACCGACAAACAGCACGGTGCCGTCTTCGACAAAGGGCAGAAAGGCATCCTGCTGCGCCTTGTTGAAACGATGCACCTCGTCAACGAACAGCAGTGTCTGGCGTTTTTCCACATCCTGTCGCTGACGCGCCAGCTCCACGGCCCGGCGGACATCCTTGACACCGGCCAGCACCGCCGACAGCGGTATGAACTCGGCGCCGGAGCGCGCCGCCAGCAAGTGTGCCAGCGTGGTTTTACCCGTACCGGGCGGCCCCCAGAACAACATGGAATGCAATTGTCCCGACTCGATGGCCTGGCGCAGGGGTTTGCCGGCGCCCAGCAGGTGGGGCTGGCCAACGAATTCGTCCAGGTCCCGCGGCCGCATACGATCTGCCAGCGGCCTGAACTGGCGTGATTCCGCACTCATGGCTGGTCGCCGATGATGTCGGTCCCCGGTGGCAACTGCAGCTTGAAAAGATCACTGTCGAGTGTGCGGTTGCGGCGCATGGCCGAAAACAGGATACGCGTATGGTTGCCGAAACCATCGACCACCTCGATGACGGCCAGCTGCTTCCCGTCAAAGGCGATACGCACATTCTCCACCGCGGCATCGTCCGCCCTGGGTTTGAGCCGGAACCAGGCATAGGCGTCGTTGTCCTCGTCCGGCTCCCAGACCATGACCTCGGCAAGCGGCCGGTAACCACTCAGCAGCATCGCCGGCGTGCTGCTCAGAGCCGCGTCCAGTTGCTTGACGGTGGCCTGTTCCAGGTCCTCGTCATAGGTCCACAGCCGTTCGCCGTCGGCGACGATCAGTTGCCGGTAAGGCGTCTGGTAATCCCAGCGAAACCGACCGGGCCGCTGGATCCACACGTGGCCACGGGAATCCTGGACCTGCTCGCCACTGCTGTCGACCACCGTCTGGACAAATTCGGCCTCGAAAGTTTCCAGCCCTGAAAAATAGTCACTGACGCGATCGGCCAGTACCGCCGCCGGCGCCACACTCAGCAGCAGACAAACCACGACACCGGACACAAAATCGGGAACAGGGAGCCTCATGACATCTCTCTTCAGGACAGGTTGAAGCGGCGCTCAAACCTCGGGCGGTGGTGGCGCCAGTACCTCGCGGTTTCCGTTGGACTGCTGCGGTCCGACGATGCCGGCCGCTTCCATTTGCTCGATCATGCGCGCGGCACGGTTGTAGCCGATCTTGAGCCGTCGCTGCACACCGGATATCGATGCACGGCGGGTTTCGGTGACGACGCGTACGGCATCATCGTAAAGCGGGTCGCCCTCGGCGTCAGCGTCTTCACCCTGCCCGCCGCTGCCCGGCAGGTAGTCCGTGGTGGTCTGCAGGATTTCCTCGATATAGTCGGGTTGCCCGCGCCCCTTGAGATGTGCGACCACCCGGTGGACCTCGGGATCATCGACGAACGCCCCGTGCACGCGCGTCGGGATACCGGTCCCGGGCGCCAGGTAGAGCATGTCACCGTGCCCCAGTAACTGTTCGGCACCGGCCTGGTCCAGGATGGTCCGCGAATCGATTTTCGACGATACCTGGAAAGCGATACGCGTGGGGATATTGGCCTTGATCAGGCCGGTTATCACGTCCACAGACGGCCGCTGCGTCGCCAGCACAAGGTGAACACCGGCAGCACGGGCTTTCTGCGCCAGCCGGGCGATCAGTTCCTCGACTTTCTTGCCGACCACCATCATCATGTCGGCGAGCTCGTCGATAATGACCACAATAAACGGCAGGGGTTCCAGGGTCGGCGGTTCGGGATTTTCTTCCAGCACCTCTTCCGGCTTGAACAAGGGGTCCGGAATCGGCTGGCCGCTGTCGATGGCTTCCTGCACCTTGCGGTTATAGCCGCCGATATTGCGCACGCCCAGGGCGGCCATCAGTTTATAGCGCCGCTCCATTTCACCCACGCACCAGCGCAGCGCGTTGGCGGCTTCTTTCATGTCGGTGACCACGGGTGTCAGCAGGTGTGGAATGCCCTCATAGACGGACAGCTCCAGCATCTTCGGATCGATCATGATGAGGCGGACATCCCTGGGCAGCGTCTTGTACAGCAGGCTCAGGACCATGGCGTTCACCGCCACGGACTTGCCCGAGCCCGTGGTACCCGCCACCAGCAGGTGCGGCATTTTCGCCAGGTCGGTCACTACCGGGTGCCCGCCGATATCCTTGCCCAGCGCCAGCGTCAGCGGTGAGCTCGACTGATCGTATTCAGCCGATTTCAGTATCTCGCTGAGCGAGACGATTTCCCGCTGCTCGTTGGGTATCTCCAGTCCCACCACCGATTTACCGGGAATCACGTCGACCACGCGCACGCTGATTGCCGACAGGCCGCGCGCCAGGTCCTTGTCGAGGTTACTGATCTGGTTGACCTTGACACCGGCGCCCGGCTGCAGTTCGAAACGCGTGATCACCGGCCCGGGCTGCACTGCGACCACCTCGACCTCGATGCAGCACTCCGCCAGTTGCATTTCCACCAGCCGCGACATCGCCTCCAGGGCCGACTCGGAATAGCCTACCGACTGTTCCACCGGCTCGTTCAACAGCGACAGCGGCGGCAACTCGGTATTGGGCGGGGCATCGAACAATTTGACCTGCCGCTCGCGCTCGACGCGTTCGCTGGGCTGAACTTTTTTGATGACCGGCTCAATGCGTGGCGGTTTGCGCCTGGTGGTCTTGCGCTGCTCCTGTTTGGCGGCCACGGTTTCCTCGCGTTTCCGCCTGGCACGCTCCGCCTCGATATAGATCCTGAGCCGGGAAAACTGTGTCACCGTCCAGGCCAGGCCAAGCAGGGTCATCTTGCCGGTCCAGTCCATCAGGCTCAGCCAGGACAGGCCGGTAAACAGCGTGACACCCGACAGGAACAGGGCCAGCATAAACAGCGTCGCACCGAGGAAACTGAACAGGGCCTGCAGTCCGTTACCGACTATCCCGCCCAGCACACCGCCCGCGCCGCTGACATCCAGTGGCAGCGTGCCCGTTTCGACCGGGAAGTGCAGCGTGGCCAGGCCGCAGCCGGACGCCACCGTCAGCAGGAAACCCGCCCAGCGGATGGAGAGGATATGAAAATCGATGCCCCCGCTTGGCGTATAGCCGCGGAACACCAGCCAGCCGCTGTAACCCACCATGATCGGTAACAGGTAAGCCAGGTAACCAAAGAATGACAGAAAGATATCGGCAAAGCCGGCACCGACCACGCCGCCGTAATTGTGTATGCGGCCGGGCCCCTGAAACGACCAGCCGGGATCCTGCGGGTAGTAACTGAGCAGCGAGAGCAGCAGGTAGGCCGCCAGCGCTGACAACACGAACAGGGTGACCTCACGCAGGCCCTTGCTGACCTGCGGGTGGATTTTCTGCGTTTCCGCCTTTTTTCGCCGCGCCTGAGCCAAGATAAGAAATTCTAGTAAGTATATACTTTAACTAATTAAATATTCGAGCATTTTACTGCTTAAGTGCCGGATGCACAAGGTTTCCCGCCTGTACATTGACGCCCCGCTGCAGCGCGGGACTGTCGGCCAGCGCACCAGCCGCCAATGTTAACAGGTATGGCGTCACCGCGGCGGACAGGGCCTGGGACGCACTGCGCGGTACGGCCCCGGGCATATTGGTCACGGCCAGGTGTACCACGCCGTCGACAATATAAGTTGGATCACGGTAATCCGTCGGGTGCGTGGTCTCGATGCAGCCACCCTGGTCGACCGAAATATCAATCACCACGCTGCCTGCCTGCATGGCACGGATCTGTTCGGCGCTGACCACGTGCGGTGCCTGCGCCCCGGGAATCAGCACCGCGCCCACCACCAGGTCCGCCGACATCACCGCCTCGGCGACGCTGTCGGGGTAAGCATACAGGGCGTTGACGTTCTGTCCGAGGTCACGCATCGCTTCCAGGCGTTCGCGTTTGCGGTCGAACACAGTGACCTCGGCGCCCAATGCCGCGGCCAGCCGGGTGGCATTTCCCCCGGCGGTACCGGCACCGATCACCGTCACCCGTCCACGTTCGGCCCCCGGCAACCCACCCAGCAGGATGCCCTTGCCCTGCTGCGGCTGATGCAGCAGCGGGGCGCCGAGCTGAATCGCGAGACGTCCGGCGATATCGCTCATGGGTGCCAGTAGCGGCAGAGTGCCGTCGCGCTCCTGAACCGTTTCGAACCCGATTGCGGTGAGGCCTGTCTCGCACAGCCTTGCGGCCAGCTCCCGGTTGGCGGCACGGTGCAGATAACCGAACAGCGTATGGTCGGCGCGCAGGTAGGGCCATTCCTCGCTGACCGGTTCCTTGACCTTGACGATGAGTTCGCCACGTTCATAGACACCGGCCGCATCAGCCACCAGTTGCACACCGACGTCGCGATAAGCGCTGTCGGCATATCCCGACAATTGCCCCGCGCCCTGCTCGACATACACGTCATGACCAGCTGCGACCAGCTCCGAACAGGCGGCCGGTATCAGGCCGACACGACCCTCCAATGGTTTGATTTCACGAGGTACGGCGATGCGCATTGTTGCTCCTTTACCCTTTACAGTACATTCCGTACCATTGCCAGCCAGACCGGGACCGCCATTGCGAAACCAGCCTCTCGCAAATCGAAGCAGGTTCCCCGGGAAAACGAATTTATCAGGAAGCATTATACATGAGCGATACCAGACACTGCCGACTTCTCATCCTGGGCTCGGGCCCGGCCGGTTATACCGCCGCCATCTATGCCGCCCGCGCCAACCTGGACCCGGTACTGATTACCGGCCTGGAACAGGGTGGCCAGTTGATGACCACGACAGACGTGGAAAACTGGCCGGCCGGTGTCGAGGGTCTGCAGGGCCCCGGGCTGATGGACGACATGCGCCAGCACGCGGAACGCTTCAACACGGAAATCATTTTCGACCATATCAACAAGGTCGACCTGAACCAGCGCCCGATGTGGCTGCACGGCGATGCCGGCAGTTATACCTGTGACGCGCTGATCATCTGCACAGGCGCCTCCGCGCAGTACCTGGGCCTGCCGTCGGAAGATGCCTTCAAGGGCAAGGGTGTATCGGCCTGCGCCACCTGTGACGGTTTTTTCTACCGCGAGAAGCCGGTGGCGGTTATCGGCGGTGGCAATACGGCTGTCGAGGAAGCGTTATACCTGTCGAATATTGCTTCACACGTCACCGTCGTGCACCGCCGCGATGCCTTGCGTGCCGAGAAAATCCTGCAAAGCCGGTTGTTTGAACGCGAAAAGGAAGGCAAGGTCACCATCGCATGGGACCATGTCCTCGACGAAGTGCTGGGCGACGACAGCGGTGTAACCGGTATGCGCATCAAGAACGTGAAGGATGGCTCAACCAGGGATATCGATCTCGATGGCGTGTTTATCGCCATTGGCCACAAACCCAACACCGGTCTTTTCGAGGGTCAGCTGGAGATGCACCAGGGCGGTTACCTGAAAGTCAAAAGCGGGGTCGACGGTGACGCCACGGCCTGCAGCGTCGAAGGTGTATTCGCGGCCGGCGACGTCGCCGACCACGTCTACCGCCAGGCAGTGACCTCGGCCGGTTCGGGCTGCATGGCGGCGCTTGATGCAGAAAAGTACCTGGACAACCTGGCTGAAAAAAGCGGCTGAGCAATAACCGGGCGGATTCAAATCCGTCTCCGTGCGACCGTCAGGCTACTCTGTCTGCGTCTTGACAATCTGCTCGTAAACGAAGCCGTGCAGCGCGAAGATATCCGGCTGCTCCTTCAGCTTGAATTCCAGGCCATGGTAATAGCTGGGCTCGACTTCATCGGCATGCTGTTCCGCGTGCACATTGCGTATCATCGCCGGTAATGACAGTAATTTATCCATACCGGCTATCTTGAATACGCAGTTGACCAGGACCTCATCGTAAATATCGCCCAGCGGTTCCGTCGACACCATCATGGCACCTGAGGTACTGATATCGATAATTGTCGCCGGGTGTGGCTTGTCGAACTGGAAATCGGGGTTGGCATTCTTCAGCGAGGCGAACAGCCGGACGTGCACGCGCTGCGCCTTGCGCACCGTGATCTGTTGCATCTCCTCGGGATACGAAAGGTGCAGATAGGGGAACGGTCGCGAACAGCTGCGCAACACCGTGGTGGCGAAACCGACAATCCGGTTGCCGACCATCATGCGTACTACGAACGGCTGGCCTTCGCGGATGATCATTACCTTGTCCGCCACCTGGGGCGTGGTCACCAGAAGACTGGCGCCGGGCAGGTAGCCAATCAGCTTGACATGCATGCGCCGCGAATCTTCGCCGTCCCGCGGCTGCAGCTGCAGCGATTCGCCCACCTGGATTTTCAGATCAGTGTTTTCCATTTCCCGCATTGTAAATCAAAACGCGTTGATTCCCATACATATCTTGCCATGGTCCAGGACAACTCCTTTCGCCCGGGCGGGCGTGAAAGGCCGGCGCGGGGGGCAACCGGTTAAAGCCGCCAGCGGCAACGGCCGCCATTGAATGGTAACGGCCGATGTGAAAAACCCGGGCCGGGAAAGAGGTTTCTCGCATGGACATGCCATCAGATCAGAGCCGTAGCGCCTATGCCGACGCGTTGTCGTCGGCCCGCGAGTTGCTGCAGCGTTCCCTTTTTCATCTGGACGGACAACCCGTCGGCACCCTGGCCGCCATGCACGATCGTTTGGCCGCTTCAAACTACCGCGAGTGCTTTGTCCGTGATTTTTTTGTGTCCGCACTGGTCTTCCTGACCGAAGACGAAACCGACATCGTCCGTAATTTTCTGGCCGCGGTGCTCGACCTCTGCCACCAGGAAAAAACGCTGGCGGGTCATGAACGCCGCCCGGGTGTCATGCCGGCCAGTTTCCACCTTGCAACGGGTGAAGACGGTCGCGAACGGCTGGTTGCGGATTTCGGCGATCGGGCCATCGGACGGGTAGCGCCGGTGGATTCCATGATGTGGTGGATTATTCTGCTGTACTGCTACGTCCAGGTCAGCGGAGACCGCGCCTTCGCCGAACAGGCGCCGGTCCAGGAAGCGATCCGCGAGACGCTGGATCTCTGCTTGAAAGACAGCTTCGAGATCTTTCCTACCCTGCTGGTCCCCGATGGCTCTTTCATGATTGACCGGCGACTGGGCGTTTACGGCCATCCGCTCGAGATCCAGTCCCTGTTCTACGGCATGCTGCAAGCGGCACGCGATTTACTGGTCAATTCCGAACACAACAGCGAGCTGACACAGGTCGCGCTTAAACGCCAGCAGGCGCTGCGCAGTTATGTACGCATTTTCTACTGGCTCGATCTCGACCGCCTGAACGAAATCCACCGCTTCGATACCGAGGAATTCGGCAGCGGGACTGTGAATATGCTGAATGTCTATCCCGAATCGATTCCGGAATGGGTGGGCGACTGGCTGCCGGAAGATACCGGTTACATGGTTGGCAACCTCGGCCCCGGGCGAATGGATTTTCGCGTTTTTTCCATGGGCAATCTGCTGGCTATTCTGTTCGATCTTGCCACGCCGGATCAGGCCAACTGGATGATGAATCTGTTCGAACAGCGCTGGCATGACCTGCTCGGCCTGATGCCGATGAAGATCTGTTACCCCGCTATCAGTGGTGACCGCTGGAAATTGCAGACCGGCTGTGACCCGAAGAATGTACCCTGGTCGTATCACAATGGCGGCAACTGGCCGGTGCTGCTGTGGGCCTTTGTCGCGGCAGCGGTAAAAACCGGGCGTTCGGACCTGGCCAGCCGCGCCTGCCGCATCGTGGGCGAACGCCTGGGGCGGGACAACTGGCCCGAGTACTACGACGGCCGTTCTGGCCGACTGGTCGGTCGGCGGGCCAATTTCAACCAGGTCTGGTCTGCCGCCGCGTTCATCTACGCTGACCGGATCCTGTCAGATGCCGGTGCCATGTGTATGTTTCCCGGCCAACCGGTTTCGATTCGATGCTTTTCAGAGGATACGAATCAGCCCTGAAAAGAGGAAATAACCCCGGCTCCACTATTCCCGCGAATCCCGCGCACCGGTTAAAATATATCCATGGAGCTGAAAATTCTGCCCACTCTCGACGCTATCGGCCGTGACGCCTGGAATGCCCTCTCAGGCACTGCCAATCCATTCCTGCGTTACGAGTTCCTCGCCGCGCTGGAAAACAACCAATGCGTCGGTGAAGGTCAAGGCTGGTTGCCGCGTCATCTGGCCGCCTATGAGAGCGGACGGTTGGTGGGGGCCGCACCACTTTACCTGAAAGACAATTCCTACGGCGAATTTGTGTTCGACTGGTCCTGGGCCGACGCCTACCAGCGAGCCGGTCTGCCCTACTACCCAAAATCGGTGGTGACCGTACCCTACACACCGGCCACCGGGCCGCGCATCCTGACAGCAGCGGATACTGACCGGGACCGGGTTGCCGAGGCACTGATTCAACTGGCACAGGACTGGTCCGCGAGCGAAAATCTGTCTTCACTGCATTGGTTGTTTACCGGCGCCGACGATACCCGACGCCTGGAAAACCAGGGCCTGCTGTTGCGCCTGGGTTGCCAGTTTCACTGGCGGAACCAGGGGTATCGCGATTTCAACGATTACCTGGATGGTTTCAATTCACGCAAACGCAAGAAAGTGCGCCGCGAGCGCCGCTACGTACAGCAGGCCGGTATCGAGATACGCACCGTGCACGGCCAGGAGGCGACGGCGGCAGACATTGAAACCATGCACGCATTCTATCACTCCACATTCGACAGAAAATGGGGCCATGCCACGCTCAACCTCGAATTTTTCCACGACATCGCCGCCAGCATGGGTGAACAACTGGTCTTTATGATCGCCAGTAAAGACCGGCGCGACGTCGCCGGCGCCATTTGCCTGCGCAGTGACGATACGCTCTACGGCCGCCACTGGGGGTGCCGCGAGGACTACCACAGCCTGCATTTCGAGGCCTGTTACTACCAGGGTATCGACTACTGCATTCGCCACGGACTCCGCCATTTCGAACCCGGCGCCCAGGGCGAACACAAAATCAGCCGCGGTTTTCTGCCGACACCGACCTGGTCGGCGCACTGGATCAGAGACGACCGCTTTCGGGCGATTATCGGCCGCTTCCTGCAGCAGGAAACCGTTGCCATGCGCGACTACATGCAGGAACTGGGCGAACGCTCGCCCTTCCGCCAGGGGCAGGCGGCATGATGAGCCAGCGCCCTTTTCTGCTCAGCCCTGCCGATCCCTGCCAGGCATTCCCCGACGTTAATCTCGCACTGCGCGAACCGGACGGATTGTTGGCCGTCGGCGGCGACCTGAGTACCGATCGTATCCTGTCCGCCTACCGGCGCGGCATTTTCCCCTGGTACAGCGAGGACCAGCCTATCCTGTGGTGGTCACCGGATCCCCGCACCGTGCTGTTCCCGGCTGCACTGAACATATCGCGCAGCCTGCGCAAGATACTCCGGCAGCAACGTTTCCGCGTTTCGCTCGACCAGGCATTCGGCGCCGTCATCCAGGCCTGCGCCGAACCGCGCGCCGGCAGCACCGGCACCTGGATCACCCCGGAAATGGCCGACGCCTATCGCGAGCTGCACGCCCGGGGGGCCGCTCATTCGGTGGAATGCCGGCATAATGACCGCCTGGTCGGCGGTCTGTACGGTGTTGCCATCGGCCGCGTATTTTTCGGCGAGTCGATGTTCAGCCGTGAACCCAATGCATCCAAAGTGGCCTTTTGCCACCTGGTGCGACAACTGCAGGCCTGGGGGTTCGGCCTCATCGACTGCCAGGTCTATTCCGGCCACCTGGCCAGCCTGGGGGCCGAGGAAATTCCACGGCGTCGCTTCATCCAGTACCTCGATATATTGTGTGACGAGAAGGGACCCGACAGCTGGCAATTCGACGCCGGATTGCAGGCAGAAGACTGGTAACCATGGACAGACGCGACACCGAACAGGAAGAAGAACTGCGCTTTTTCGCCACGGCACCCCGGCCCTGTTCCTACCTGGAGGGACGTACCGCCATATCGGTGTTTGCTGATCCGGAAGCGCACCTGTCCACGCCCCTGTACCAGCACCTGGCCCGCTACGGGTTCAGGCGCAGCGGCAATGATCTCTACGTACCCGCCTGTCCCGGCTGTTCGGCCTGCGTACCGGTACGCATCCCGGTGGACGATTTCAGACGCAGCCGCAACCAGCAGAAGGTCTGGCGCCGTAACACCGACATTGACTGGGAAATCGGCAAGCCGGCCACAGACCCGGCACTGTATCAGCTCTACCGGGATTACCTGCGACAGCGCCACGCCGGCGGTGGCATGGACGACCCCACGGAGGAAGACTACCGGCATTTTCTGACCAGTGACTGGTGCGATGCTTTCTGGTTGATCGGCAAACTGGACGGACGCCCGGTCGTGGTGGCCGTCACCGACGATCTGCACAACGCCCTGTCAGCGGTCTACACCTTCTTTGACCCGACTCTGAAACGGCACAGTCTCGGCACACTCGGCATCCTGCGCCAGATCGAGCTGGCCCGGGAGATGCGGCGCAACTGGCTGTACCTGGGCTACTGGATCGCGGGCAGCGAAAAAATGCACTACAAATCCCGTTTCCGGCCGCTGGAAGGCTATCGCCAGGGACGCTGGCAAGCAATCGAAACACCCTGATTGGCCCCGGCGGAGCCCGCATCCGCACCTACCCCCAATGGGAGAGGTACGTTTTTTCCACCAGAATCGGGTATACTCCGCGGCTGTCGTTAGTCAGATCAAGAGAAATAATGGCAAAGGAAGATCATATCGAAATGGAAGGCACGGTCGTCGAGACCCTGCCCAACACCATGTTCCGCGTTGAGCTGGAAAACGGACACATCGTGACCGCACATATTTCCGGCAAAATGCGCAAGCACTACATCCGCATCCTGACCGGAGACAAGGTCACTGTACAGCTGACGCCCTACGACCTGAGCAAGGGCCGCATCACCTACCGCGCCCGCTGATTACGACACACCTTCCTCTTCCCTGACATCGCGAACCAGCTGGCCGTCCTCGGCGCGGATCACCAGGTCGCCACCATTGGCCAGACGGCCGAACAACAGCTCTTCCGCCAGCGGCTTCTTGATGTGCTCCTGAATAATCCGCGCCATCGGGCGGGCACCCATCTTGGCATCGAAACCGTGTTCGGCCAACCACTCGCGTGCCGAATCCTCTACGTCCACGGTGACGCCTTTTTCCTGTAACTGCGCCTCGAGTTCGTATATGAACTTGTCGACCACGCGGGTAATGATCGCCGGATCCAGCGGCTTGAACTGAATAATGGCATCCAGGCGGTTGCGGAATTCCGGGGTAAACAGCTTCTTGATGGCCTCCATACCGTCGGTGGAATGATCCTGATGGGTGAAGCCGATCGACGGACGACTCATCTCGGAAGCGCCGGCATTGGTCGTCATGATAATGATCACGTTGCGGAAATCCGCCTTGCGGCCATTGTTGTCGGTCAGGGTACCGTGGTCCATGACCTGCAGCAGCAGATTGAAAACATCCGGATGCGCCTTCTCGATCTCGTCGAGCAGCAGCACGGCGTGCGGATTCTTGGTCACTGCCTCGGTCAACAGGCCACCCTGGTCAAAACCGACATAGCCGGGCGGTGCCCCGATCAGGCGGGACACCGTATGGCGTTCCATGTACTCCGACATGTCGAAACGTATCAGCTCGATCCCCATGATCAGTGCCAGTTGCCGTGTTACCTCGGTCTTGCCCACGCCGGTCGGGCCGGCAAACAGGAAGGAACCGATCGGCTGTTGATCGGTACCCAGTCCCGAGCGCGCCATCTTGATCGCAGCGGCCATGGTTTCGATGGCCTCGTCCTGCCCGTACACCACCATTTTCAGGTCGCGTTCCAGCGTGCGCAGGGCATCCTTGTCGGAAGCGGAAACCGTCTTCGGCGGGATCCGCGCGATCTTGGAAATAATGCTCTCGATATCGCCGACACTGATGGTTTTCTTGCGCCGGGACGGCGGCAGCAGGCGCTGGTTGGCGCCGGCTTCATCGATGACGTCAATCGCCTTGTCAGGCAGGAAGCGATCATTGATATAGCGCGAGGAAAGTTCCACCGCGGCGCGCAGCGCCTTGGCCGAGTACTTGACGTCGTGGTGTTCCTCGAAGCGGGACTTCAGCCCCTTGAGAATACTGAACGCCTCATCCACCGTCGGCTCGATCACGTCGATTTTCTGGAAGCGTCGCGCCAGGGCACGGTCTTTTTCGAAAATACCGCGGTACTCCTGGTAAGTAGTGGAGCCAATGCATTTCAGCTCACCCGAAGCCAGCATTGGCTTGATCAGGTTGGAGGCATCCATAACACCGCCGGAAGCCGCGCCGGCACCGATAATGGTGTGGATTTCGTCGATAAACAGGATCGCACCGGGTTCCTTGCGCAACTGCGACAACACGCTTTTCAGACGCTTCTCGAAATCACCCCGGTACTTGGTGCCGGCCACCAGCGCACCCAGGTCCAGCGAATAAATGGTGCTGTTCAGCAAAACCTCCGGGACTTCACCGTCGACAATCATTTTCGCCAGGCCTTCCGCCAGTGCGGTTTTACCGACGCCGGCCTCGCCGACATACAAGGGGTTGTTTTTACGCCGGCGGCACAGGATCTGCACCGTCCGCTCAATTTCCGCCCGACGGCCGATCAGCGGGTCGATCTTGCCCTTCATAGCCATTTCGTTGAGGTCGGTGGCAAAACTTTCCAGCGGCTTTTTCGGCGCGTTCTCGACCTGTGCCGCGCCTTCCGACTCGGCAGCACCGGCGTCTTGCTCGTTGTGCTCGCCGGCCACCTTGGAAATGCCGTGCGAGATATAATTGACAACGTCCAGACGTGACACGTCCTGCTTGTTGAGGAAATAGGCCGCCTGGGATTCCTGCTCGCTGAATATGGCCACCAGCACATTGGCGCCGGTAACCTCCTTTTTACCCGACGACTGCACGTGGAAAACGGCGCGCTGCAACACGCGCTGGAAGCCGAGCGTGGGCTGGGTTTCCCGGTTGTCGTTGGGGGGGAGTAAAGGGGTGGTTTCGTCGAGAAAACCGGTCAGTTCTTTTTTCAGTTTTTCAACATCGGCGCCACAGGATTTAAGCACTTCCGCGGCGGTAGGATTGTCCAGCAGGGCCAGCAGCAGGTGCTCGACCGTCATGAACTCGTGTCGTTTCTCCCTTGCCTCCTTGAAGGCCAGATTCAGGGTAAACTCCAACTCTTTGCTTAACATCTTGACTACCTCATAACCCTACTAGGCCTCCTCCATGGCACACAGTAGCGGATGTTGGTTCTGGCGCGAGTACTCATTCACCTGCGCAACTTTTGTTTCCGCAATATCCTTGGTAAAAACCCCGCACACACCCTTCCCCCGGGTGTGAACATGGAGCATTACCTGTGTCGCTTTTTCTCTTGGCATACCAAAAAACTGTTCCAGCAAGAGCACAACGAACTCCATCGGGGTGTAATCGTCGTTGTGCAGCACTACCTTGTACATCGGCGGCCGCTTGAGCTTTGGCCGGGCCTCGAGCACCGACAGGCCATGATCGCCCGACTGTCGCGTTTCCTTTCCCATGGTCTGATTGTAACCGATTTAAACGCCCGAACGTCAGAATTCCAGCGCTGTTTGAACAGGATACACCTGCTTTTTAAACAAGCAAGCACTATGCCTAAGCCGGTGATCTCAGGTGCATTTCCGGCGGGCGAGATACTTGACTAATTTGGTCAAGAGACTAACAATATAAATTGGCTTCCTAGCCAGAGGAGGAGTCGTTCTCATGCCACAGAGCGTGAAACGGCGCGTTTAATAAAAAGCAGGCGTACCATCCGCCGAAGAATGCAGTGAGGATGTCAGATCATGGCGACAGGAATTGTTAAATGGTTCAGTAATGCCAAAGGGTATGGATTTATTTCGCCCGATGAAGGGGGCGACGACATATTCGCCCATTTCTCATCCATCGAAATGGAAGGCTACAAGAGTCTCAAGGAAGGTCAGCGGGTCGAATTCGACGTATCCACCGGCCCCAAAGGTCTGCAGGCAAGTAAAATCTGCTTTGCAGAAGCATCGGCAGACTAAACAGGAAAAACGGCTGCCGGAAGATCCTGCACCCTGCCCGCCCCGGCGGCGGACAGGGTGGTTTTTGTTGTCTACATATTGTCTACAATCGCACGGCCGAATTGCGAGCAGCTGAGTTTCGTGGCACCGTCCATAAGACGTTCCAGGTCGTAAGTCACCGTCCTGGCCGCGATCGCGCCGGACAGACCCTTCACAATCAGGTCGGCCGCCTCGTTCCAGCCCATATGGCGCAGCATCATCTCCGCAGACAGAATCAATGACGCAGGGTTGACCTGGTCCTTGCCGGCATACTTGGGCGCCGTGCCGTGGGTCGCTTCGAACAGGGCGACCTTGTCCGACAGGTTCGCACCAGGCGCCATGCCGATACCGCCGACCTGGGCGGCCAGGGCGTCGGAAATATAGTCGCCATTCAGGTTCAGCGTGGCAATCACGCTGTATTCCGCGGGACGCAACAGAATCTGCTGCAGGAAGGCGTCGGCGATCACATCCTTGACGATAATCTGCCTGCCGGTATTCGGGTTATCGAAAGTGCACCACGGACCGCCGTCGATTTCCACTGCGCCGAATTCCTCTTTCGCCAGTTCATAGCCCCAGTTCTTGAAGGCCCCCTCGGTGAATTTCATGATGTTGCCCTTGTGCACCAGGGTAACCGAGTCGCGGTCCTGGTCGATCGCGTACTGCAGCGCACGCCGCACCAGGCGCCTGGTGCCGTCCGCGGATACCGGCTTGATACCGATACCGGAGGTTTCCGGGAAGCGGATCTTGGTGACCCCCATTTCGTTCTGCAGGAAGTCGATCACTTTCTTCACTTCCGGCGTCCCGGCCTCCCACTCGATGCCGGCGTAGATGTCTTCCGAGTTTTCACGGAAGATCACCATGTCGGTCTTTTCCGGTTCCTTGAGCGGGCTGGGTGTTCCGTCATAGTAACGTACCGGCCGCAGGCACAGGTACAGGTCGAGTTCCTGGCGCAGCGCGACATTCAATGAACGGATGCCACCACCGACCGGTGTGGTCAAGGGCCCCTTGATCGACACCACGAAGTCACGGATCGCAGCCAGTGTTTCAGCCGGCATCCAGGTGTTCTCACCGTAGATCTGGTTGGATTTTTCCCCGGCGTAGATTTCCATCCAGGCGATCCGGCGCCGGCCGCCAAAGGCCTTGTCAACCGCGGCATCCACCACATCCCGCATAACCGGGGTAATATCCACACCGGTGCCATCACCTTCGATGAAGGGAACAATGGGCTGATCCGGGACATTGAGTGACAAATCGTCGTTCACGGTAATTTTCCCGCCCTGGTCAGGCACACCAATATTCTGATAACCCATGAGTTTTCCTGGTCTGGTGAAAAAGATCGCGCGATTGTATCAAATTGACGGGGGATTACACGGCAGCCGGGGCAAAAACCCGCGGGCATGAAAAAGCCCCCGCAACCCTACGGTTGCGGGGGCTTTCACTAAAACAGCCGTCTTGAAGCTGTCTTAGATCTCGCCACCGGCCGCGTTGATCAGCGACTCTTCAATGGCATTAGGCGCACACATGATGTTGAAGAAGGTAGCGCCGGTCTCGCTCTGGATCATCGGCAGGTGCGGCCAGCTGATCGCGATACGGAAACGGGCATACAGGGCATACACGTTACCGTCAGAAACGAGGATCTCGTAAGGCAGGTGACCCGTGGAACGGATGTCAGACTTGTCGACGCGGCTCATGATGTACTCGTCACCACTGCAGCCACTGTCATTCAGCGCAACACCGAAGACGGTTTCATCCTTGCCCGGAATGTCGATGCGGTACACCTTGGTGGCGCCGCCACGACCCTGGGCCAGACCTTCCTCAACCGCCTTGATCGCGTCTTCCTGGCTGTCGTACTCGGCCAGTTCGCTGGGATCATCGAAGTACTCCATGCCGAACATGTAGTGATACTTGCGCAGATCAGCAGCGCTCAGCTGTTTCTCACCGGTACCGTAGGCCTGCTCGGCACCCAGCGCGGTCTTGAGGCTTTCCAGCGCAGCACTGGCGTCGGAAGTATCCTCGATGCGGTAGGCGCTGGCGTAATAGACCGGGTTGGTGTAGCTGACCTGGATTTCGTCACCGACCTTGGTCAGGGTGACACGCTGACCGGCTTCATAACCGCCGAACTCGGAACTGGCGGCGGCTTTCTTCAGGCCGTCGTTGGTAACGGCAATGACGATCGCACCATCATAGGGAGAATAGGTACCGACCACTTCGAACCCGGCCGCCTGTACCTTGCCTTTCACTTCCTCGGCGATGGTCTGCATATCGCCACTGGTCTTGTAGCCCAGGACGAACGGTTTCAACACTTCTTCGGCAAAGGCATTGCCGAACGAGAGTGCCAGCAAGGCACCCGAGATGAACAGTTGCTTGACGACTTTATGCATGATGACTCCTCCTCACGTTTAGTCGTTATTTGATTTGTCCAGAATCTGCGCGGGGCAATTCCAGCGTTATTATTATGGCCTTGACACTCTGCCGGTTCTCCGGGCCAGAACAACAACTTGCCTGGAGAACCGGAGGCGAACCCGCGCAAAGTGGCGTAGGTCATGTTGGCTACTTTATTTGACCCTGTCACAATGTCAAGTCTATGACGCATTAGTTGGACATTTTTTTTGCAAATCCACACGAATTATAATATTTAACTACTTGTTTATACATTAATTCACTAATAGTTTGTCGAGAATTCGTTAGGTACATCATGGTCTGGAAACCCCGCGTCACCGTCGCCGTTGTGTCTGAACAGGATGGACGTTTTCTTATAGTCGAGGAACAGGTAGCGGAAGGTGTCCGCTTCAACCAGCCGGCCGGGCACCTCGAGGACCACGAAAGCCTGGTCGCCGCGGCGGTGCGCGAATGCCGCGAGGAAACCGCGTGGCGGTTCGAACCCGAGGCCCTGGTCGGCATTTACCGCTGGCGCCACGACAGGAGTGGCGACACCTTTTTGCGCGCCACTTTTTGCGGACCCTGCAGCGATCACCGACCCGGGCAGGCGCTCGACCCGGATATCGTCGCCGCCCACTGGCTGACACTGGAAGAAATCCGGCAACGCGAATCACAATTGCGCAGTCCGCTGGTGATGCAGTCGTTCAATGACTACCTGCAGGGTAAGCGCTATCCCCTCGAGCTGTTGATCGAGTTGCAGCAGGATGCCGGGCCGTGAGCAAGCCGTCCGTCATGGTCGGCCTGTCGGGTGGTGTCGATTCGGCGGTAGCTGCCCGCCTGCTGCTCGAGCAGGGCTACCGTGTCGAGGCCCTGTTCATGAAAAACTGGGACGAAGACGACGAGGCCGGCTACTGCCCCGCCGAGCAGGACCTTGCCGACGCCCGCGCGGTCGCGGACCTGCTCGGCATCAAGCTGCACACGGTGAGTTTTTCCAGTGAGTACTGGGACCACGTCTTCGAGTATTTCCTCGCCGAATACCGTGCCGGCCGTACACCCAACCCGGACATCATGTGCAACCGGGAAATCAAGTTCAAAGCCTTTCTGGACTATTCCCTCGGCCTGGGCGTCAACGCTATTGCCACCGGGCACTATGCGCGCGTGGCGGGCGAGCGGGACCAGCGGCGCCTGCTGAAAGGCCGGGATGGCAACAAGGACCAGAGTTACTTTCTCTACCG
>CBEUNK010000042.1:0-19129 GCA_965544455.1 uncultured Thiogranum sp.
TTAATGGCTAAAGCCGGTCTCCGACATCCCCATCCGGGTTCCATTGGTTGCCAGATAAGGCAAACCGGTAACTTTTACCGTCGGGTCGTGTAACGTTGACAGCGTTGGTGTTAGTGTTGTCAACGATCACACGGCGTTCGAATATGTGGGCCCATTGCTTGCCCAGTGTTGTTACTGTGGGTGCACCGTTCAGTTGGAGGTCTGTACTGTTATAGGAGCGCTCAAATGTCAGTGAAGTGAGGGTAACATCGGTTTCTGTCTGGTATTTCCAACCACCCCCGGCGCTTATTGGATTGCCAAGGCAACAGGATTCGCCTTCGCAAGCTCCACGGTTTTTCCCGTCATCCAGAACAAACTCACACTGTTGGATCGTTTCATTCCAGCTCTGTTCTGCAGCGCAGTCGTCATTGGCAACATCCAGCTGGTCTTCGCGGAAAAAGGGGCCACTGCCATTGGTGTAATATTCTGTCTTGCATCGCGCATAGGGTGTTGCAAAGAAGGTGCTGACCGGGTTCTCTAAAAGTGACGCATGTCTATTGAATACACCTGCAAGATCGTTGCAGGCAGTTTGCCCTGTCAGGTACCAGTTCAGGCACTCGCCCAGCCATTCGCCGTATTGGCAGCTGTATATAGTGCCCGCCGACAAGGGGTTACAGTAGACGATGGTAATAACCAGGAAGCTGATCCTGACAATTACGGTTGTCGGGGCCAGGCTATGTGCTTTTGCATCGCCGGGTTTCGCAACAGATAAATGCGTGCGCGCCAGAATTGCCAATCGGCGTAAATGGCGCAAGCAGGCGTTTCTTTCCCTAAGAAACATGCACGTTCCCTCGATTATTGTTAACCGCCGCCTTCCTTCTGGCAGTGGTATAGCTGTTCATGCTACGTGCGAGGATTTTAGTATGTCAACACCACTTTTTGTTCTGGCAGTGCGGCCCCGCCTCTTCGTTGGTAAATAAAACTACATCGTGTAAATAATCTGCCACTCGTTGTCAGTGTCACCACGACATATGAAGATCACAGCGTTTCAGGTTCTGCAGCTTTTCCCGCGACCTGTCCAGCGCCACATCCAGATACGCACCGTAAAAATCCAGCGTCGTCACGCCGACCATGCGCTTTGCCAGTTCCTCGCCCCGGCTGTCGACGAAGATCAGCGTGGGCGTCACTTTCACCTTGTAGCGGCGAGCAAGCTGGCGTGTATTGATGGTGTCCCGGCCGTCGAAGTCGGTGAGGTGGTCGGCGCCGTCGATCATCACCTTGCGCATCAGCACGCGCCGGTCGTAGCCTCGGTCGAGCAGGGTCGGGTTGAGGACTTCCTCTTCGAGCAGCTGGCAGTAACTGCAGGAGTCGGCGGAGAATTCCAGCAGCAGGGGTTTGCAGTCACGTTCGGCCTGCTGCCCGTCCTCGTGCAGGTTGCCGGCCAGCGGTACGCCCGCAGCACCGGCGGTGTGCACCGCCAGTGCCGTAACCATGGCTGTTATCCGGCTGATCCCCTTGCGTCGTTCGGTCTTCACTCGCTATGCTCCCCGCTCTTCTAATATATATACCTGATTGATTCGCATGTCCGATTCCACACTCCGTATCGCCACCCGCAAGAGCCCCCTGGCCCTGTGGCAGGCCAATCACGTGCGCGACGCCCTGCTGGCGCGTAACCCCGGTCTTACCGTTGAACTCCTGACTATGACCACGCAGGGCGACAAAATACTCGATACGCCGCTGGCCAAGGTGGGCGGCAAGGGTCTGTTCGTCAAGGAGCTGGAGCTGGGCATGCTGGAAGGACGGGCCGATCTGGCGGTGCATTCCATGAAGGACGTGCCGGTGGAATTTCCCGAAGGCCTGGGTCTGGGTGCAATATTGCCACGCGAGGATCCGCGTGATGCACTGATTTCAAAGAAGTTTTCCAGTATCGACGCGCTGCCGCAAGGTGCCCGCGTGGGTACCTCCAGTCTGCGCCGGCAGTGCCAGTTGCGTGCGCGCCGGCCCGACCTGGAGGTGCTGGACCTGCGCGGCAACGTCAATACCCGCCTGAAGAAGCTGGACGATGGCCAGTACGACGCCATCCTGCTGGCGGCCGCCGGCGTCAAGCGCATGGGCTGGGAGGAGCGCATCACCGAACTGCTGGCCCCCGAGCAGTTCCTGCCGGCCATCGGCCAGGGCGCCATCGGCATCGAGATCCGCAGCGGCGACGAACGCGTGCGCGGCCTGGTCGGCGAACTCAATGACCCGCAGACGGCCATTCGGGTTGCCGCCGAGCGGGCGCTGAACGAGGGCCTGCAGGGTGGCTGCCAGGTGCCGATCGCCGGTTATGCCGAGATCGATCACGGCGTGATCCTGCTGCGCGCGCTGGTCGGGCGGCCGGACGGCGGCGAGCTGGTGCAGGGCGTGATCAGCGGCAAGCCGGAAGACGCCGAGGAACTCGGCCGGGTGCTGGCCGACGACCTGTTGTCGCGCGGCGCGCGCGAGATCCTCGCCGAGGTCTACGGCGAGGCGCCCTGATGGCGGCCGGCGGTGCGGCGCTGACGGGTGTCGGTGTGCTGGTCACCCGGCCGGCCCACCAGGCCGAGGGGCTGTGTGCCCTGATCGAACAGCACGGGGGTACGGCCTACCGTTTTCCCGTGCTGGAAATCCGTGAGCCGCGCGACCCCGGTCCCCTGCAGGCAGTGGCTGCGCGACTGGAAGACTACGACCTGGCGGTATTCGTCAGTGCCAACGCCGTTGACTGTGCACTGGACAGTATCCTCGCCGCGCGTAACTGGCCGTCCACTATCCGTATCGCCGTCATCGGCCACAGCTCCGCCGCCGCCTTGCAGCGCCACGGCGTCGAGGCCGACCTGGTGCCGGCGCGCCGCTTCGACAGCGAGGGTCTGCTGGCGCTGCCCGGGCTGCAACAGGTAGCTGGCCAGCGGGTGGTGATTTTCCGCGGCGAGGGCGGCCGCGAGCACCTGGCCGATACGCTGCGCGCGCGTGGCGCGCAGGTCGATTACATTGCGGCCTACCGGCGCGCGTTGCCCGACGTGGATCCCGTGCCCCTGCTGGCGCACTGGCAACGGGGTGCTATCGACGTGGTGGTGGTCAACAGTGCCGAAAGCCTGAAAAACCTGGTAACGCTGATTGGCGCGGCCGGCCAGGCGCTGCTGCACCGCACCCAGTTGCTGCTGGTCAGCGAGCGGCAGGTACCGCTGGCACGACAGGCAGGGTTCGAGCTGCCGCCGCTGCTGGCCGCCAATGCTACGGATGCCGCCGTGGTGCAGGCCTTGTGCAGCTGGCGCACACGACAGGCGCCCTGAATCTGTTCGATTGTCTGCGGGCGCGCGACAGAAAAATCGGCTAGCATGTCAGTATGAACGAGAACAATGCCCCGGCTATCGCCGAAGAACCGCCCACCACGCCAGAGCCTGCCGCCGACAAGCCAGCGGTCGCCGAGCCCGAACCGCGCGCGGGTTCATCATCCGCCCTGCCCCTGACGATCGCACTGCTGGCGCTGATCCTTGCTATCGGTCTCGCTGTCGCCGCCTATTTCACCTGGTACCAGGTCCAGCAGCTGGGCCGCGACCAGGCGGGTATCGAGACGGCGGTCAGTGACCGCATTCAGCCGCTGCGCAGCTCGCTGGATGGTGTCAACCAGGCGCTGGAAGACGAACGCCAGGCGCTCGAGGCGCGCATCGGCAAGCTGGATGCAGACCGGCAGAGCCTGGCCAACCGGCTGAACGTGCTGGCGGCGCTGATGGGGCGCAGCGAGCGCGGCTGGACGCTGGCCGAGGTCGAGTACCTGCTGCGCATCGCCAACCAGCGCCTGCAGTTGCAGCGTGATCTGAAGACCGCGCAACAGGCGCTGCAGGCCGCCGACGGCCGCCTGCGGGACCTGGCAGACCCGCATTACCTCAAGGTGCGCGAACAGATCACCCGCGACCTGGAAGCGCTCGGTGCCGTGCCGGTGGTGGATGTCGACGGCCTGTCGGTGACATTGAGTACGGCGCTGTCCGCTGTCGATGGACTGTCGGTGGCCGGCAGTGTCTACGAGCCACCCGGGCCGGTCGAAGCCTCCCCCGCGACGAGCCTCACCACCGCCCACTCGTTGAAAGAGTTCGGTGAACTGGTGTGGGCGGCGCTGTCCGACCTGTTCCGCCTGCGCGACCACGACCAGCCGGTGCGTCCCATGCTGCCGCCGGAGCGCCAGTACTTCCTGCGCGAGAACCTGCGCCTGCAGCTGGCCGCTGCGCGTCTCGCGCTGTTGCGCAACGACACGGTGCAGTACCGTTCGGCGCTGCAAACCGCGGATGACTGGTTGAACGCCTATTTCGATACACAGGCGCCTGCTGTGCAGCAACTCGACCGCCAGCTGCAAGACAGCGCTGCCATCGATATCGCCCCGCCGCTGCCGGATGTGTCCGCCTCGTTGCGGCTGCTGCGCCAGCAGATGCAGCTCAGCGAGCAGCAGGCCTTGCAGCCGGTGGTGCCGGAAACATTGCCGGCCGATGCCGCTGAAGCAGACAATAATGTTGCGGGCACCGATGACGCAGCGACCGAAGCCACGAAAGCCGGTGAGGCAACGCCATGAAATGGCTGATCATCGCCCTGCTGGCCCTGGTCGGCGCCGTGGCCGTGGCGCTGGTGGCGTTGCCGGACCCGGGTTACGTGCTGATCGGTTACGGCAAGTACAGCGTGGAAACCTCGCTGCTGGTATTGCTCGTGGTACTGGGGCTGCTGTATCTCGGCCTGCGCGCGCTGGCCAGCCTGTGGCGGGTGCCGGCACGCGTGCACCACTGGGAACAGCGTCGTCACGACCGGCGTCTGCAGCTCGGCTTCGATGAGGCCACGCGCGCACTTTCCGAAGGGCGTTACCAGCGTGCCGAGCGGCACCTGACGCGGCTGCTGAAATCACGCCAGGCACCCCTGCAGGCCTACCTGTCAGCCGCTGCGGCCGCCAGCCAGCTGGGTGCCGACGACCGCCGCGATCGCTACCTGCGGCTGGCCCTGCAGCGTCAGCCGGCGGCGGAAACCAGCATCCTCATCCAGCAGGCCGAACTGCAGCTGGCAGCCGACCAGTCCGACCAGGCGCAGACCACCCTCACCCGTCTGCACAAACTGGCGCCCCACAATACGCGTACCCTGCGCCTGTTGTTGCAGCTGTACCTGCAGCAGCAGGACTGGCCGAAGCTGCGTGAACTGTTGCCACAGCTGCGGCGCAGCGAGGTGCTGGACCACGAGCAGTGGCAGAAACTGGCGGTGCAGGTCTACCGCGAAGAGGTGCGGGCGTTTTCCACCGCAACCGAGCTGGACGCGCTGCAGCACAGCTGGAAACAGCTGCCACCCCCCGTACAACAGGACCAGGGCCTGCTGGCCGTGTATATCGAACAGCTGGTGCGCCTGGGGTCGCATGCCCAGGCAGGCCAGCTGGTACGGCAGCAACTGGCCCAGGCCTGGGACGAACGGCTGGTCTATCTGTTCGGTGAGGCTCAGGAAACAGACGCGGCCGCCCAGCAGCAACAGGCCGAGAAGTGGCTGGAGCAGCACCCCGAAGACGCCGTGCTGCTGCTGGCGCTGGGAAAGATCAGCCTGCGCAACCAGTTGTGGGGCAAGGCACGCGGTTACCTGGAGGCCAGTATCGCGCAGCAGCCGACAGCGGAGGCCTACCGCCTGCTGGCCACGCTGCTGGAGCAGCTGGATGAGCCCGACAAGGCAGCCGAGTGTTATCGGCGCGGGCTGGCACTCGGCAGCGAACCGGTGTTGGCCACGTCACTGATCAGCCGTGACACTGACGACAGCAAGGTCGTGCCTATCCCCCGCTCTGCCTGATCTTGTCCAGTACGTCCTGGGCGAATTCGAACGCATCTGAATACATCCGGTCCAGTTGCGCACCGTGTTCGACAAAGCGCGGTGTGGCCGCCTCGATCATGGCCGGCGGGCCGCTCATGTAGATATCGAAAGCTTCCAGTCCGGGATAGGCCTGTAAAACGGCCTCGTTGACCAGGCCGGTGGCGCCCTGCCAGGCCGGTCCGTCGGATTCCGGGTCGGACAGTACCGGTGTGTAGGTAAACTGCGGGTACTGCTCCGCCCAGGCGCGTGGCAGCTCGTCCAGGTACAGGTCGCGTTCGGCGCGTACGCCCCAGAAAAGGTGAACGGGCCGGTCAAAACCGATATAGAACGCGTGTTCGAGCATGCCCTTGAGCGGCGCAAAACCGGTACCGCCGGCCATCATGATAATCGGCCGCGTCGAGTCTTCGCGCAGGTAGAAGGACCCCAGCGGACCCTCGATGCGCAACAGTGAACGATCTTTCATGTCGTCGAAGACGTGACCGGTGAACGAACCGCCCGGCACGTGACGGATATGCAGTTCCAGGCAGGCATCCCGGTGGGGCGCATTGGCGATGGAAAAGGCGCGCCGGCGGCCGTCCTTCAAAATGAACTCGATATACTGGCCGGCCAGAAACTGCAGCCGCTCGGTTTCCGGCAGCTTGAGCATCACCTGCATGACGTCGTGCGACAGGCGTTGCAGGTGTTCGGCCCGGCACGGCAGCATTTTGATGCTGATGTCCGGCTCGGCCTGTACTTCACGCACAGCAATCACCAGGTCGCTGTCGGCGTGTGCCTTGCAGATGACGACCGGCTGCTCGCCGCTGTGGCCTTCCAGCGCCTCCGGTTCACCATCGGGGTAATGCACCTGGCCGGAAACCAGCGTGGCGATGCAGGAGCCACAGGCGCCGTTGCGGCAGCCGTAAGGCAGGCCGATGCCATGCTGCAGGGCGGCGTCGAGGATCGTCTGCCCCGGGCTGACCGGGAACCGGTGCCCGCTGGATTCAATGTTGACCTGGAAGTTCATGCCGGATTTCAATCGCGAAAGATTCGCATTCTCTTCTATTTTGCCCGGCGGGTAAACGTATGATTTCTACGTCAATTGCGAATACCTACTTCAAGCCGGCCCATTTCAGCGCCAAAAACATGGGGCAGACGCCGCTGATGCCGGCCCCCATGATGGCGAAACCCATGAACCAGGGGAAGAACCACAGCATCTGCGGATAGACGAACAGGCTGATGGCGAGCATGGTGGCAACCAGCAGGCGCCAGCCGCGTTCCGCCTCGAAGCCGGTGCGTATGTCAAAGGCAATGCCCAGCGAACCCTCGGCCGGGTCACAGTCGCTGCCGGTACGCAGGCGACAGACAAGGCGGGGGATGCGCAGGTTGGTGACACCCTCGAACAGGGCCACGGCCACCAGGCCGTACAGGACCGGCTGCCAGTCAAAGTACAAAGCCAGCAGCAGTAAGGTGCCGAATACCAGTCTGTAAAAACGGTTGCTCATCGCTAATATCTTCACTATCCCTGTGATTTATGGCGGCATTCCGCAGCGGAAGCTTAACGGCTGGAGGAGATATGGATGATCGTTCAGTATCCTGGTGCGGCCGGTCGCGGCGTCCCGGTATGGCGCCAGGGGGCGGGATCAATCAGGGTATACGCCGAATTTCGATGCCCAGGTCATCCCAGATGGCATCGATGCGTGCCTTGACGCCGGCATCCATGCTGATCGGCCGGCCCCATTCCCGGTCAGTTTCACCTGGCCATTTGCCGGTGGCATCCAGGCCGATCTTGCTGCCCAGTCCGGACACCGGCGAGGCGAAATCCAGGTAATCGATCGGCGTGTTCTCCACCAGGGTGATGTCGCGTGCCGGGTCCACGCGCGTGGTCATGGCCCAGACGACGTCCTTCCAGTCACGTACGTCGATATCGTCGTCGGTGACGATGACAAACTTGGTGTACATGAACTGCCGCAGGAAGCTCCAGACACCGAACATGACCCGCTTGGCGTGGCCGGGGTACTGCTTTTTCATGCTGACGCAGGCCATGCGATAGGAGCAGCCTTCGGGCGGCAGGTAGAAATCGGTGATCTCGGGAAACTGTTTCTGCAGTATGGGTACGAACACCTCGTTCAGTGCCACGCCCAGGACCGCGGGTTCGTCCGGTGGGCGGCCGGTATAGGTGCTGTGGTAGATCGGCTGATCGCGGTGGGTGATGCAGTCGATGGTGAAGACCGGGAAGCGCTCCTGTTCGTTGTAGTACCCGGTATGGTCGCCGAACGGTCCTTCCAGCGCCTCTTCGCCGGTGTGAATGTGGCCTTCGAGAACGAATTCCGCACTGGCCGGTACCTCCAGGTCGATGGTTTTGCACGCTACCAGCTCGGTTTTGCTGCCGCGCAGCAGGCCGGCAAAGGCGTATTCGGACAGGCTGTCCGGCACCGGCGTGACCGCGGCCAGGATGGTCGCCGGGTCGGCGCCCAGCGCGACCGCGACGGGAGAGGGTTGACCCGGGTGAGCCCGTTGCCAGTCACGGTAATCCAGCGCGCCGCCGCGGTGCGCCAGCCAGCGCATGATCACCTTGTTGCGCCCCAGCACCTGCTGGCGGTAGATACCCAGGTTCTGGCGTTCCTTGCCGGGGCCGCGGGTGACTACCAGTGCCCAGGTGATCAGCGGGCCGGCGTCGTCCGGCCAGCAGGTTTGGATCGGCAGGCGGCCCAGGTCAACGTTGTCCGCCTCGATGACATGTTGCTGGCAAGGCGCGCGCTTGAGCACCTTCGGCGCCATGTCCAGCACCTTTTTGAACTTCGGCAGCTTCTGCCAGGCGTCTTTCATACCCCTGGGCGGGTCGGGTTCCTTGAGAAACGCCAGCAGTTCACCGATATCGCGCAGGGCGGCCACCGTGTCGGCGCCCATGCCGGCCGCCACGCGTTCGGTCGTGCCGAACAGGTTGGCGAGTACCGGGATATCAGAGCCTTTGGGGTTCTCGAACAGCAGCGCCGGGCCGCCCGCGCGCAGGGTGCGGTCGCAGATCTCCGTAATTTCCAGGTAGGGGTCGACGGGGTGCTGGATACGCTGCAGCTGGCCGCTGTCTTCCAGTTGCCTGATGAAGTCGCGCAAGTCCTGGTATTGCATGAGGTGTCCGGGCTATGAACGGGAACGCCGATTGTACCGGAAAGCGACGTCCGTGACGGTGCTGGCCAGGGTAATCAGGCCGCCAGGCCGCTGTGACGCAGCAACGCATCGATGCGCGGTTCGCGGCCACGGAATGCCACGTACAGCTCCATCGGCTCCCGTGCACCGCCCTGGGCAAGTATGTCTTCGCGAAAACGGCGGCCGGTGACGGCATCGAAAATACCTTTTTCCTCGAACAGCGAAAAGGCGTCCGCCGACAACACCTCGGCCCACTTGTAGCTGTAATAGCCCGCCGCATAGCCGCCACCGAATATGTGTGAAAAACTGTGGGCGAAACGGTTGCAGGCGGGCACTTTAACCACCGCGACCCGGGCCCGCACCTGTGCAAGGATTTCGGCGATGCGGGCACCCCGGGCCGGGTCGTACTCGGCGTGAATACGCATGTCGAACAGGGCGAACTCCAGTTGCCGCACCATCTGCATGGCGGACTGGAAGTTGCGTGCCGCGCGCAGGCGCTGAAACAGTTCGTCGGGGAGGGGCGTGCCACTCTCGTAATGGCCGGCGATCAGGTCCAGCGCTTCGCGTTCCCAGCAGAAATTCTCCATAAACTGGCTGGGCAGTTCGACGGCATCCCAGGCCACGCCGTTGATGCCGGAAACACTGGCCGTTTCCACGCGGGTCAGCATGTGGTGCAGGCCGTGACCGAACTCGTGGAACAGGGTGATGACTTCGTCGTGGGTCAGCAGCGATGGCCGGTCACCGACCGGCGGCGAGAAATTGCATACCAGGTAGGCCACCGGTAACCGGGTCGTCCCATCGGCCCGCATGCGCGTGGCGTAATCGTCCATCCAGGCGCCACCGCGTTTGTCGGGGCGCGCATACGGGTCCAGGTAGAAACAGCCGCAGGGGCTGCCGTCCGCCTCGCGAATATCGAAGCAGCGCACGTCGGGGTGCCAGGTGCTGACGTTGTGGCGTTCGCTGATGGTAATGCCGTACAGGCGCTCGGCGACCTGGAACAGGCCGGCGATGACGCGGCTGTCGGGGAACCAGGGTTTGAGCTCCTCCTGGGACAGGGCGTAACGTTGCTGGCGCAGTTTTTCCGCGTAATACGGGACGTCCCAGGCCTGCAATTCACCGTCAAAGCCCTGCTGCCCGGCGAAGGCCTGCAGGTCCGCCATATCGGTACGCGCCTGTGAGCGAGAGTGGGTTGCCAGGGCATCGAGAAAGTCCAGCACCTGCCGCGGCGAGGTGGCCATCTTGGTGGCCAGCGAGCGTTCGGCAAAATTGTCGAAACCGGTCAGTCCGGCGAGCTCGTGGCGCAGGCCGAGGATCTCGTCCATGACGGCGCTGTTGTCCCACTGCCCGGCGTGCGGGCCACAATCCGATGCACGGGTGACGTAAGCGGTGTACACCTCCTCGCGCAGGGCGCGGTCGTCGGCATAGGTGATCACCGGAAAGTAGGATGGAAACTCCAGGGTCAACAGCCAGCCCTCGTATTTCTCGCGTTCGGCGGTTTGCCGCATCAGCGCCCGGGCCGTGTCCGGCAGGCCGCTCAGTGCGGCCTCGTCGGTGACCGGCTTTTTCCAGGCATGGGTCGCGTCCAGGACGTTTTCCTGAAAGCGCGACTGCAGGGCCGACAGGCGCTGCTGAATCTGTTTGAAGCGTTCGCGCTGGTCGGCTTCGAGCGCAATGCCGCCGAGATGGAAATCCCGCAGGCGGTTTTCGATCGATTTCTGTTGTGCTACGTCCAGCTGGTCAAACTGTGGTGAGTCGGCCACCGACTGGATGGCACGGTACAGTGCTTCGTGCTGTCCCAGTTCGGTTTCGAAGGCGCTGAGTTGCGGCAGGCAGGTGTTGTAGGCTTCGCGCAGTGCCGGGCTGTTACACACCGCGTTCAGGTGGCTGACCGGCGACCACACCTGGTGCAGCCGCTGCTGCGCGGCTTCCAGTGGCGCCAGGAGATTGTCCCAGCTATAGGTGCCACCCGTGTCGACGAGTGCATCGATCTCCCGGCGGACGGCGTCCAGGGTGTGTTCGACGGCCGGCACGACATGTTCCGGCCGTATGTGTTCGAAGGCGGGCAAATCGCCTGTTTCCAGTAATGGATTCATGGTGTCCCGGGATGTTTACAGTAGAATTCGGTCTTTATGTCGCGGAGAAGAGAGCTATGACCCAGCATTATGACCTGATTGCCATCGGTGGTGGTAGTGGCGGCCTGTCCGTGGCCGAGCGCGCGGCCCGCTACGGTAAAAAGTGTGCTGTGATCGAAAAAGGTCCCCTGGGTGGCACCTGCGTCAATGTTGGCTGTGTGCCCAAGAAGGTGATGTGGTACGGCGCGGGTATCGCCCACACTCTGGAGCATGCCGCCGGCTACGGTTTTTCTGTCGGCGACGTGAGTTTCGACTGGCCGTCGCTGAAGCAGGCGCGCGACAACTACGTACACGGTATCAATGACTGGTACCACACTTACCTGAGCGATTCGAATATCGATGAAATTGCCGGGGCCGCGCGTTTCGTCGATGCCAGGACCGTGGATGTCGACGGTGTGCGTTACAGTGCCGATCATATCGTCATCGCACCCGGCGGTGCGCCGCTGCTGCCGGACACCGAGGGCGTCGGACTCGGCATTACCTCCGACGGTTTCTTCGCGCTGGAAGACCTGCCGCACCGGGTGGCCGTGGTCGGTTCCGGTTACATTGCTGTGGAGCTGGCGGGCATGCTCAATGCCCTCGGCTCCGATGTCACCATGCTGCTGCGCCGTGAACACCTGTTGCGTAATTTCGACGCCATGCTGCGCGAAAACCTGACGGAGGAAATGCTCGGCGACGGCATCGATATCCTGGCGCGTACCCAGGTCCGCCGTGTGGTCCGCGAGGCCGCGGGCTCATTATGCATCGAGTGTGAAAACGGCCAGCGCCTGGAAGGTTTCGACGAGTTGATCTGGGCGATCGGCCGCTACCCGTTGACCGGCGACCTCAACCTGGCGGACGCGGGCGTGGCGGTTGATGACCAGGGTTACATCCCGGTCGACAGGTTCCAGCAGACCAACGTGGCAGGTGTCTATGCCATCGGTGACGTGACCGGCTGTGCCCAGCTGACACCCGTGGCGATCGCTGCCGGGCGCCGCTTGAGTGACCGCCTGTTCGGCGGCATGCCGGAGCGGCACCTCCCCTATGAGAATATTCCCACCGTGGTGTTCAGCCACCCGCCGATCGGCACCGTCGGTCTCACCGAAAGTGTGGCGCGCGATACCCACGGCGAGGCGGTCAAGGTTTACCAGACACGCTTTACCGCCATGTACAACGTCTTTACCGAGCGCCAGCAGAAAACCGCCATGAAACTGGTGACCGTCGGCGCGCAGGAAAAAGTGGTGGGCTGCCACATTATCGGCCCGGGCGCCGACGAGATGCTGCAGGGATTTGCCGTGGCCATCCGCATGGGCGCCACCAAGCGCGACCTCGACGATACGGTCGCGATACATCCGACCAGTGGCGAGGAGCTGGTGACCATGCGCTGAGGGCAATATCAGACTATACTGATATGGTGCGTGGAATGTTTTCCGGCACCAGGTGTCTTATAATAGAACACTGATAACTAAGAAAACCTATAGAGGTACACCGTAATGGTTGTTTTTGTTGGCAATTTGCCAAAAACCGCGGTGGAGAGGGACCTCTGTCAGATTGCCCGCCTGGACCCGGCAACACCACTCCGGATTATCAAAAAGCGAGCCCGAACGGGTGAAATGCTGCGTTATGCGTTGATACCCGTCACTGACGGTAAGCAGGCGCGACGCCTGATCAGCCGCCTGAACGGCTATGGCTGGCAGGGGCAGCGGCTGGCCGCGCGTCTTTACCAGCCGCGGGTTGCCGGTAATGAGCAGCGGCGGATCGACTGGCGCACCCAGCGCTGGATAGGCGTCGAGCGCCGTTGTACTGAACGCCGCAACCGGCCGGCAGCGCCGGCCTCACGCGTCGCGTAGCCGGGCGATCACCGGCGCCGTGTCGGGCGCCACGCCGCGCCACAGGTGGAAGGATTCGGCCGCCTGCTCCACCAGCATACCCAGGCCGTCATAAGCGCAGGTGCTGCCGTGTGCGGTGGCATAGCGCATGAAGGCCGTGGGTTCAGACGCGTACATCATGTCGTAACAACAACTGTCCGTACTGATAAGGCTACCGGGTAAATCGGGCACCCTGTCCTGCAAGCCCGCGGCGGTGGCATTGATCACCAGGTCATAGTGTTCCGGTGGAATGTCGTCGAGACCGCTGGCCCGCAGGTGGCCGACCTCGGCAAAGGTGTCGGCCAGCTCGACCGCGCGCTCAACGGTGCGGTTGGCGATGTGCAGCATGGCGGGTTGTTGTTCCAGCAGCGGCGCGAGTACACCGCGGGCGGCGCCACCGGCGCCGAGCATCAGCAGCCGTTTGCCCTGCAACACGATACCGAGGTTCTGCGTCAGGTCACGGACCAGCCCCACGCCATCGGTATTATCACCGTAGAGTGCGCCTTTTTCGCGCATCATCAGGGTGTTCACGGCGCCCGCCCGGCGGGCACGTTCACTCAGCTCGTCGGCTATTTCCCACGCTTCCTGTTTGAACGGCACGGTGACATTCAGGCCTTTGCCACCCTTGATCAGAAAGGCGGCCACCGCCTGGGCAAAGCTGTCGCGTTCAACCAGCAGGGCGTCGTAGCAGAGTTGCTGTCCGGTCTGTTCGGCAAACAGGCGATGGATGAGGGGCGACTTGCTGTGGGCGATGGGATTGCCCATTACCGCGTAGCAGTCTATGGCGGACGGGTCGCAATGGCCGCCGCTCATGCCTCGCGCAGCCACTGCGCGGCGCGCTTGGCGAAATAGGTCAGTATGCCGTCGGCACCGGCGCGCTTGAACGCCAGCAGGGATTCCATGATTACCGCCTGCTCGTCCAGCCAGCCGTTCTGCGCCGCGGCCATCAGCATGGCGTATTCGCCGCTGACCTGGTAGACATAGGTCGGTGCGCCGAACTGGTCTTTGACCCGCCTGACGATGTCGAGGTAGGGCATGCCGGGTTTTACCATGACCATATCGGCACCCTCGTCGAGGTCCAGGCTGACTTCCCACAGGGCCTCGTCGCTGTTGGCGGGATCCATCTGGTAGCTGTACTTGTTGCCCCCGGCCAGGTTGGTGGCGGAACCCACGGCGTCGCGGAACGGGCCGTAGAAACTCGAGGCATACTTGGCCGAATAAGCGAGGATGCGTGTGTTGCGGTGACCGGCCTGTTCCAGCGCCTGGCGGACCGCACCGATACGGCCGTCCATCATGTCCGAAGGGGCAACCACGTCAGCACCCGCCTCGGCATGCGATAACGCCTGTTTGACCAGCACCTCGACGGTTTCGTCGTTCAGCACGTAGCCGCCGGCGTCGATCAGGCCGTCCTGGCCGTGACTGGTGAAAGGGTCCAGTGCCACGTCGGTAATGATTCCCAGGTCGGGACAGGCCTGCTTGAGGGCGCGCACGGCACGCTGTGCCAGGCCATCGGGGTTCCAGGCTTCCCGGGCGTCATCACTCTTGGATTCGGCCGGGGTGACGGGAAACAGTGCCATCGCCGGGATGCCGAGCGCCTGGATGGTGCGGGCTTCCTCGACCAGCAGGTCGATACTCAGGCGTTCGATACCGGGCATGGAGGCGACTGCCTCACGCTGGCCGTTGCCCTCGAGGATGAACACGGGATAAATCAGGTCATCGGCGCTGAGACGGGATTCGCGCATCAGGCGCCGTGAAAAATCATCGCGGCGCATGCGCCGCATGCGTACACCGGGATACCGGCCGCGGCCGGTTTCGACGTCAGACAAGGCAGAACTCCTGTTGTTCTTGGGAATGCCGGACAGACAGTGTACATTGACAGCAGGTTCAGGCACAGGTACCCGCGCCCGTGAATTATCCCCAGGTACTGAAACTATTGCTGCGCGATCAGCCCGCGTCACTGGCTGACTGGCTGGCCGTTCCGCTGCCTGCCGACCAGGCGCGAGCCGCCCTCCCGGATGTTCAGCAGCGCCTGCTGTCCGGTCGGGGTCATCCGCGTGCCCCGTTCAATGTTCGTCTGGGGGAAATCATTGTGCGTTACTGGGCCGGCCATGACGTCGAGGCCGACGTGAAAAACTTTGCCGCCGTGCGGCATGAGCCCCGCCAACAGGCGCTGCTGGCGCTGGGCTACGGACAGTTACTGATGGCACGCAGGCTGGCGGTTGCCTGGAAGTACCTCGACCACGGGTTTGAGCTGGCCACCCATTTGCTGGAGCCGGAAGACTATTTCGAAGTGCTCAAGCGCCACGAGCTCTTGCGGCAACTGCCGCTCAGCACCCGGCCCGCACCCGCCGAGAGCCTCGAATCGCTGCTCGACGAGGCACAGATAATTGCGCGTCTCAGGGGCGCCGTTCGTCGCAATCGCGACCTGGCTGCGGGCCATCGGGATACCGTCGGCTGACGGACGCCGTCGCGGCGGGATTGTGCCGATATTCCGGCGCCAGGTGACGGCACTCCGACGGTTTTCCATGGTCTATACAGCGAAAGGGGTTGCAGTGATACGCCGGGTAACAGCCGTTATTCGCTAACCCTATGTAATTACGCGTTAAAATAAAAAATGTAGAAAGTTGGCACGTACCCTGCATTACTTAGGGCAAGGAACGGGAAGCGGTAGCCAGGGATTGCTAAAGCTTTTGCCGCACCGGCCGCTACAGGATGTAAGGTCGGTACTCCCGAACCAGGGATGGAACCTTTCGGACTGCGTCTTTGGCTGGACGCCGAGGGCGCACTCCGAAAGCAGCTCTAACGAGCGACGGTTTATGTACGACTGACTCCTCCGACGCTGAAAAGCGTTTTTTACCCCACCTCTGGTGGGGTTTTTTTTGCCCGGCGTCCCGCTAACCGCTGTACTTACCTTTAGTTATGTGATGTGAGGCCGCCAACTATCAAGGAATACGCGGGGATCGGACAGTCACCGGGGGCGACCAGCCCCCCGCACGAACGATCCGAATGATAGTCAGGCGCAGGCCGCTCCGGCCTGTCCGGGTGGTAATCGAATCCAGGGAGTTGAGCAGTGAAGAGATTAACCGTGTTGTTTTACCTTATGGTGTTCCTGTTGACACCGCTTAAGCCGGCAGTGGCGGAAGAAGCCGCAGCGGCCGACGGTCCGCCCACCCTGCGCTGGGTCGGTTGCGGTATTTCAAAAAAGGCCTACATGACCGCGCTGGCCGCGGCCTATGAAAAGAGAACCGGTGTGCACATCGATATACAGGGTGGCGGGGCCACGCGCGGCATCCGCGAAGCGGCCGCCAAAACCGCTGATATCGGTGGCAGCTGCCGGCGTCACCTGCGTGGTGTCGACGCCGAGCGCGGCGTGACCATGGTGCCCGTGGCCTGGGATGCGCTGGTCGTGATTGTCAACAAGGACAATCCAGTCGACAGCGTCAGTATGGAGGACCTGCGCAAGGTCTTTCTCGGTGAGATCACCAACTGGAAGGAGCTGGGTGGTAACGACGAACCGATCAAGCTGTTTGCCCGCCAGAGCAAGAACTCGGGCGTGGGGCGTACCACGCGAAAACTGCTGTTCGGCAACTACAAGCAGGAATTCGCCGCCAGCGAGTTTTTTCCCTCGTCCGGCCCGCTGGAAAAACAGATCGAGGTCGACCCGGTGGCCATCGGCATCACCGGCGTCAGCAGTGCGCGCAAGCGCAAGGTCAAGATTATCGACCTGAACGGCAAGTCACCGAGCTATGAGAATGTCGCTAGCGGTAACTACCTCCTGTACCGGCCGTTGTACCTGGCGTTCAACGAAAACAGTGCGCATGCGGAGACGGTCAAAGATTTTATCAAGTACGCTGACAGCGCCGAGGGTCGTGACGTGATCCGCTCCAATGGGACGGTGCCTTACCTCGAAGGCCTGAACCTGATGAAAAAGAAGCTTCAGGAATCGCGCCTGGCGCAGAAGAACAAGGGGCTGAAATAAGGCCTTTCTACCTGCTGTCCCGGTGCAGTGCAGCCGACGGGTTTGCGCCGCACCGGGCGCGGCATACTGCCTGCTACCTGGCGGGCAACCATAAAACCGCGGAAGTTTATTCAGATTCAGTCAATGGCATGTGCGCCACGGCATTTTCATGATGTCAGCGTGAAGGGTAATTGCCGTGTAAGTGCCTGTTTGTCGCTGGTGGCATCGCCGGTCAGGGCAAAACCCAGTAGTTGTTGATCATCGTCCAGGAACAGGGCCCGGGTGTGGCCGGGCTGTTGCGATTCAAGCTGCCAGCGGCCTGCAGCACCCTCTGCCGGCGGCGCCATGACGACCGGGCAGGCCGGGGTTTTTACCACCACCGGCATGGCCGGGTAGCTCACCGCGGTGGTGTCGCCGCTCAACGTTTTTGCCAGCGCCCGTGCCGCGCGCATGAGTGGCATGACGAAAGGCAAGACCAAACCGTTGACCTCGGCGCAGTCACCAAGTGCGAAGATCGCGGGGTCGCTGCTTGCCAGGGTACGGTCGACCTGAATGCCGCGGTTACAGTGCAATCCGGCCGCTGCCGCAAGAGTGGTTCGCGGCCGCAGGCCAATAGCGGACAGAACAAGGTCGGCGGTCAGCCGGTTGCCGTCCGCCAGGGTCAGGCGGTAATTCGCGCCTTCATGGTCGATGCGCTCGACGGTGGTGCCGAAATACCAGTCGACACCGGTTTCGGTGAGCGCCTGTTTCAGGTCGGCGCCGCAGTCCGCCGGCAGCAGGCGGCCAAGCGGGTATTCTCCGGGGTCGACCACGGTGATGCGGTGGCCGGTAGCCGCCAGGTCGTTGGCAAATTCACAGCCGATCAGGCCGGCCCCCATGATCACGACATGATGTCCATGGTCCAACGCCTTCCGGAAATGCGCGTAGTCGCCCAGGTCGTTAATCGACATGGCCGCCTCTCCTGCATCGCCAGCCAGTTCGAGCCTGATGGGATCCGCCCCCAGTGCCAGCACCAGCCTGCTATAGCTGACATCGCCGCTGCCGGTCGTCAGCCGCCGCTTCACCGCATCAATTGCGTGGACGCGGGTATGTACATCAATGCGGGCGTTGACCTGTGCGGCCATCTGTTCCGCGGACGCCCCGGGCAGCTGTTGTGGCGTCTTGCCTTTGCCGAGGGCATTGGACAGCATCGGTTTGGAATAAAAGCTGCCGTCATCGGCGGTGATTATCCGCAGCGGCACTTGCCTGTCCAGCTTGCGTAGCTCGCGTGCCAGTGTGTATCCCGCCAGGCCACTGCCGATAATGACAAGCGGTTCCATGGTGCCGTTCAGACCTCAACCATTTCGAAGTCGGACTTGGAAACACCGCAGTCCGGGCATTCCCAGTCTTCGGGGATGTCCTCCCAGCGGGTGCCGGGCGCGATGCCCTCGTCGGGCAGACCGGTTGCCTCGTCATAAATAAAACCACACACAATACATTCCCATTTTCTCATGGCATTGATTCCTCTTGCCGGCATCCGGTTATTCACCGGTCATTCGTTTAATGAAAAGGCCGCCGAGTATATCAGCAGGCCAGCTTTTGCAGGGCGTCCCGGTAATGTTGCGCATGGCGTTCTTCGACACGCGTCAACGCAGCGAAACGCTTGCGGGCTTTTTCCAGGGTCTGGCGGAACTGTTCCGCGTGTTCCCGCGATTCCTCGATCTGCCCGTCGAACTCGCGGACGGCCGCCGTATTCTGCTCCTGTTCGGCCAGGTGACGGAATGCCGGGTACATCTCGGTGTACTCGTGGGTTTCGCCCTCGATGGCCAGTTCCAGGCAGTGTGCCGGGGTCAGTGCCTTCTTCGGCAGCAGCAGGTCGAGGTGCCCGAAGGCGTGTTGGACTTCCTGAGCGGCGGTTTGTTCAAAGATTTCGGCGCTGGCCGTATCCCCCTGTGCGCGGCATATGCCGGCAAAGTAAAGGTACTTGATGTGTGCCATGGATTCCCCGGCAAAGGCGGCTTCCAGGTTGCGGATGGTGATCGAGTCGGCTGTCTTCATGTCTGTATCCTCATGCTGGTGTTGCGACGGATACAGACTAGGCATTTACGGGAAATAGATAAAATAGATTATATTAAATATATCGATAGATTTTGACTATTGATTTATCCGCCTTCATGCCCATTCCCTGGGTTTCAGGAAAACGTCGTAGAGTTCGGCTTCCGGTGTGCCGGTCTCGGGGTGCCAGTCGTAACGCCAGCTGACCAGGGGTGGCA
>CBEUNK010000043.1:0-18800 GCA_965544455.1 uncultured Thiogranum sp.
TCAGCATGACCTTCAGCCAGGTGTTGCCGCTCTTGGGGTGGGCGATAATGATCAGCTGTGAGCGCTGCGCGATATCGACTTCCAGTGCCCCCAGGCGGCGTTTGCGGACCGCCACGCGCAGCGGGCGCGGCAGGGGGGCGGTGGGGCCGATGATCAGGGCTTTGCGGGCGTTATCGCTGAGAACGGGCATGGATTCGCTGACAGGTTGATTGAAACAGGCGGCGGATTATAACCGTTTTCGGCCACCGGCGCCGTCCACTCCCCCTGACCGGTTCAGCCCTCGAGGTCGGACTTGTCTTGCCAGCCCGGCTTGACCAGGGGCTTGGGCCAGCGGCGCTTGGTGCACATCCATTCCTGCGGCCGCTCGCGGATCCATGATTCAAATAACGCATTGATCCTGGCCGTAATTTGCAGAATTTTCTGGTCGTCCGGTGCGGTTTCATCGGCGGCGCGGACCGCCGGGTGGAAGATCACCCGGAAACGGGCATCCCCCTGACGCTGGATCTGTACCGGGATCAGCTCACAGTCGAAGCGCACCGCCAGCTGCGCCGGCGTAATGGAGGTGCGCATGTTATGACCGAAAAAGGGTACCGGCTCGCCGTTGTCCACGCGCTGGTCGACAATCAGGCCGACCGAGGTGCCCTGTTTCAGACGGCGAATCAGTTGCCGCGCGGCACCGCCACGTTCTATCAGCTCGCATCCCAGCACCTGGCGCGCCTGGTAGAGCATGTCGTTGAGGCCCGGGTTCTGCAAGCGGGTATACACTGCGCTCAACGGTACGCCCTGTTCGGTGATCACCCCGGCGGCCAGCTCCCAGTTGGCGAGGTGGGCCGATACGAATACGGCGGGTTTGGCCGGGTTTTTAAACACCTCGATGGAATCGGGGATGACGAACTCCAGGTACTTGCCGGCCTGGCTGTGGCAGATGGTGCCGAGGTGGGGGTATTCGGCCAGAATACTGCCCAGGTTGGCCCATATATCGGCAATCAGCTGATCGAGTTCTGACTCGCTCATGTCCGGGAATGCCACCCGCAGGTTACGTCCGATCAGGCGCGTTTTGTCCAGTCCCGGGCCGAAACGGCGTCCCAGGCGGGCGCCGATACGCGACGCCCGCTCCGGCGACAGAAGGCGCACCATCCGTACCAGCAGGCCGAGCAGGCCGGCTTCGGTGGCCCAGAGGAGTTTCAGCAGTCGTGGCGAATGCGCTGTGTGTTTGTCGCCGAACAGGAGTTTTGCCAATGGTTTCTTTCCAGGGAGTAAATCGCGCGCCGTGAGATGCCTATTTTGCGGTATCTGCAACCGGCTGACCAGCGAAGCAGCGGAATTCAGAGCTTCCCCGACGCTGGTCAGGCACCCTCCCTTGGTTCAGGCAAGGCATGGCGTTAAAATAAACGCCGCAAATTTCAAGAGGGTCACAGCGGTGGACTACTGCGTCTTTATTCAGGCCAACGAAAAGCAGCACCTCGGTGCCGTGATTGCCGAGTATGCCCTGCGGCGGAACTCGAAGCACAACGACAAGTTCGATATCCGCATCATGAACTATGATGATTTCCCCTGGCTGAAAGCACGCGAAGGCGATTATTACCTGCGTGACGGCGGCAAGCGCCAGTGGGTCCGTGATGACCTGCAATCGTTTACACCGACCCGTTTCCTGCCGCCGCAGCTGATGAACTACCAGGGGCGGGCGGTCGTAATCGACCCGGACGTGTTCGCCCTGGCCGATATCTGGGAGCTGTTGTCGCGCGATATGGAAGGCAAGGCCATCCTTTGCCGGCCCAAGTCGGGCGCCAAGGGGCGGCGCGGTTGCCTGGCGACCAGCGTCATGCTGCTGGATAACGCCAGACTTACCCACTGGAAGTTTGAAGAGCAGTTCAACGCCATGTTCGACTTCAAGCGCGACTACATGAAGTGGGTATGCCTGAAATACGAGGATCCCGAGACCATCGGCTTTTTTGAGCCCGAATGGAACGATTTCGATCACCTGACCGAACAGACCAGGATGCTGCACACCACCAAGCGCAAGCATCAGCCCTGGAAGACCGGCCTGCCGGTGGATTTCCGCGCCGCCGACCCCTTCCGGCTGTTTCCCCCCAAGCACGGGGTGCGCCGCGCCCGCCGCGCCTTGTTCGGTGATTACGGCTTGGCGGGAAAATACAAGGAACACCCGGACCCTCACCAGGTCGATTTTTTCTTCGGTCTGGTGAAGGAATGTCTCGACAAGGGAATCCTGACCGAAACGCAGTTGCGTGAGGAAATGGCCCGGAATCACATCCGCCACGATGCCTTCGAAGTGCTGGAGCGCACGCCGCCGCTGGCGGCGTAGACTTGCAAATCCCCGTCATTGCGAGCGCAGCGCGGCAATCTCCGGAAAACTGCGCCTGAGTAACGGGATTGACGCGCTGCGTTCGCAATGACGGGGCATGGCATGCTGCCGGCGGGGTGGGGGTAGGCGGCCGTCAGGTTTTGATCAGGTGGTGTTTGCCCTGACGGCAGCCTGGGCTTCCGGCTTGTCGGTATAACCGAAATATGGTGACAGGTTTTCCGCCACCACCGCCTCGATCTGCGCCACCTGCCCGTCATCGAAGTAATCCCGGTAACCGCCGACCTTGGCGCGCCGGACCTTGTAACTGTTCGGGTTGGAGCGGTCCCTGGGTGTCATGCGGCCACCGCTGAGCCAGAAGGTCTTTTTCTCTTCCATTTTTTTCATGTTTTCGTAGGAAGAAAACTCGACCGCGTCGCGGACATGCGCATCACTCGCGGGCGCGCCCATGAAGGCCACCAGTTTTTCCAGCGTTTCCACCGGCTGCGCCTTGAGATCCTCGTAGCGGAGCAGGAAGAGATCACCTATCTTCGGCGCTTCACTGGCCCACAGGTTAAGAAAACCGATGACTTTCATCAGGCCGGCATCGGGGTTCATGACAAAGTCGAAAATCGACACGTCCGCACCGTGCTCCGGATACTGGTTGATGGCCTTTTTATTGGTCTTCATGCGGTATTTCCACTGAAAGAACTGGGATACCGCCACGTCGCGCGGATCGCGTGCCAGCAGCACCACTTTTTTACCGTAAAAGTCCACCTTGGAGTCGGTGTGCCCGGTGTAATCACCGATATAGTTGTCGTGGGTGAAGAACATTTTCGGGATTTCGGCGTTCATTCTATGGAAATTGTCGAAGCCGATGAGTGCCCGCTCCGGCAGGCCGTACATCTGCTGGTAGAGTCGCGAGAGCATCACGCGCAGCCAGGTACGGCCGCTTTTACCGAACGAAACCAGGACGATATCTGCGAGTTGCAGCTTGCGGAACTGTTCGCGGCCGCGCAACCTGCGCTCCGCCTTGAGCCTGTCGGCTTCGGAGGAAAACAGCATGCGCGCCTTGAGTACCAGGCGGCTGACTTTTTTCCACAGGGAATGGAGCGCCTGGGGGAGCGAGTGAATCAGGTATGACATGGGTAAACCGCTGAAAATATCGGCGAGGAGACTACGCGTGCGATCGGTTGAATTCAAGTGCGGCGGGGGTTTTTTTTATACCCCCAGAAACATAACTTAACTGCTTGATTTGCTATAAAAATCGTTTGGCTTGGCTCGCTTGACACCCGTAAACGTGCTGGCCTAGACTGCATGGCTTCGCGTTCCTGCACAGCATAAGAAACAACCCGGCTCACCACCGGGGGCGTCGGAAGAGGATGGCATGCTCGAAAATTACCTGCCGGTCCTGATTTTCATTGCCATCGGCATTGGAGCAGGGCTGATCATGACCCTGCTGGGGTTCCTGCTCGGGACCCGCAAACCCGACAGCGAAAAAAACTCCCCCTACGAGTGCGGTTTCGAGGCCTTCGAAGACACGCGGATGCGCTTCGACGTGCGTTACTACCTGGTGGCCATCCTGTTTATTATTTTCGACCTGGAGATCGCTTTCCTGTTTCCCTGGGCCGTGGTGCTCGACCAGATCGGCTGGTTCGGTTACATCGCCATGATGATTTTCCTCGGCATCCTGGTGATCGGATTTATATATGAATGGAAGAAAGGAGCTCTCGAATGGGAATAGAGGGCGTCCTCGAAGAAGGCTTCATCACCACGTCGGCCGACAAGCTGATCAACTGGGCGCGTACCGGCTCCCTGTGGCCGATGACCTTCGGACTGGCCTGTTGCGCCGTGGAAATGATGCAGGCCGGTGCGTCGCGTTACGACCTCGACCGGTTCGGCGTGGTGTTCCGCCCCAGTCCCCGCCAGTCGGACGTCATGATTGTCGCCGGCACCCTGTGCAACAAGATGGCGCCGGCGTTGCGCAAGGTCTACGACCAGATGTCGGAACCGCGCTGGGTGATTTCCATGGGTTCCTGCGCCAACGGTGGCGGTTATTACCATTATTCCTATTCCGTGGTACGCGGCTGTGACCGTATTGTGCCCGTGGATATCTACGTGCCCGGCTGTCCGCCCACGGCGGAAGCGCTGCTGTACGGCATTCTTCAGTTACAGAATAAAATCCGGCGCACCAACACCATTGCCCGGTAAAGAGACGACGCATGTCAGCCAGTGAACTTCTCGGTCAGTTGCAGGAACGTTTCGGCGAAACGCTGCTGGATGCCGGCGTGGCCCTGGGCGAAGTCACCATCGAAATCGCACCCGCGGACCTGATTGCCACGGCCACGGCCCTGCGCGACGAACGGGACTTTCGTTTCGAGCAGTTGACCGATGTCTGTGGCGTTGATTATCTCGCCTATGGCGAGGCGGAATGGGCCACGGAAGAAACGACTTCCACGGGGTTCAGCCGCGGTGTCGAGGCGCACACGGCCGGGCGCCTGCCGGGTCTGGAGGAAGACCTGTCCACGGAAACACTGCAGAAAGACCGGCGTTTTGCCGCGGTGTACCACCTGCTGTCGATTGTGCATAACCAGCGTCTGCGGCTGAAGGTGTTCGCACCTGATGAACAACTGCCGATTATTCCTTCTGTAATCGAAGTCTGGAACGGCGCCAACTGGTACGAGCGTGAGGCCTTCGATCTGTACGGCATTCTGTTCGAGGGGCATCCCGACCTGCGCCGTCTGCTGACCGATTACGGCTTTATCGGTCACCCGTTCCGCAAGGACTTCCCCCTGAGCGGTAACGTGGAAGTCATCTACGATCCGGAAAAACAGCGTGTCATCTACCAGCCGGTGAGTATCGAACCGCGTGTTCTGGTGCCACGGGTGATCCGCGAAGAGGGCCACCGGGACTCGCCCGAAGTACACAGCGAGGCCGAGGCCTCCGAGCAGGAAGCGCAGGACAGTTAAGCCATGCCGGAAATCAGAAACTACACCCTGAACTTCGGTCCGCAGCACCCGGCGGCGCACGGGGTTTTACGCATGGTGCTGGAACTGGACGGGGAGACCGTTCAACGCACGGACCCGCACATTGGCCTGCTGCACCGTGCCACCGAAAAACTGGCGGAAAGCAAACCCTACAACCAGAGTATCGGTTACATGGACCGGCTCGACTACGTGTCCATGATGTGCAACGAGCACGGCTATGTCATGGCCATCGAGAAACTGCTGGGCACCGAGGTGCCCGAACGGGCACAGTATATCCGTGTCATGTTTGACGAGATCACCCGTCTCCTCAATCACCTGCTGTGGCTGGGCGCGCACGGGCTCGACGTCGGCGCCATGACCGCCTTCCTCTACACCTTCCGCGAACGTGAAGACCTGATGGATGTCTATGAGGCGGTGTCAGGCGCACGCCTGCACGCCACCTATTACCGTCCGGGTGGTGTTTACCGCGACCTGCCGGATCATATGCCCCAGTACCAGGAGTCGCGCTGGCATGACAGTGAAGACGTCCGGCGGCTGAACAAAAACCGCCAGGGCTCACTGCTGGATTTCATCGACGACTTTACCGCGCGGTTCCCCGCGTGTGTCGACGAGTACGAAACCCTGCTCACCGACAACCGCATCTGGAAACAGCGCACCGTGGATATCGGCGTGGTGTCACCGGAACGCGCCCTGCAGCTGGGACTGACCGGCCCGATGTTGCGCGGCTCGGGCATCGCCTGGGATCTGCGCAAGAAACAGCCCTACGAAGTCTATGACCGCATGGATTTCGATATTCCCGTCGGCGCCAATGGCGACTGTTATGACCGGTACCTGGTACGCATAGAGGAAATGCGCCAGTCCAACCGCATTATCAAACAGTGTGTCGACTGGCTGCGCGACAACAGTGGTCCGGTGATGGTCGAGGACCACAAGATCGCGCCACCGGATCGCGAAGAAATGAAGCAGGACATGGAAGCACTGATCCATCATTTCAAGCTGTTCACCGAGGGCTTCTGCCTCCCGGAAGGTGAAGCGTATGCCGCGCTCGAGCATCCCAAGGGGGAATTCGGTATCTACCTGATCTCCGACGGCGCCAACAAACCCTATCGCGTCAAGATCCGTGCGCCGGGATTTGCACACCTGGCGGCAATGGACGAAATGGCGCGCGGCCATATGCTGGCCGACGTGGTGGCGATCATCGGCACGCAGGATATCGTCTTCGGTGAGATTGATCGATGACAGTGATAACGACGAGCTCCACATGACTACGGAACGCTACGAAATACCGGCAGCCATCAAGGCGGACATCGACCACTGGCTGGAAAAATACCCGCCGGAACAGAAACAGTCGGCAGTACTGGCAGCCCTGCATGCCATACAGCACGAAGAAGGTTACGTCAGCGTGCCGCAGATGAACGCCGTGGCGGATTATCTCGATATGCCGCCGGTCGCGGTCTACGAGGTCTCGTCCTTTTACTCGATGATCGAGACCAAACCGGTGGGCCGCAATACCGTGGCTTTCTGCAACAACATTTCCTGCATGTTATGCGGGGCCGACGAGTTGATCGCGCACGTTGAAAACAAACTCGGCATCAAGCTGGGCGAATCCACCGGTGACGGCCGCATCTACCTGAAGGCCGAAGAGGAATGCCTGGCGGCCTGTGTCGGCGCACCAATGATGGCGGTCAACGGCCATTACCACGAGAACCTGACTACTGAAAAAGTGGACCAGATTCTGGATGGACTGGAGTAGGGCATGACGAACCAGGTCTGTTTCACCACGCTGCAATACGACGAACCCTGGACGCTGGAGAACTATCTCAAGACCGGCGGCTACGAAGCCTGGAAAAAGATCCTGGCGGAAAAGACAGCGCCCGAAGCCGTGATCGAGGAAGTCAAAAAATCCGGCCTGCGTGGCCGCGGTGGTGCGGGTTTTCCGACCGGCCTGAAGTGGAGTTTCATGCCGCGCAATGCCCCGGTGCAGAAATATATCGTCTGTAACTCGGACGAGTCCGAACCCGGTACCTGCAAGGACCGCGATATCCTGCGTTACAACCCGCACGCCCTGATCGAGGGGATGGCCATCGGCGCTTACGCCATGGGTGCGACCGTCGGTTACAACTACATGCGCGGTGAGTTCCACCACGAACCCTTTGAGCGCTTCGAGCAGGCCTTGAAAGAAGCCTACGAGGCCGGCCTGCTGGGCAGAAATATCCAGGGCTCGGGTATCGATTTCGATCTCTACAGTCACCTCGGCGCCGGCGCTTACATCTGCGGTGAAGAGACGGCCCTGTTGAACTCGCTGGAAGGCAAGAAAGGCCAGCCGCGCTTCAAGCCGCCGTTCCCCGCCAATTTCGGCCTGTTCGGCAAACCGACCACGGTCAATAATACCGAGAGCCTGGCGTCCGTGCCGGCCATTATGCGCAACGGCGGCGACTGGTTCCTGGAACAGGGGCGCCCCAATAACGGCGGTGAAAAAATCTGGTGCGTGTCCGGCCACGTGAACAAACCGGGGAACTACGAAATACCCCTGGGCACACCGTTCAAGGACCTGCTGGCGCTGGCCGGCGGGGTGCGCGATGGCCGTGAACTGAAAGCGGTCATTCCCGGCGGTTGCTCCATGCCGGTGATGCCGGCCGACGTGATCATGGAGACCGACCTGGATTACGACTCGCTGTCAAAGGCCGGTTCCGCGCTGGGTTCGGCCGGCATGATCGTGATGGACGACAGTACCTGCATGGTCAAGGCGCTGATGCGCATTTCGCGCTTCTATTACGCCGAGTCCTGCGGCCAGTGCACGCCCTGCCGCGAAGGTTGCGGCTGGATGTACCGGGTGATCAAGCGTATCGAGGAAGGCAAGGGCACGATGGAAGACATCGACCTGCTGGCCAGTGCCGCCGGCCAGATCGAAGGGCACACCATCTGCGCCTTCGGCGACGCCGCCGCCTGGCCGGTGCAGAGTTTCATCAAGCATTTCCGCCACGAGTTCGAATACCACGTCACGCACAAGAACTGCATGCCCGGCACCAGCAGCCACCGCAGCGGCAGTGCGGGAGAAGCGGCATGAGCGCCAAGCCGGAAACCGCCGCCGAGGACATGCTCAGCGTCGAAATCGACGGCGTCGTCTACCCGGCACGCCAGGGGGCCATGATTATCGAGGTCACCGACGACAACGACATCAGTGTGCCGCGTTTCTGCTATCACAAAAAACTGCCGGTGGCGGCCAACTGCCGCATGTGCATGGTGCAGGTGGAGCAGGGTGGCCGCATGGTGCCGAAACCGCTGCCGGCCTGCGCCACGCCGGTGGCCGACGGCATGAAAATCTGGACACAGTCGGATTTTGCCCGCGAGTCGCAACGCGCGGTGATGGAGTTTCTGCTGATCAACCACCCGCTCGACTGCCCGATCTGCGACCAGGGCGGCGAGTGCGAGTTGCAGGACCTGGCCCTGGGTTACGGGCGCGGTATCTCGCGGTTTACCGAGAAGAAACGCGTCGTCCCGGAAAAGAATTTCGGTCCGCTGATCGCCTCCGACATGACGCGCTGCATTCATTGCACCCGCTGCGTACGTTTCCTGCAGCACGTCGCCGGTTTCAAGGAAATGGGCGGCATGGGCCGGGGCGAGAATGTCGAGATCGGCACCTTCATCCAGCACAACATCGAATCGGAGCTGTCCGGTAATATCATCGACGTCTGCCCGGTCGGGGCGCTGACGTCGCGGCCGTTCCGCTTCACCGCGCGTGCCTGGGAACTGATCGAAAGTGCTTCGATCGCGCCACACGACTGTGTCGGTTCCAATGTTTACCTGCATACCCGGCGCGGCAAGCTGATGCGTGCCGTGCCGCGGGAGAACGAGGCGATCAACGAGGTCTGGCTGGCGGACCGCGACCGCTTTGCTTATGCGGGCGTGAACAGCGCCGACCGCCTCGAACAGCCGATGGTGAAAAAAGCCGATGGCTGGCAGGCGGTGGAGTGGGAAGAAGCCCTGCATATTGCGGCCCAGGCATTGCGCGAGCGGGTGGAGAACCAGGGCGCCGCTGAACTGGGCATGCTGGTTTCACCCAGCGCCACGCTGGAAGAAATGAGCCTCGCCGCGCAACTGGCCGAGGGACTGGGTGTGAACAATATCGACCACCGCCTGCGCCAGCGTGATTTCAGCGGCCAGGACAGCCAGCCACTGTTCCCGTTCCTGGGCCAGACCATCGAGGAGCTGGAACACGTCAACGCCGCGCTGGTTATCGGCGCCAATCCGCGCAAGGACCAGCCCATGGTCGGGCACCGCCTGCGCAAGGCCGTCCAGGCCGGTGCCGACCTGATGTTCATCAACCCGGTCGATTTCGATTACCACTGCCGCATCGCCCACAAGGCCATTGTCACGCCCGAACGCATGGTGCAGGCGCTGGCGGGTGTCGCCGCCGCCCTGTTGCAGTCGCGCCAGGCGCGCGCGCCGCAGGACCTGCAGGCGGTCATCGAGCAGACCTTACCCGATGCTGCCGAACAGGCCATGGCGGCCAGCCTCAACGAGGCGGGTCAGGCCACCGTACTGCTGGGACCGGGAGCCATGATGCACCCGGCGTTTTCCACCCTGCGCGCGCTGGCCGTCCTGGTCGCCGACCTGAGCGGGGCGAAACTCGGTTTCCTGTCCGATGGCGCCAACAGTGCCGGTGCCTGCCTGGCCGGTGTGCAGCCGCACCGCACTACCGGCGGGGCCGCGCGCAGTCAGGCGGGACTCAATGCCGCACAGATGCTTGAGCAGCCGCGTAAGAATTACCTGTTGCTGGGCATAGAGCCCGAATTCGACTGCGCCGATGGGGCTGCCGCACTGGCGGCCCTGCAGCAGGCCGAGTTCGTCGTGGCGCTCACGCCGTTCGTGACGGACCGGATGCGCGATTACGCCGACGTGCTGTTACCGATCAACTGTTTCAGCGAGACCTCCGGTACGTTCGTCAACGCCGAGGGCCGCTGGCAGAGTTTCGGTGCCGCCTCGCGCGCGCCGGCCGGCAGCCGCCCCGGCTGGAAGGTGTTGCGCGTGCTGGGCAACCTGCTGGAGCTCAACGGGTTTGACCAGACTTCTTCGGAACAGGTCCGCGATGCCCTCAGCCAGCAGCTGGGTGAGGTGTCGGTGGACAACAGTCAGCACGGAGACATCGCCGCTGGTGTGAGTTACGGCCGGGGCCTGCAACGCATTGCCTGGCTGCCGATGTACGCGGTCGACGCCATCGTGCGCCGCGCCGAGGCGCTGCAGCAGACAGCGGATGCCGACGTCTCGGCCCTGTGCCTGCACAGTACCGACGCGGCCCGTCTCGGCCTGGGTGACGGCGACCGGGCGGCGGTAACTGCCGGCGGCGACAGCGTGCAGCTGAAAGTGATTGTGACGGACAGCGTGGCCGAGGGGGCGGCACTGCTGTCGATGGCCATTGAAGAAACCCTGCCGCTCGGCGCACCCGGTGGCTCCTTGAACGTGAGCAAGGCATAGGAACGCAGCATGGGCGAATCACACCTCATCGACTGGATCATCAACGGCGGCATTATCCTCGCCAAGATCATCCTGATTGTCCTGCCGCTGATGCTGGGCGTGGCCTACCTGACGTACGCCGAGCGCAAGATCATCGGTTACATGCAGCTGCGCATCGGCCCCAACCGCGTCGGCCCGCGTGGCTGGCTGCAGCCGATTGCCGATGCCCTCAAGCTGATGATGAAGGAAGTGATCATTCCTTCGAAATCCAACCATTACCTGTTCGTCATCGCACCGACGCTGGTGATCGGCCCGGCACTGGCTGCCTGGGCGGTCATTCCCTTCGGTGACGGCCTGGTACTGGCCGATGTCGACGCCAGCCTGTTGTATATCCTGGCGCTGACCTCCATGGGGGTTTACGGCGTGCTGATCGCCGGCTGGGCGTCCAACTCCAAGTACGCGTTTATCAGCACCATGCGCAGCGCGGCGCAGATCGTCGCCTACGAAATCGCCATGGGTTTTGCCCTGGTGGGTGTGCTGATGGCGGCCGGCAGCATCAACCTGGGCGACATTGTCGAGGGCCAGCGGGGCAGCCTGCTGCACTGGTACTGGCTGCCATTGCTGCCACTGTTCCTGATTTACTTTATCTCCGGCGTCGCCGAAACCAACCGCGCGCCGTTCGATGTGGCCGAGGGCGAGTCGGAAATCGTCGCCGGTTTCCACGTGGAATATTCCGGCATGGCGTTTGCCGTGTTCTTCCTGGCCGAATACGCCAACATGATCCTGATCGCCTTCCTGGCGGCGCTGATGTTCATGGGCGGCTGGCTGTCACCGTTTGAGGGTATCCCGCTGCTGGAACCCATGTTCCAGTGGGTACCGGGCCTGGTCTGGCTGCTGGCCAAGGCCAGCCTGTTCCTGTTCTTTTACCTGTGGTTCCGTGCCACCTTCCCGCGTTACCGCTATGACCAGATCATGCGCCTGGGCTGGAAGGTGTTCATCCCCCTGACCATCGTCTGGCTGGTGGTGGAGGGTGCGGCCGTGGTCGGTGGCCTGGGCCCCTGGTTCGACTGAGTGTGAGACGATGTTAGCGCTGAAACATTATGTAAAAAGTCTGCTGCTCTGGGAACTGCTCAAGGGCATGCGGCTGACCGGCAAGCACCTGTTCTCGAAAAAGATCACCGTGCAGTACCCGGAAGAGAAGACCCCGCAGTCGCCGCGCTTCCGCGGCCTGCACGCCCTGCGCCGTTATCCCAACGGCGAGGAACGCTGTATTGCCTGCAAGCTGTGCGAAGCCGTGTGTCCGGCGCTGGCGATCACCATCGAGGCGGAACCGCGTGCCGACGGTACCCGCCGCACCACGCGTTACGACATCGACCTGTTCAAGTGCATCTTCTGCGGATTCTGCGAGGAGTCGTGCCCGGTCGACTCGATCGTGGAAACCCGTCTCTACGAATATCACTTTGAAAATCGCGGCGAGAACATCATGACCAAGGACAAGCTGCTGGCCATGGGTGACAGGTTCGAAAACCAGATTGCCGCCGACCGCGCGGCTGATGCGGCCTACAGGTAAACAGAATGGCATTCGACAAGATTGTTTTTTACGTGTTCGCGACCATCCTGGTGTACGCGGCCACGCGCGTGATTACCGTGCGCAACCCGGTGCACGCCGCGCTGCACCTGGTGCTGGCGTTCTTTACCTGTTCCGCCCTGTGGCTGCTGCTGGAAGCGGAATTTCTCGCCATCACCCTGGTGCTGGTATACGTCGGCGCGGTCATGGTTCTGTTCCTGTTCGTGGTGATGATGCTGGATATCAACCTGGCGCCGTTGAAGGAAGGTTTCATCCGGTACCTGCCGGTGGGCCTGAGTGTCGCGGTGCTGATGCTGATCGAAATGATCCTGGTATTGCGCAGCAAGTCGTTCAGTGTGGAGAACATGCCTGAACCGGCCCGTCACGCCGCTGATTACAGTAATACCACCGAGCTCGGCAGCGTGCTGTATACCGATTATGTCTACCCCTTTGAAATCGCCTCGGTCATCCTGGTGGTCGCGATCATCGCCGCCATCGCCCTGACCATGCGCAAACGACCGGGAACCAAGCTGCAGGACCCTGCCGAGCAGGTCAAAGTCCGCAGCCAGGACCGGGTGCGTGTCGTCAAGATGAAGGCCGAGCCGAGGGACTGATCATGGTGCTGTCTGATTTTCTTATCCTGGGAGCGGTACTGTTCAGCCTGAGCGTCGCCGGTATTTTCCTGAACCGCAAGAACGTGATCATCCTGCTGATGGCAATCGAGCTGATGCTGCTGGCGGTGAACATGAACTTCATCGCTTTTTCGTATTTTCTCGGTGATATCGCCGGGCAGGTATTCGTGTTCTTTATTCTTACCGTGGCGGCGGCCGAGGCGGCGATCGGCCTGGCGATCCTGGTGGTGCTGTTCCGCAACCGCCAGAGTATCAACGTCGAAGACCTGGACAGCATGAAGGGGTAGGGCCGTGGAAAGTATCTATCTGACCATCGTACTAGCACCCCTGCTGGGCGCCATCATCGCCGGCGTGTTCGGCAAGTTTATCGGCCGCGCGGGTGCCCACTGGGTCACCATCCTGGGCGTGGCCACGTCCTTCCTGCTGTCGGTCTACGTGTTCAAGTACATGGTGATCGATGGTAACGAGCCGTTCAACGGTTCTGTCTATACCTGGCTGGTGACCGACGGCATCCGCATGGAGGTCGGGTTCCTCATCGACCGGCTGACGGTACTGATGATGATGGTCGTGTCGTTTGTCTCGCTGATGGTGCACATCTACACCATCGGCTACATGAGCGACGATCCGGGATACAAGCGCTTCTTCAGCTATATTGCGCTATTTACCTTTTCCATGCTGATGCTGGTCATGTCGAACAATTTCCTGCAGCTGTTCTTCGGCTGGGAAGCGGTGGGGCTGGTGTCCTACCTGTTGATCGGTTTCTGGTACAAGCGGCCGACGGCGATCTACGCCAACCTCAAGGCCTTCCTGGTCAACCGCGTGGGAGATTTCGGTTTCCTGCTGGGCATCGCCGCGGTGGTGCTGTATTTCAACACGCTCGACTATGCCGAGGTGTTCGCGGCGGCACCGGCCATGGCCGATGCAAAGATCACGATTTTCGGCGGCACCGAGTGGTCGGCGATGAGCGTGATCTGTATCTTCCTGTTCATCGGCGCCATGGGTAAATCGGCCCAGGTGCCGCTGCATGTGTGGCTGCCCGATTCCATGGAAGGCCCGACACCGATCTCCGCCCTGATCCACGCGGCCACCATGGTCACCGCCGGCATTTTCATGGTGGCGCGCATGTCGCCGTTGTTCGAACTGTCCGAGACGGCGCTGACCTTCGTGCTGGTGATCGGTTCCATCACCGCCCTGTTCATGGGTTTCCTCGGCCTGGTACAGAACGACATCAAACGGGTGATCGCCTACTCGACGCTGTCACAGCTCGGTTACATGACCGTGGCGCTGGGCGTATCGGCCTACTCGGTGGCGATTTTCCACCTCATGACCCACGCCTTCTTCAAGGCGCTGCTGTTCCTCGCCGCCGGTTCGGTGATCATCGCCATGCACCACGAGCAGGACATGCGCAAAATGGGCGGCCTGAAGAAATACATGCCGATTACCTACTGGACCTCACTGATCGGTTCACTGGCGCTGATCGGTTTTCCCGGCTTTGCCGGGTTCTTCTCCAAGGACACCATCATCGAGGCGGTGCATGCTTCACACATTGCCGGGTCGGGTATTGCCTATGTCGCGGTGCTGTCCGGCGTGTTCATCACCGCGCTGTACAGTTTCCGCCTGTTCTTCCTGGTATTCCACACCGAGGAGCGCTTTGACGACCATACGCGCTCACACCTGCACGAAACGCCGGCCGTGGTGACGGTGCCGCTGATCATGCTGGCCATCCCGTCCATCGTGTCCGGTTACTGGATCGATCCGGTGGTGTTCGGCGACTACTTCGGCAACGCCATCCATGTCGGCCATGCACACGACGTGGTTGGGCACCTGGGCGAGGAATTCCACGGTGTGTGGGGCTTTATCCTGCACGGGGTCATGGGTCCGGCGTTCTGGCTGGCGCTGGCCGGGCTTGCAACGGCCTGGTACGTGTACACGCAGAAACCGGCCATCGCCGAACAGGCGGCCACGAAGTTCCAGTTGATCTACCGCATCCTGGTCAACAAGTACGGCTTCGACCGGTTTAATGAAATCTTTTTCGCCGGCGGCGCGCGCGGCACCGGCTGGACCTTCTGGAAACTGGGTGACGTGCTGGTGATTGACGGCCTGTTGGTCAACGGCAGTGCAAAGCTGGTCGGCTGGCTTGCCGGTATCGTGCGTCAGTTGCAGTCGGGTTATCTTTATACCTATGCCTTCAGCATGATCCTCGGCTTGTTGGTGTTGCTGGGCTGGTTTATCTGGGTAGCGCCACCTGGTGGTTGACCAAGGAAACTTTGAATGCTTGAAGATAAAGCGAAGCGCGGCAATCCCATGACCCGGAAGCCGGGATCCGGAGATTGCTTCGTTACTTTGTTCCTCGCAATGAAGGATTAACCGGGGCTTCCCTGAACTGGAATGCAAATGACAGAAATGCCCATCCTGAGTTTCGTTATCTGGCTGCCTATCTTTGGCGGTTTACTGGTGCTTGCCCTCGGCGAACGCTTCAATCCGCGGCCGTTGGCGTTGGCGGTGGGGATGATCACCTTCCTGCTGAGCCTGCTGTTGTACACCGGTTTTGATTCCACCACGGCAGCGATGCAGTTCCAGGAAAAGGCCTCCTGGGTACCAGCCTTTAACGTGTTTTATCACCTGGGGGTCGACGGCATCGCCGTACCGCTGATTATCCTCACCACCTTCACCACCGTACTGGTGGTGCTGGCCGGCTGGGAGGTTATCAAGGACCGCCCGGCCCAGTACATGGCGTCGTTCCTGATCATGGAAGGCCTGATGAACGGCGTGTTCTCGGCGCTGGACGCGGTACTGTTCTACGTCTTCTGGGAAGGCATGCTGATTCCGATGTTCCTGATTATCGGCATCTGGGGCGGGCCGCGCCGGGTGTACGCGACCATCAAGTTTTTCCTGTACACCTTCCTGGGCTCGGTGTTCATGCTGGTCGCGCTGATCTACATGTACACGCAGTCGGGCAGCTTCGCCATCCTCGATTTCCACGTCCTCAAGCTCGGCATGACCGAGCAGGTGCTGATCTTCCTCGCTTTCCTGCTGGCGTTCGCCGTCAAGGTGCCGATGTGGCCGGTGCACACCTGGCTGCCGGATGCGCACGTCGAGGCGCCTACCGGCGGTTCCGTGATCCTGGCGGCCATCATGCTGAAAATCGGTGGTTACGGTTTCCTGCGTTTCTGCCTGCCGATTACGCCAGATGCCAGCCATGAACTCGACTGGCTGATCATTTTCATGTCACTGACCGCGGTGGTCTACATCGGCTTCGTCGCCCTGGCGCAGCAGGATATGAAAAAGCTCATCGCCTATTCATCGATTGCCCACATGGGCTTCGTCACGCTGGGTATATTCCTGGTATTCCCGCTGATGGACGCCAACGCCGGCAGCACCCAGGGTGCACTGCTCGGTATGCAGGGTGGCATGGTGCAGATGATTTCCCACGGTTTTATATCCGCGGCACTGTTCCTCTGTGTGGGCGTGCTGTATGACCGCCTGCACAGTCGCGAGATCGCCGACTACGGCGGGGTAGTAAACACCATGCCGGTATTCGCCACCTTCATGGTGCTGTTCGCCCTGGCCAATTCCGGTCTGCCCGGCACGTCCGGTTTTGTCGGAGAGTTCCTGGTGGTGGTCGCCAGCTTCAAGGCCAACGTCTGGTTCGCCATACTCGCGGCCACCACGCTGATCCTGGGCGCGGCTTACAGCCTGTGGATGGTCAAGCGCGTGGTCTTCGGCGATATCGGCAACGAGCGCGTGGCGCAACTCCAGGATGTCAACAGCCGTGAAGCCATTGTTCTGGGCAGCCTGGCCGTCATGGTGCTGCTGTTCGGCCTGTGGCCGGCGCCACTGGTGGACGTGTTGCAGACAACACTCGAAAACCTGGTCGCTCACGTGGCGGTATCCAAATTGTAAGGAATGGCCATGACACTTGAAGCCAATGAATTCGTCCTGCTGATCCCCGAGATTTTCGTGCTCTCGATGGCCTGCGTGATCCTGGTGCTGGACCTGTTCCTGAACGACAGCGAGCGCGTAATCAGCTACTGGCTGGCGCAGCTGACGCTGGTGTTCGCCGCCGTGATCAGCCTGTCACTGAGCAATGGCCAGACCGAGCTGGTGTTCTACGGCACCTATATTGCCGATCCCATGGCGGTCGTGCTGAAAGTGTCCATTTACCTGGTTACCGGCCTGGCCTTCCTGTATTCACGTCACTACCTGGTGGAACGCGGACTGTTCAAGGGCGAGTACTACGTGCTGGGCCTGTTCGGTATGCTGGGCATGATGATCATGGTATCGGCGCACAGCCTGCTGACGGTGTACCTGGGGCTGGAGCTGCTGTCGCTGTCGCTATATGCACTGGTGGCATTCAACCGCGATGCTTATCCCTGTTCAGAGGCGGCCATGAAGTACTTCGTGCTGGGCGCGCTGGCCTCCGGCATGCTGTTGTACGGCATGTCCATCCTCTATGGCCTGACCGGTAGCCTGGATATCGACTTCATCGCCGGCACGCTCGCCACCCGCGGGATCGACGCGCCGCTGGTGTTCGCCACGACCTTCATCGTCGTCGGCCTGGCCTTCAAGCTGGGTGCGGTGCCGTTCCACATGTGGATACCGGATGTCTACCAGGGTGCCCCGACACCGGTCACCCTGTACCTGGGCAGCGCGCCGAAGATCGCCGCCTTCGCCATGGTCATGCGCCTGCTGACCGAGTCCATCGGTGCCCTGCAGTCGGAGTGGTCCGGCATGCTGGTGGCGCTGGCGGTGTTGTCGCTGGCCATCGGCAACGTGGTCGCCATCGCCCAGACCAACCTCAAGCGTATGCTGGCCTATTCAACTATTTCTCATGTGGGATTTCTGCTGCTCGGCATCCTGGCCGGCACGACGCAGGGCTACGCCGCGGCCATGTTCTATATCGTTACCTATGCGCTGATGGCGGCCGGGGCCTTCGGCATGATCATCCTGCTGAGCCGGGCCGGCTTCGAGGCCGATGAAATCAGCGACTTCAAGGGCCTCAACCAGCGCAATTCCTGGTTCGCCTTCATGATGCTGATCCTGATGTTTTCCATGGCCGGCGTGCCGCCGACGGTGGGCTTCTACGCCAAGCTGTCGGTGCTGCAGGCGGTTATCGATATCGACATGGTCTGGCTGGCCGGCGTGGCGGTGCTGTTTTCGGTAATCGGTGCTTTCTACTACATCCGCCTGGTCAAGGTCATGTACTTCGACAAGGCTGAGGACAGCGCACCGCTGGCGCCGCACTTCGACCTGCGCTTCGTTCTCAGCGCCAACGGCCTTGCGATTCTGCTGCTGGGCCTGTTTCCCGGCGGCCTGATGGCCCTGTGCCAGCAGGCAATAAGCTGACGCGGAGAACCCGGAGTTGCCCGGTTTCACCCCCCCTTGCCAGAAGCGTCATAAATCTTTAATATACGCGCTTCCTGATGCGGGGTGGAGCAGCCTGGTAGCTCGTCGGGCTCATAACCCGAAGGTCGTCAGTTCAAATCTGGCCCCCGCTACCAATCAGTAAAAAGCCCAGGTGATTATGTCACCTGGGCTGTCTTTTTCCATCACCCGCATAGCTCACGCGGATGTCCAGGTACGACTGCCAGCTGCGTGGCCGTTCATTTAACTGGCGGGCCACGGCATTCAGCTTCGCCTGCGAGTGTACCGATAAATCCGTGCCTTTGGGAAAATACTGCCTCAACAGACCATTGGTGTTCTCGTTGGAACCCCGTTGCCAAGGGCTCTGCGGGTCGCAGAAGTACACCTGGATATCGGTCGCCAGGGTGAAGCGTTGGTGATCGTGCATCTCCTTGCCGCGATCCCAGGTGAGCGATTTGTAGAGCTCACTCGGTAGTTTGTGGGCCTGCTTGATCAGG
>CBEUNK010000044.1:0-18573 GCA_965544455.1 uncultured Thiogranum sp.
CAGCCAAGACCTATGACCTGGAAGTCTGGCTGCCCGGGCAGCAGGCCTACCGGGAAATTTCATCGTGCAGTAATTTTGTCGATTTTCAGGCACGCCGCATGCAGGCGCGTTACCGTAACCCCGACAGCGGTAAACCGGAGCTGGTGCATACCATCAACGGTTCCGGTCTGGCGGTAGGCAGAACTCTGGTGGCAGTGATGGAGAACCATCAGCAAGCCGACGGTTCCATCACTGTACCGGCAGCGCTAAGGCCCTACCTGGGTGGCCTGGCCCGCATCGCCTGAAAATAGCGGCCCCCGGGCAGGGTCAAAAATGTATCTGGTTTCTACCGTCCTGTTTGGCGCGGTACAGGGCCTCATCGGAGCGGCGCAAGGCGGCTTCGAGATCGGTATCGATGTGCGGATCTATTTTCACCAGGCCGGCGCTCAGCGTACAGCACAATTCGCTATCCATCGGCAGCTTGTGTTGCGCCTGCCTGAAACAGTCACCCAGGCGTTTGAATAATTCCAGGCCGGCGGCCTCGTCGCTGTTGGGTAACAGAACAACGAATTCATCACCTCCCAGGCGGGCGACCGGATCGGTGCTGCGGGTACAATCGTGCAGGCAGCTGGCGAGTATTCTGAGCACTCGGTCACCGGCCGCGTGTCCGTACTGGTCGTTAACAGGCTTGAAGCGATCCACGTCCAGTGTCATCACATAGACGTTCACCTTGCGGTTGGCGAGTGCCCAGGCTTTTTCCAGCTCCTGGATAAAGCGGCGTCGGTTGAGCAGCCCGGTCAGGCTGTCGGTCTCGCTTAACTGCCGCAGGCTTTCCTGCTGCATCTGTATGCGTTTGGACACATCGTGCACGGCGTCCATCAGGGGTGCTGTCTCACGAAAGCGGGGCTGTATATTGACAGGTTTGTCGCTGCCGTCGGCGATATCATCGAGTGCCATACGTATGCTGGAAATTTCCCTCAGCAGGCCCTTTGACAGGTGGCGGGATAACAGTATCACACTGATACCGACCAGCAGCGCCAGTACACTGGCCGCTATCAACAGGGTAGTGGCGGCCCTCTCCATGCCGGCGGCTTGTGACACGAGGGTAGCACGCCAGTCGGTATTTTTTACCGGCAGTGTCAGTTCAAAGGACGCCTTGCCCTTGTTGCCGATATGGTCGATGGCGGCAACCGTCGATTGGTCCGGCGCTGTAACAGTTAATTTATGACCATTGTGGGCTATGTCATCGAGCAGTTCCTGAATCACGGCAAGTTTGAAGCTGGCAAACAGGTAGCCCAGCCGTTCACCGTCGACACTGTCTACCGGCGCAAACAGGTCAAAGTGTTCCAGCCCCGCGCGTTCGCGGTGGACCGCCGGTGCGGCAATGGATTCGCCGTGACTCAGCCTGGCGATGTCCCGGCGACACATCGGGCCAATAAGTAACGATGACGGATCGCCGAGTATCTCACCGTCCTGATCAATCAGTGACAGGCCGACGGTATCCGGCAGCAGCTTGCGGTAGTTCATGGCCCATGCAAAGGCATCTTCGCGGTTGCCGAATTCCAGCAGATTGTGCACATCCTCGCGCCGGGACAGCCCCTCGAGCAACCGTTGGTAGAGATCGATCTGGCGGCGTACCGCGAGCGTGTATGTTTCCAGATCCGAGCGTGATTCTTCCTTTGCCAGGTCCTGGTTATGACTGGTGAGAAAGTGCTGACTGAATACCTCGACCAGCACCACCAGTGCGATGGTGAGCACCAGGAACCAGGTTGTTTCCAATGTTACAGAACGCTTCATCGCCAGGTTTTGCCGTCACCGACTCAAGGTGGGTGAGTTTCGGATTTCTTTCCCAAATCGGGGGTATTACTGTCTGTAAATCGGCTGTTCTGGCGCCGGCTTTATAGTGGCGGGTGGGTTGGCAACGACCTGGGACCAATAACCTGCCGTATCCAAAACCCTGTTTTCAGAGGGTGTAAGGCCTCACGGAGTTATTTCGATAAGTGTTTCGTCCGGGTTGACGCTGTCACCCTTGGCGACGTGGATCGCCCCCACGGTTCCGGCAATCGGTGCCTGGATTTCGGTTTCCATTTTCATGGCCTCGGTAACCAGTACCGGGTCACCGGCGCTGACTTTTGCGCCCACCTCGACAAGTACATCGATCACGGTACCGGGCATCGACGTGGTTACGTCGCCCGGCTTGCTGGCCCGCGGGCGTTTGCTGCCACTGATGGAAGCAGCTGCGTTATCGTTGCCTTCCTCCAGTTCGGCCAGCATTTCGATAAGGATTTCCTCCGGTACGCCGTCGACGGTCATGTAGAACGGTCGTTCGTCCTGGGTCCGGTGACCGGTGCCGGTGATCTGTATGTGATGGGTTTCACCGTGCAGCGTGACATTGAACTCGGTGGGTCTGGGGGTATGGTCGGCGCCGCTGCCGATCGGCTCCAGGGGTTCCGGCATCAGCGTGCCCTCGGCCCGGTGTTCCAGGAAGTCGCGGCCGAGCTCGGGGAACATGGCATAAGTCAGCACGTCCTCATCGCTGTGTGCCAGTTCGCCGATCTCACCGCGCAGATCCTCCATTTCGTCTTTCAGCAGGTCCGCGGGGCGTACGTCGATGGCGTCTTCGTTACCAATGGCCTGTTGCCGCAGAATGCTGTTGATCTTGCCGGGTGCGCGCCCGTAGCGACCCTGGAGGTACAGCTTAACCTCGTTGCTGATGGTCTTGTAACGTTCCCCGGTCAACACATTGAGCACCGCCTGCGCGCCGACAATCTGTGACGTGGGCGTGACCAGTGGCGGATAGCCGAGGTCTTCGCGGACGCGGGGGATTTCCAGCAACACATGCTCGATGTGGTTGAGGGCCCCTTGTTCACGCAACTGGGTATACAGGTTGGAAATCATACCGCCGGGTACCTGGTAGATCTGTACCCGTGTATCCAGGCCGGTCATCTCGCTTTCGAACTGGTGGTATTTCTTGCGGACTTCCTTGAAATAGAAACCGATTTCCTGCAGTTTTTTCAGGTCCAGCCCGGTGTCCCAGGGTGTGTTCCTGAGGGCGGCGACCATGCTTTCCGTGGGCGGGTGAGAGGCGCCGCCGGCAAACGAGGATATGGCCGTATCGATGTGGGTACAACCGTTTTCGATGGCCTTGAGCTGGCACATTTCGGCAGTACCCGCGGTTGCATGACCGTGCAGATGGATCGGCAGGTCCACCGCCTTGACCAGGCCGGCCACCAGTTCCGCCGTGACCATGGGCGTCAGCAGCCCGGCCATGTCCTTGATGGCGATACTGTCGCAGCCCATGTCGGCCAGCTGGTGCGCCATGGCCACGAACTTGTCGATACTGTGTACCGGGCTGGTGGTAAAGCAGATCGTACCCTGGGCGTGCTTGCCGACCTGCTTGACGCTGGCGACAGCCGTTTGCAGATTGCGCATGTCATTGAGCGCGTCGAAAATCCGGAATACGTCGATACCGTTGTCGGCCGCCTTGGCGACGAAATCGCGTACCACGTCATCGGAATAGTGGCGGTAGCCGAGCAGGTTCTGCCCGCGTAACAGCATCTGCAACGGGGTGTTGGGCAACGCTCCACGCAGCTGCCGCAGGCGTTCCCAGGGGTCTTCCTTCAGGTATCTGAGGCAGGCATCGAAGGTGGCGCCGCCCCAGACTTCCAGCGACCAGAAGCCGATGCTGTCCAGTTGGCTGCAGATAGGCAGCATGTCCTCGGTCCGCATGCGCGTGGCGATGAGTGACTGGTGTGCGTCGCGCAGTATGACGTCGGTTATATGGACTTTGGACATATCAGGTCTGCCTTTTCTACCCGTTGTATGTGAACAGCTTTACGTCAGTAACCCGCATAGGCTGCCACCGCGGCGGCCGCCACGGCGGCCAGCTCACGTGCCGGCCGGCTGGTCCGGTAATTGACCAGTTGTGGATGATCTTCGACGAACCCCGTATCGAAATGCGCCGCCTGGAACTCCGCCGTTTTCAGCACCTCGAGGTAATAGGGGATGGTGGTTTTGACGCCGTAGACACCGGTGTCCTGCAGTGCCCGGCTGGCGCGCTTGAGGAGTTCGTCCCAGCGCAACGCCCAGACGGTAATTTTGGCACACATGGAGTCGTAGTAGGGCGGAATCGTGTAACCCGAGTAGATCGCGGCGTCGGTGCGCACGCCCGGGCCGCCGGGGGCGAAATAACGGGTGATACGGCCGAAACTCGGCAGGAAGTCGTTTTTCGGATCTTCGGCATTAATCCGGAATTCCATGGCGAAGCCACGTCGCTGGATATCGGATTGTTTGAAAGCCAGCGGCTGACCGTCGGCGATACGGATTTGCTCGCCGACAATGTCGACACCGGTGATACTCTCGGTGACCGTATGTTCCACCTGCAGGCGGGTGTTCATTTCCATGAAATAAAAACTGCCGTCCCGGTCCATGAGAAATTCCACGGTCCCGGCATTCTGGTAACCGACAGCCCTGGCCGCACGGATTGCATAGTCGCCGATCAGTTCGCGCTGACTGTCATCCAGTTGTGGCGATGGCGCGATTTCGATGAGTTTCTGATGACGTCGCTGAATCGAGCAGTCGCGCTCGAACAGGTGCACCACGTTACCATGTTCGTCGGCAAGCACCTGGACCTCGATGTGCCGAGGACGGTCAACGCATTTTTCCAGAAATATTTCGGCGCTGCCGAATGCCTTTATTGCTTCGGACAGGACGCGATCGTAATTACGCTCGAGCTCGGCCTGGTTATTGCAGCGGCGGATACCGCGACCGCCACCGCCGGAAGTCGCCTTGAGCATGACCGGGTAACCGATGTTGGTCGCCAGGGCGATGGCTTCGGCGAGACCGCTGAGGCTGGAATCACTGCCCGGTACCACCGGTACACCGGCGTCCAGCATGCTGCGGCGGGCTTCGATTTTGTTACCCATGTTGCGGATAACGTCTGCATCAGGACCGATGAACTTGATGCCGCGGCGTGCACAGATATGTGCCAGTTCGGGATTCTCGGACAGGAAGCCGTAGCCCGGGTGCAGGGCGTCGCAACCGCTGGCGACCGCCAGGTTGACGATACGGTGGGCGTTCAGGTAACCGGCGACCGGGTCAGGCCCGATGTTGTAGGCTTCGCTGGCTTTTTTGACGTGCAGGGCGTGGCGGTCGGCGTCGCTGTATATGGCCACGGCCTCGATGCCGGCCTCCTGACAGGCGCGGACGATACGAACCGCGATTTCTCCGCGGTTGGCGATAAGAATCTTCTTTAACAAGCGTCACCCGCCTCTCTATGCCGGAGAATAACCGGCATGACCGCCGGTTTTGATCAAAAGAGCTTGTTTTTCTACGCAAATCCGCCCACGCTGTCAACACTCACCGGATTCCCGGGTCAGACACTAACCTCCCCATTTTTCAGCATCTTAGCTTTGACAGCAGGGCGGCTCAGGGAGTATTATTGCGCGCTTATGTTGGATTGCCTGCCTGAGAGCGTTGAGCCCATCGGGCTTGCCGACGTCGGGCGCACCTTTCACGGCGAAGTTGCGGTGAGTGCGTTTGATCGTCTGCGTCCGTTGTTGTCGGACAGCGAAGGCGTGCTGCGGGTTCAGCTGGCGTTCCGGCTCGATGAGCGCCGCATACGTGTGTTGCGGGGAAGTATCGATGGAGAGATCCATCTGGCCTGCCAGCGCTGTTTGCAGGCGCTGGTATTTCCGCTGCGGCTGGAGTTCAGCCTGGGCATCGTAAGCGATGAGACCGAAATCGACCGCCTGCCGGAAGGTTACGAGCCGCTGCTGGTAAACGGTGATCCGATTCGCACGGTCGAACTGATTGAAGACGAAGTATTGCTGGTGATTCCGGCAGTACCGGTACACGGCGACGGGCAGCCTTGCGATTCGGGTTATCAGAACCAGCCTGTCGCGGAGAAAGACAATCCGTTTTCCGTATTGGAAAAACTTAAAACACAGTAAACAGCATAGTTGCAGGAGATAGTGTCATGGCTGTTCAGAAAAGCCGCAAAACCCCTTCGAGGCGCGGTATGCGCCGGTCACACGACGGGCTGAAAACATCGGCGCTGTCCGTTGATCAGACAACCGGTGAAACGCATCTGCGTCATCATGTCAGTCCCGACGGTTATTACCGGGGCCGCAAGGTCGTTAACAAGGACCTTGATTAACCCGCGTTGCGGTCAATCCTCCGCCGTTATCCAACTTCGACACGCTGCTTCACGCGACCTGTGAAGCAGCGTGTGTTTTTATTGCATGAGTAAAGCTCCGACAATTGCGCTGGATGTCATGGGTGGCGATCACGGGCCTGCGGTGGTCCTGCCGGCGGCCCTGCGCTTTCTGGAAAAACGCAAGGATTTTCATCTGCTGCTGGTGGGTGATGAAAGCACCCTGGAAAGCGGCCTGGCAAAGCTCCGCGCCAGTGAGCAGCCGCGCCTGATGATTCAGCATGCTTCGCAAACCGTGGAAATGGATGAGCAGCCGTCGCACGCACTGCGGTTCAAAAAGGATTCATCCATGCGCGTGGCTATCGACATGGTCAAGGAAGGCCGCGCACAGGCCTGTGTCAGCGCCGGCAACACCGGTGCGCTGATGGCCACAGCCCGGTTCGTGTTGAAGACCCTGCCGGGTATCGACCGGCCCGCCATCTGCACCTCGCTGCCGACCATAACCGGGCATACCTGGATGCTGGATCTCGGCGCCAACATAGACAGTTCGCCCGAGCACCTGTTCCAGTTCGGCCTGATGGGGGCGGTTCTGGCCAAGGCGATAGACGGTAATCCGCATCCAAGTGTCGGTCTGCTGAATATCGGCGAAGAAGAGATGAAGGGCAGTGACACCATCAAGGAAGCCGCCGGCCTGTTGTCCGCCAGCCACCTGAACTATATCGGCTTCGTTGAAGGTGACGATGTCTACAGCGGCAAGGTCGACGTGGTAGCCTGCGACGGCTTTATCGGCAATATTTCGCTGAAAAGCAGCGAGGGCGTGGCAAAAATGATTTCACACACCCTGAAGACCGAATTCACCCGCAATATTCTTACCCGTCTCGCCGCGCTGGTTGCGCTGCCGGTACTCAAGGCAGTCAGACGGCAGATCGATCCCCGTCGTTACAATGGCGCCAGCCTGCTGGGCCTGCGCGGTTCGGTGATCAAGAGTCACGGCGGTGCCGACGTGCTGGCCTATAGCCATGCGATCGAGGTGGCGGCCGCAGTTGTCGAGCAGAATGTTCCCGAACTGATCAGTTCACAATTACAGGCGGCGATGTCTGAGAGGCAGGCGGTTTGATTTATTCGCGCATCACCGGGACTGGTGGATACCTGCCGGAAAAGGTATTGACCAATCACGACCTGGAAAAAATAGTCGACACCAGCGACCAGTGGATTCGTGAGCGCACCGGTATCAGCAAACGGCACATTGCCGCCGATGGCGAGAATACCGTAGACCTGGCCGAACATGCGGCGCGGCGCGCCCTGGAGGCGGCCGGCCGTGACGCCCAGGACATTGACCTGATTATTGTCGCGACCACCACCCCGGACCGCGTGTTCCCCAGTAGCGCCTGCCTGTTGCAGAAACGGCTGGACCGGCACGGCTGTGCAGCCTTCGATATCCAGGCGGTATGTACCGGTTTCGTCTATGCACTCGGCGTGGCGGACAAGTTCATACGTACCGGCAGCGCGAAGTGCGCCCTGGTGGTCGGCGCGGAAACCCTTTCCCGCGTACTCGACTGGACGGACCGCAGTACCTGTGTGCTGTTCGGCGACGGCGCCGGTGCCGTGGTGCTCGAGGCCGGTGACGAACCCGGTATCCTGTCCACCCACCTGCACGCAGACGGCGCCTACGAGCACCTGCTGTCGGTAGCGGGCGGCGTCAGCCAGGGGTACGACAGCTTCAAGCATGGTAACGGTTACGTGACCATGAAGGGCAACGAGGTTTTCAAGGTGGCCGTGAACACCCTCGGGCGGATAGTCGACGAAACGCTGGAAGCCAATGACCTGGAAAAGAGTGATATCGACTGGCTGATACCGCACCAGGCAAATATCCGAATTATCCAGGCCACGGCTAAAAAACTGAAAATGCCGATGGATCACGTGGTCGTCACTGTCGACGAGCACGGCAATACGTCCAGTGCCTCGGTACCGATGGCGCTTGACGTCGCGGTGCGTGACGGTCGTATTCAGCGCGGTGAAACGCTGTTAATGGAAGCTTTCGGTGGCGGGTTCACCTGGGGCTCCGTTCTTCTGAAATATTAATCAGCAGATTCAGGTGTATTGATACATGCAATGTGCAGACCTTGCCATGGTCTTCCCGGGCCAGGGGTCACAGTCAGTAGGAATGCTGGCGTCACTGGCGGAAGCTTACCCGGTTGTTGAACAAACCTTTGCCCAGGCCTCGGAGGTGCTGGACTATGACCTGTGGGCGCGTGTCCAGCAGGGCCCGGCAGACTTGCTGAACCAGACTGCCTGTACCCAGCCGGCGATGTTGACGGCGGGTGTGGCGACATGGCGCTGCTGGCAGCAGAAAACCGACAGGATACCCGCCATGATGGCCGGCCACAGTCTCGGCGAGTATACCGCGCTGGTCTGCGCCGGTGGTCTGGCCTTCGAGGATGCGGTGAGACTCGTGGAGCAACGCGGCAAGCTGATGCAGAACGCCGTGCCCGATGGCAGCGGAGCCATGGCCGCCATACTGGGCCTTGACGATGATCAGGTTGCGACCATCTGCCGGCAGGCCGAGGAAGGGCAGGTGGTCAGTGCGGTCAACTTCAATTCCCCGGGGCAGGTGGTCATTGCCGGCCAGGCCGAGGCGGTACAACGGGCCATGTCTCTGGCCAAGGCCGCCGGCGCCAAGCGTGCACTGCCCCTGCCGGTGTCGGTTCCTTCACACTGTTCCCTGATGAAACCGGCAGCTGATGCTTTCGCTGCCGAGTTGGCGGCCGTCACTGTCCGCCTGCCGTCGATCAAGGTGATACACAACGTCGACGTCACCACAAAAGATGATGTAGACGCGATCCGCCAGGCGCTGGCGGCCCAGCTTTATCAACCGGTGCGCTGGGTGGAGACCATCCAGGCCATGCACGCCGCCGGTATTGCCAGGGTATTCGAAATGGGGCCTGGCAAGGTACTCGCCGGTCTCAACAAGCGGATAGAAAAATCAATGCCCGCCATCGCCGTGCAGTCGGTCGAAGACCTGGACAAGGCGCTGGCAGAGCTGGGGTAAACGAGGAGTTAACGCATGATACTCAACGATCAAGTCGCACTGGTTACCGGCGCGAGTCGGGGAATCGGACAGGCTATCGCATTAAAACTGGGCACGCTGGAAGCACAGGTGGTCGGTACCGCAACCACCGACAAGGGGGCCGAGGCAATCCAGGCCGGTTTCGATGCGAACAAGATCGACGGCCTGGGCCTGTGTCTCGATGTGACCGATCCGGCGTCCATCGATACGGCCATGGCCACTATCAAGGCGCGCTTCGGTACGCCGACCATCCTGGTCAACAATGCCGGCATCACCCGCGACAACCTGATGATGCGGATGAAGGACGATGAATGGCAGGCCGTGATCGATACCAACCTGACGTCCGTGTTCCGCCTGAGCAAGGCCTGCCTGCGCGGCATGATGAAAGCCAGACACGGCCGTATTATCAATATCGCCTCGGTTGTGGGATCAACCGGCAACCCGGGGCAGACCAATTACTCGGCCGCCAAGGCCGGTATCCTCGGCTTGACGAAATCACTGGCCCGTGAAGTGGGCTCGCGGGGTATTACGGTGAATGCCGTCGCGCCCGGCTTTATCGACACCGATATGACGCGGGAACTGCCCGACGCGCAGCGCGAGGCACTGATCCAGCAGGTGCCGCTGGGCTGCCTGGGCGAAGTGGCGGATATCGCCAATGCCGTTGCTTTCCTGGCTTCCCGACAGGCGGCCTATATCACCGGGGAAACCCTGCATGTCAATGGCGGCATGCACATGGCGTAGTCAAGTGATTTGTCAGATTAATCATTTAATACACTGTTTACATTAGTAATATAATTTGATAGCGTGCGCATTCCCAGGCGGTTGCCGGTGATTTGGCCGGTTGATGACACGGTTGTCACGTTTACTGGCATGGTTACCGTGTTTTCACTAAAATACGCGCGCAGCTTGGACTGATTTCACACAACCGAGGACTTTTCAGCGATGAGCAATGTTGAAGAACGCGTCAAAAAGATAGTTGTCGAACAGTTGGATGTCGGCGAAGATTCTGTCACCAACGAGGCATCTTTTGTTGATGACCTGGGCGCGGACTCTCTGGATACGGTAGAACTGGTTATGGCGCTTGAAGAGGAATTCGAGTGTGAAATACCGGACGAAGAGGCGGAAAAGATCACCACCGTCCAGCAGGCGATTGACTACGTCCAAGCACACCTCGGTTAAACGCCGTTTCCGTATTCATCGGGTCGTCGATATTCGGCGGCCCGATTCTGTTTTTCACCTGTCGAGTTTCTAAGGATCGGATTTGTCTCCTCCCGCACAGCGTCGCGTAGTGGTCACCGGCCTCGGCATCATTTGCCCGGTCGGCCTGTCTGTCGATGAGGCCTGGACCAACATTCTGGCCGGCAACAGCGGTATTCGACCGATTACCAGCTTTGACGTATCCGAGTTTCCGGTGCGTTTTGGCGGCACCATCGAAGGGTTTGACGTCACCGATTACGTCTCCAGAAAAGACGCCCGCAAAATGGACACCTTTATTCATTACGGCGTGGCGGCCGGTAGCCAGGCGCTGCGCGACAGCGGCCTGGAGGTAACCGGGCAGAATGCCGAACGTATTGGTGTATCGGTAGGGTCGGGTATCGGTGGCCTGCCCGGCATCGAAAAAAATTATCATGCCTACCTGCAGGGCGGTCCGCGGAAAATTTCGCCGTTCTTCGTGCCGGCCAATATCATCAACATGATTTCCGGCAACCTGTCGATCATGTACGGTCTCAAGGGGCCCAACATCGCCATGGTGACCGCCTGCACGACAGGTACGCACAGCATTGGCGAGGCGGCACGTATCATTGCCTACGGTGACGCGGATGTGATGCTTGCCGGTGGGGCGGAAATGGCCACCACGCACACCGGCCTGGGCGGTTTTGCCGCCGCCAAGGCACTGTCTACCCGCAATGATGATCCGCAAACCGCCAGCCGACCGTGGGACAAGGAGCGCGACGGTTTTGTCCTCGGTGACGGTGCCGGTGTGATGGTGCTTGAAGAGTATGAACATGCCCGGGCGCGCGGTGCCCGTATCTACGCCGAGGTGGCCGGCTATGGCATGAGCGGTGACGCCTATCACATGACCCAGCCTTCGATGAACGGCGAGGGTGCCGCGCGCTGCATGCGTAACGCGCTGCGCGATGCGGGTCTGGATACCGACCGGGTCGACTATGTCAACGCCCATGGTACGTCCACGCCGGCCGGTGATGTGGCCGAGGTGAACGCGATCAAGACCGCGCTGGGTGAGCATGCCTACCGGACTGCTGTCAGCTCCACCAAGTCGATGACCGGCCATCTGCTGGGCGCGGCGGGCGGTGTCGAGGCGATTTTCACCACCCTGGCGATTCGCGACCAGGTATTGCCGCCAACCATCAACCAGTTCACGCCCGATCCCGAGTGTGACCTGGATTTCGTTCCCAACGAGGCGCGTGAGACAAAGGTCGAGGTCGCCATGTCGAACTCCTTTGGTTTCGGCGGCACCAATGGCAGCCTGGTGTTCACCCGCCTGAAGCCGTAGGAGCAGGCTTGCCCGGGAAGCGCCAGCGGGTTTCAGCGTGATACAGCAGTATGCCATTGAGCAGGCCTTCGATCTGTTGGCACTGCACCGTTCGAATCCCGAACGTTACCCCCACCTGCTCGAAAGTGCTGCCCGCGGACCGGAGGGACGCTATGACATCCTGTTTGCCTGTCCCGGCGAGTCGCTTACCCTGGCCAATATTACCGCGTTTGATTTTCTGCAGACCCTGGATGATCGCTGGGCGCAAGCCGCGGAGGGCCGGGAAAGCGGTAGTGATCTGCCGTTTCACGGTGGCTGGTTCCTGTATCTCGGCTACGAACTGGCGGCGCAGATAGAACCACAGCTCGAGCTGGCGGCGGACAACTCCGGGTTGCCGGTGGCCCGCGCCACGCGTATGCCGGCGGCCGTTATCCGCGATCATGTGCGCCAGCGCTGCTGGATAGTGGCCGAGACCAGTGAGCAGCTGGGGCTTGTCCGGCGGGACATCGAGCGGCTGGCGCCAGTGCCATTGCCGCGGTTCAGCGTCAGTAGTGTGGAAGAAGACGATCCCGGCATTTACCTGGACGGGGTGAAACGTATTCTGCGTTACATCCGGGATGGTGATGTGTTCCAGGTCAACCTGTCACGACAATGGCGCGCGCACTGGCCGCCCGGCGCCGAAGCGGCCGAACTGTATGCGCAGTTGCGCGAGGTCAATCCCGGCCCTTTCAACGGCCTGGTCAGCTGGGGTGAACAGTCGATTATATGCTCTTCGCCGGAACGGCTGATCGAAGTACGCGGCGACCGGGTGCAGACGCGCCCCATTGCCGGTACCCGGCCGCGCGGCGACATGCCGGAGACCGACCGCGCAAAGTCGGACGAGCTGCTGCGCCACCCCAAGGAGCAGGCCGAACATATCATGCTGATCGACCTGGAGCGCAATGACCTGGGGCGCGTGGCGCAACCGGGCAGCGTCAGGGTCAACGAACTCATGACGCTGGAATCGTATGCCACGGTCCATCATATCGTCTCCAACGTCGAGGCCCGCCTGCGCCCGGGAGTGACGCCGGGGCAGGTCATCCGGGCGGTCTTTCCGGGGGGCACCATCACCGGCTGTCCAAAGGTACGTTGCATGGAAATAATCGCCGAGCTGGAACGGCAGGCGCGTGGTGCCTATACCGGATCCATCGGTTACCTCAACCATGATGGCAGCATGGATCTGAATATTCTTATTCGCAGTATGGTGCGCAGCGGGCAGCAACTGGCTTTTCGCGCCGGTGCCGGCATTGTTCATGACTCCGATCCACAGCGTGAACTGGCCGAAACCCGGGACAAGGCCGCGGGCTTATTACACGCCTTCGAAGGGGGGGCAATGTGAGCGGCACGCAATACCGAATCGACGCCAGTGCAGATGCCGTCATTGATCCCGGCTCGCGTGCGCTTCACTATGGTGACGGGCTGTTCGAAACCCTGTGTGTCCGCGACGGTATTATCGAGTTTCTCGACCGTCACATGCAGCGCCTGAAGGCCGGCTGTGACAGGTTACAGCTGGCCTTCACCGACTGGTCCGGCCTGGCCACCGAGTTGCGGCAGTGCGCCGTCGAGCGACCGGACGCCGTTGTCAAAATCATACTCAGCCGTGGTGCCGGTGCGCGGGGTTACCGCTACACCGTGGAGCAGGGCGTCACACGCCTTGTCAGTACCGGCCCGCTACCGGTGTTTCCACGAACTTTCGTTAGCAAGGGTGTAGCGGTGCGGCTCTGTGATCTGCGACTGTCACCGCAGCCGCGGCTGGCCGGAATCAAGCATCTGAACCGGCTGGAGCAGGTCCTGGCGCGGGCCGAATGGGCCGAGGAGTACCCGGAGGGGCTGTTGCTCGATTACAATGGGCAGCTCATCGAGGGCACAATGAGCAACCTGTTCCTGGTCCGTGCCGGGCGCCTGTATACGCCACGCCTGAATAACTGCGGTGTGGCCGGCGTGATGCGCTCGGTGGTTCTGGACCTGGTCGGGGAACAGGGCATCGAACGTGAAGTCGGGGTGTTGTCGCCGGCCGATCTGCAGGACGCCGAGGAAGTGTTCCTGTGTAACAGCCTGATCGGTATCTGGCCGGTTACCGCGGTGGCCGGGCAGTTCACCGGTCGTGCAGGCGCGGTGACGCAGGCGCTGCAGCGGGCATTGGCGGCACAGGACAAGACCGCCCCGGGTATCTGGTATAGCGAGTGAGTCAACAGAAAAACAGTTCACGCAGTAAAGACATGGGTTTCCGGCTGGCTGGCCTGGCGGTGATTGTTGGCAGTTTCATCGTCGCCTGGCTGCTGATGGATTTCCAGGCTTTTCGCAATAACCCGCTGCCCATCCCCGAGGGCGGTGCCACGCTGGTTGTCGAACCGGGAGCAAACCTGAAGCGGATAGCCCGCCAGTTGCAACAACAGTCCCTGCTCGAAAAACCTCTCTACCTGGTGCTGCTGGGGCGCTACCAGGGTCTCGACGCGCATATCAGGGCCGGCGAGTTTCAACTGCAGCCGGGTATCAATCCCGAGCAACTGCTGAAACAACTCACCAGTGGCCAGGTCATGCAGCACGACCTGACGCTTATCGAGGGCGAGGCATTCAGGGAGATGATCCAACGGATTGCCGGCAACGATGTATTGACGCACACACTCGATGATCTTTCCCCGGAAAGTGTCATGTCCGCGCTGGGGTATCCCGGTCAGCATCCCGAGGGCCGCTTCCTGCCGGAAACCTACCATTTCCCCCGGGGGACGACGGATGTGCAGTTCCTGCGCCGGGCGTACCGGGACCTGGACACATTCCTGCAACAGGCCTGGGCGCAACGCGATGACGGCCTGCCTTTGCAATCGCCCTATGAGGCCCTGATACTGGCTTCCATTGTCGAAAAAGAAACAGCCGTCCCCGCGGAACGGCCGCGCATTGCCGGCGTGTTTGTGCGGCGTCTGCGGAAAGGTATGAAGCTGCAGACCGACCCGACGGTCATTTACGGCATGGGTGAGGATTTCGATGGTGATATTCGTTTCCGCGACTTGCGCACCGATACCGCCTACAATACTTATACGCGCGCCGGCCTGCCGCCCACACCGATAGCGATGCCGGGTAAGGATGCCATACAGGCGGTGCTGCACCCGGCGGACGGGGATGAACTGTACTTTGTCGCCCGTGGCGACGGCAGCCACTATTTTTCCAGTACGTTGAAAGAACACAACCGGGCCGTGGACCGGTACCAGAGAAAACGCTAGTCATGAACAGTAGCGCAACCGGGCGGTTTATTACCCTGGAGGGTGGTGAGGGCGCCGGTAAATCCACCAATCTCGACTATATCCGACGGCGCCTGGAGTCGGCCGGCAAGGCGGTGACCGTCACGCGCGAACCGGGCGGCACGCCGCTCGGCGAACGCATCCGTGACCTGTTACTCGACCCGGACAACGGCGACATGCACGCGGATACCGAGCTGTTGCTGATGTTCGCAGCCCGTGCCCAGCATCTGCAACAATACGTCCTGCCGGCGCTGGAACGCGGCCAGTGGGTCTTGTGCGACCGTTTCACCGATGCCACTTATGCCTACCAGGGCAGTGGCCGGGGCCTGGACGACAAACGCATCGGTCAGTTGGAGGTGTGGGTGCAGGCCGGTTTTCAACCACACAGGACGCTGCTGTTCGATCTGCCGGTGGATGTTGGCATGCAGCGCGCCGGAGAACGCGGCGCACTGGATCGTTTTGAACAGGAACAGACGGCATTTTTCGAACGCGTGCGTGCGGGTTACCTGGAACGCGCCCGCCTGTTTCCCGATCGCTTCCGCACCATCGATGCCGGCCGGCCGCTCGCCGAGGTACACAGCCAGCTGGATGCAGTAGTGGACGAGCTGTTGAATGAAGCCTGATACCTTTCCCGGCTGGCTGGAAACAGGCTGGCAACGCCTGTTGCAATCTTATCAGCAGGACCGCCTCGCGCACGCGCTGCTGATCACGGGGCAGAGCGGTATCGGCAAGCATCTGCTGGCCGAGCGGCTGGCGGCATTCCTGCTGTGTGAACAAGCGGGTGACGGCGGCGAGGCCTGTGGTCAGTGCCGGGCCTGCGCCTGGCTGCAGGCCGGGACCCATCCGGACCTGTTATCGCTGAATCCCGAAGAACCCGGCAAGGCGATCAAGATCGACCAGGTCCGTGCGCTCAGTGTCGAACTCGGCATGACCAGCCATGCCGGCCGCTACAAGATCGCCGTGATCGAGCCGGCCGACGCCATGAACGTCAACGCCGCCAACAGCCTGTTGAAGACACTCGAGGAGCCCACGGCCAGCACCCTGCTGATCCTGTTGACGGCATCGCCCGGCCGCCTGCCGGCCACCATTCGCAGCCGCTGCCAGCGACTGCAGGTCGATGCCCCGTCACGCGAACAGGCACTCGCCTGGTTGCAGGACCAGGGTATCGAGGCTTCGGTGGCGGCGCGCTATCTGCCAATGGCGGGCGGTGCACCCCTGGCGGCGGCGGAAATGGCCGGCAGTGAGACTATCGTCCTGCGTGACCAACGGCTGGGCGAATTGCTGGCCGTGTACAGTGGCAAACTGGACCCGCTGCGTGCAGCGGCCGAATGGAGCGGTGAACACGAGGCCCGGTCACTCCAGTGGTGGCAGCACTGGCTGCAGGCATTGATTCGCTGGCGGCAGGCCGGCCAGGTTCCCGAGGAACCGGAGGTGGCGCAGATGTTGCAGCAAATTTCAGAAACGGTAGACTGTAAGCAGTTGTTTGAACTGGCAGATCGTGTGACCATGGCCTTGAACAGCCTGGGTTCCGGTCTCAACCGGCAACTGCTTCTGGAAGACCTGCTCATCGACTGGGCGCGTCTCGCCGGAAGGCCGTCAAAACCCTTTATGGCTGCTGGCAGGTAATAAAACAATATGGCAATGAAACCCGGTGGTGGCGCTCGGCAGGGCATACTTTCGCTGACCATAAAAGACAAAAGTGCGCTGTATGCGGCGTACATGCCGTTCGTCAAGAACGGCGGCCTGTTCATTCCCACCAACAAGAGTTACCAGCTGGGCGACGAAGTGTTCATGCTGTTAACCCTGATGGACGAGCCGGAAAAAATACCGGTAGCCGGTAAAATCATCTGGATTACACCCAAGGGCGCGCAGGGTGCCCGTGCGGCAGGTATCGGGGTACAGTTCAGCGACCAGGACGGTGGTGCCGCGCAAAAGAAAATCGAAACCTATCTGGCCGGCGCCCTGACCGCCGATAGACCGACCCATACCATGTGATTCTCCCGCGGCGCCTGGAGACAGGGCGCTGCATCCGCCGATAGCGAACAGCCCTCGTTAAAACATGCTAGTAGATTCCCATTGCCATCTCGACATGCTGTGCCAGAACCAGGCGGAACTGGCGGCCGTCCTGGAACAGGCTCGGGAACAGGCTGTCCGGCATATGCTGTGTGTCTCGGTCAGCCTGGAACGTTTTGCGCCGATGATGGCGCTGATCGAACCGTACAGCCAGCTATCGGCTTCGGTCGGTGTACACCCCGATGGAGTCGACGTCGAAGAACCGGACGAGGACCGCCTGGTTGAACTGGCGCAAGCGGCACGCGTCGTCGCCATCGGCGAAACCGGGCTGGACTATTTCCGGACCGAGGGCGACGTCGAATGGCAGCGTGAACGGTTTCGCCGTCACATCCGGGCGGCGCGAGCCGTCGGCAAACCACTGATCGTGCACACGCGGGCCGCGCGTGAAGACACGCTCAAGATCATGGCCGAAGAAAATGCGGCTGACGCCGGTGGCGTGCTGCACTGTTTTACCGAAGACTGGGACATGGCGCGGGCAGCAATGGAGATGAATTTCTATATCTCCTTTTCCGGTATTGTGACCTTCAAGAACGCCCAGGCGCTGCAGGACGTCGCCCGCCGGGTGCCGCTCGACCGCATGCTGGTGGAAACCGATTCGCCCTACCTGGCACCGGTGCCGAAGCGGGGCAAAACCAACCAGCCTGCCTATGTGCGTTACGTGGCCGACTACATCGCCGGGCTGCGGGGGACGAGCCTGGAGGAAATTGCCACCCGGACGACGGGAAATTTCTACCAGCTTTTTGCTGGTGCCCAAGCAATAAATAATTAAAACAAATAGATATAACATAATATTAATGTTATCTAGCGGGTAAGGAAGTTGCCCGCGGCCCATCAAGTAACCCCCCGTACTGCCGTTAAACAGTGAACCAGGACACAGAATTCTGGGCACTACGCCACATTCTGCCAGGGCCGGACCCGCCCTGAAAATTGCATGATGCCGATCCTATGGTGCGTCAGGACGATGCAGGGACGGGGACGGACAGATGCCCCGGCGCGCTTCGTGACCCTCAACGATCACGGAGCCCTCGCTTAACCATGTGCCAGAAAAGGTAGCGCAGTGGAACGTAGACAATCAAAACGCAATCACATCGAAGTCGATATAGAAATCGCTCACCCGGGCTCCCAACGTTGTTTCGGTTTTGCCGGCAACATCAGCCGCAACGGTGTTTCCGTGCACTTGTGGAAAGGAGAGCTTCCGGAGCAACAGCGCTCCGTGATTCTCAATTTCAAGGTATGGACCGGTAACGAAACCCTTTACCGGAAAATCTATGCCCGCGTGGTACGAATGGAAGGCCAGACAGTCGGCCTGGAATTCGCCGAGCACGATTTTGTCGCCGAGGCCATCATCCAGGACCTGATGTTCTACCAGCAACGTGAACGCCGCGAGCAGGTACGTCAGCCGGCCGGCTGGGTCGATCCATCATCTGCCAGTGAAACCGGTCTGCCGACCGAACCGGCCAGGGTACCATCGCCGACCCGTTGAGAATGCTCCCGGAAAAGGCGGAAAAGCGGAAAGGAAAAGGGGACGGAG
>CBEUNK010000045.1:0-18517 GCA_965544455.1 uncultured Thiogranum sp.
CAATGGTAACAGACATCAATGAACTGATCGCGGAAATCCGCCGCCTTCAGGACGAACTGGAAATGCGCTGGGATGCGCTCCGCGAGCAATTTCAATACACGCTGGACGGGCACAAGGTGCGTTTTGCCGCGGAGGTTCGTCGCCTGCACCAGCGTTACCGGGTCGGTATTATCAGTTACCTCGGCGACACGCCGCCGGCCCATCTTTTCACGGCACCGGTCATTTACGGCATGGCGGCGCCCTTGCTGGTACTGGATATCGCCCTGATGGTCTACCAGCAGATCTGTTTCCGCGCTTACGGCGTTCCGCGCGTCAGCCGCGGTGACTACCTGGCCATCGACCGGCACCAGCTCAGTTACCTGAACGGTATCGAAAAGTTCAACTGTGTCTACTGCGGTTATGCCACCGGCCTCATGGCCTATGCCCAGGAGATCGTGGCCCGAACTGAACAGTACTGGTGCCCGATCAAGCATGCGCGCCGGGTTCACGGTATCCACAGCCGTTACAGTCAGTTCGCCGAGTATGGTGATGCAGAATCCTACCAGGCCGTGCTGCAGCAGCTGCGCGAGGATTTGCGCCAGGAAGATGAGGCATGAAAAACCAGCCCCTGACGCGGAAACTCCGGAATGCATTCGTCGGCATCCGGTACGCCTGGGCCAATGAAGACAATATCCGGCGCCACACCGCCATCGCGCTGGTAACGATTCTGGTATTTCTGTGGTTGCAGCCGGCCTGGCTGTGGTGGGGACTGATTGTGCTTTGCATCGGTTTGATCCTCGCCGCTGAATTGCTCAATTCCGCCATCGAAGTCCTGATCGACCATATGCACCCGGAAATCCATCCGGCGATTGGCCAGGTCAAGGACGTACTGGCAGGCATGGTGTTGATACTGAGCCTGACGGCGGGCGTCATCGGCGTACTGGCGATCGTGGATACGCTCTAGGGGGTTTGCTCGCGGGCAAGGAGCCTGGCGGTATAAGCGTTTAATATTAGCACATTAATAAATTCTAAACAATCTGCCCTTGCAGCCGGCCCACGGGCGGTGATTTCCGCTGACCGGAACAAGCTGTTAGTCTCTGCCCGGTAATTCGAACGACACTGGAACCCGCCCGGAACGTACCCGGAGCGTGTTGCAGACTGCAATAAGGGGCTTGCTGCATGGCCGTAAAACGCTTCACTTTTCTGAGTTTCGTGATCCGCTTTGTCATGGCGCTGATCCTGGTATTCAGTACCTATAACCCCTCCGGCTGGTCCTGGTACCACTGGATCGTGCAGGCAGTGAACAAGTTCGATCCGCTGCTGATTTTTGCCGGTGTGGTATTGCTCATCGGCTGGGTGATTTACCTGCGCGCCACGCTGCGCTCGCTGGGCGAGGTCGGTACTGTCCTGGCGCTGGCTTTTTTTGCCGCGCTGACCTGGGTGATGATCGACTACGGTCTGCTGTCGCTGGATAGCCCCACGGTTTTTACCTGGGTTACGCTCAGCATGCTGTCGGCCATCATGGCGACGGGCATGTCCTGGTCGCATATCCGCCGGCGCATGTCCGGGCAGCTGGATGTGGATGATGTCGACCAGGACTGATACGAGGGCCAGCCTATGAATACTCAACCGGAAAACAGCGCTCCGGCCGAAACCCGGCAGGGCATCAGCGCCTCGAAAGTGGTACTGATTGTACTGGTCACCATCCTGCTGACGCTGGGTGGCAGTTACTGGTTTCTGAAGACCTACGTGTTTGCCCGCGAGTTCAAGCCGGTGGAGCTGAGCGCGAAGGAAGAACAGGTACTGGACGGCAAGTTGCGCGCCCTCGGTTACCAGCCCGACAACCCGACGGTCAACAGCGGCAAAGCTTCGCCGGATGAATTCGATGAACGCGGTGTACTCAAGCCGGAACGCTACAGCGAGGTCGGCGCCAAACGTGAAGTGGCGTTCAACGAGCGCGAGCTGAACGCCCTGCTGGCAAAAAATACCGACCTGGCGCGCAAGCTGGCCATTGACCTTTCAGATGACCTGGTAAGCGCCAAGCTGCTGGTGCCGATGGACCCCGATTTCCCGATGCTGGGCGGCAAGACCCTGCGCTTCAACGCCGGGGTCGAGCTGGCGTATATCGACGGCCAGCCGAAAGTGGTGTTGAAGGGCGTCAGCGTCATGGGCGTTCCCGTGCCCAGTGCCTGGCTGGGCGGGCTGAAGAATGTCGACCTGGTGACCGAGTTCGGCAACGATCCCGGTTTCTGGAAGTCTTTTTCCGAGGGGGTCGACAACATCCGCGTCGAGGAAGGCCGCATCAAGGTCAAATTAAAGGAATAAGCCAGTCACCACATGTTAGATAACGGAGAGGGACACCGCATGGAACGCGCACGTCAGACACTCCGCTCGGTATTCGGCTACGACGATTTCCGTCATCGCCAGAGCGACATTATTCAAACCCTGCTGGACGGTGGCGACGCCCTGGTGCTGATGCCGACCGGCGGGGGCAAATCCCTGTGCTACCAGATCCCGGCGCTGGTGCGCGACGGTGTCGGCGTGGTCGTCTCGCCGCTGATCGCGTTGATGCAGGACCAGGTCGATGCCCTCACCACCCTGGGTGTGCGCGCGGCGTTCATCAATTCCACCCAGGATGCCGACACGCAGCGCGGCGTGGAGCAGGCGCTGCTCGACGGTGAACTGGACCTGCTGTACGTTGCGCCGGAACGCCTGTTGCTGCCGCGCATGCTCGACCTGCTCGAGCGCAGCCGCGTATCCCTGTTCGCCATCGACGAGGCGCACTGCGTGTCCCAGTGGGGGCATGACTTCCGGCCGGAATACCAGCAGCTCACCGTCCTGCACCAGAGTTTCCCGGCCGTTCCCCGGATCGCGCTGACCGCCACCGCCGACCGGCGCACCCGCGAGGAAATCGTCGCCCAGCTCGACCTGGGCGAGGCGGCGCAGTTCGTCCACAGTTTCGACCGGCCCAACATCCGCTATACCATCAGCGAGGGTAACACCCCGCGTGACCGCCTGTGGCGATTTATCCAGGCCGAACACCCGGCCGACGCCGGCATCGTCTACTGCCTGTCGCGCAACAAGGTAGAGCAGGTGGCGGCCTGGCTGGGGGAACGGGGACGCGTTGCCCTGCCGTACCATGCCGGCCTGCCGGAAAGCGTGCGGCGGGAAAACCAGGCGCGGTTTCTGCGTGAAGATGGCGTGATCATCGTCGCGACCATCGCCTTCGGCATGGGTATCGACAAGCCGGATGTCCGTTTCGTCGCTCACCTGAATGTGCCGAAGAGCCTCGAGGCCTACTACCAGGAGACCGGCCGCGCAGGGCGCGACGGCCTGCCGGCCAATGCCTGGATGGCGTATACCCTGCAGGACGTCATCAACCTGCGGCGCATGATGGGTGAAAGTGACGCCGACGAACAGTTCAAGCGCATCGCCTACCACAAGCTGGAGACCATGCTCGGCCTGTGCGAACAGAGTCATTGCCGGCGCCAGGCGCTGCTGGCCTATTTCGGCGAGACGCTGGCACAGCCCTGCGGCAACTGTGATACCTGCCTGCAGCCGCCGGCGACCTGGGATGCCACGGAGGCTGCGCAGAAGGCCCTGTCCTGCGTGTTCCGCACGGGGCAGCGCTTCGGTGTCAACTACGTGGTTGATGTACTCACGGGCAAGGACGATGCGCGCATTCAGGCCAACCGTCACGACCGACTCAGTACCTTCGGTATCGGTGGCGAGTACAAGGCGACCCAGTGGCGGCACATTATCCGGCAACTGATCGCGCAGGGCTTTCTCGACGTCGATACCGAGGGCCACGGCACGGTGCGATTGACAGCGGCCGCGCGTCCCCTGCTGCGCGGCGAGATCAGTCTGCAGCTGCGTGAATTACCCGCGCGGGAAAAGGCGGCACGCCCCCCCCGGCGCAGCGTGGCAGCGGCCGACCTCGATGCCGCCGACCGCGAGTTGTTCGAGGCCCTGCGGCAGCGGCGGCTGGAACTGGCGCGCGAGCACGCCGTGCCGCCCTACGTCATCTTCCACGACAGCACCCTGCGCGAGCTGGCCAGCCGCCGGCCGCAGAGTGATGACGAGCTGCGCGGCATTAGCGGTATCGGCGAACAGAAGCTGGCCCGCTTCGGCCAGGAGTTCATCGCGGTGATCCAGTCGCAGCCGCGGGGCGGGGAAAACTCAGTCCAGCCAGAATGACGGCGTAAACAATACCAGGATGGTGAAGATCTCCAGTCGCCCGAGCAGCATGGCGAACGCCGCGATCAGCTTGGCGGCCTCGCTCACCCCGGCGAAGTTATAGGCGACTTCGCCGAGCCCCGGACCCAGGTTGTTGATCGAGGTGGCGACCGCGGAAAAGGCACTGACCTGGTCCAGGCCGGTGGCCATCATCGCCAGCGTGAGCAGCACGAAGACAATGATGTACATGGCGAAAAAGCCCCACACCGCTTCCACGGTGCGCTCCTGAAGGATGCGGCCACCGACCTTGATCGGCTTGATGGCACGCGGGTGAATCAGGCTGCCGATTTCCCGCAGGCCCTGTTTCAGCAACAACAGGATGCGCATCACCTTCATGCCACCGGCGGTAGAGCCGCCGCAGCCGCCGATAAAGCTGATGAAAATCAGGAATACGGGCAGGAACAGCGGCCACTGGGTGAAGTCATCGGCGCCGAAGCCGGTGCTGGTGATGATCGACACCACTTCGAAGTAGGCGGCGACGGTGGCGTGCTGCACGCTCGGGTTCTCTCCCGTGAGCCACAGCATGGTGGCGATCATCAGCAGGGCCGCGGTAGTAAACAGCAGGAACGCCCGGACCTCGACATCCCGCAGGTAGGGCATCAGGCTGCGGTTGCGCATCGCCAGGAAATGGATGCTGAAATTGATGCCGCCGGCCAGCATGAACAGGGTGGCAATCGATTCGATGGTTTCACTGTGAAAATAACCCAGGCTGGCATCGTGGGTGGAGAAACCGCCGGTCGAGATGGTGGAAAAGGCGTGCCCGATCGCATCGAAGGGTGTCATGCCGGCCAGCCAGTAGGCCAGGGCGCAGGCGGCGGTCAGCAGCACGTAGATGAGCCACAGGGCGCGCGCGCTGTGCGTCAGGCGGGGGGTGATTTTTTCATCCTTCATGGGGCCCGGGGTCTCGGCCTGGTAAATGTGCATGCCGCCGATACCCAGCAGGGGCAGGATGGCCACCGCCAGCACCACCAGGCCCATACCACCCAGCCACTGCAGTTGCTGGCGGTAATAGAGGATGGACTGCGGCAGCGCATCGAGCCCGGTGATGACGGTGGCGCCGGTGGTGGTAAAACCCGACACGGCTTCGAAGAAGGCGTCGACAAAATCCAGGTGCGGTCCGAACAGGAAGGGCAGGGCGCTGAGCAGGCTCAGCGAGGTCCAGAACAGGGCGACGACCATGAACCCGTCCTTGCGCCGCAGCGGGGCATCCTGCTTCCTGGCCAGCAGCCAGATGAACAGGCCACTGGCCAGCGCAATGGCGAAGGCTTTCAGGAAGTGCTCCGCCTGCTGGTCCTGGTACCAGAGTGATACCGCCACCGGGGGCAACAGGGTCAGGCTGAAGCCGATGCTCAGCAGACCGACGACACGGATGGACCCCCCGAATTTCATGGCAGGCAAGGGTAACAGCTAAACCGGACGGTGCACAGCCGCCCGCGCCTGGTTTATCGCGCCGGAACGGTTCTCAACGGCGGTGGCAGCTGCCCTCGCGGACCCAGACGCCTTTTTCCTCGCAGCGCAGCAGTTCGCTGCCGCTGCAGACATAGTCCCCCCGCTTGTAGCTTTCACCGTTGAAATAGCAGACACCGGTTTCCAGCTCCAGGTCGAGTGACAGGTAGTCGTTGTCGTCTTCGTCGAAAATGGGCGAGTTTTTCGCTTCCGGGTCCGGCGCACCGACCTGCGGTGCCTCGTGTGAAATTGACATGGGTTAACTCCCGTCTGTTTATAAAGTGGTTTAAGGGTAGCCGATTCCCGATTGGCGTCCAGCGCCGGGTTTGAGCAAGGTCAAATACAGCGCAAATAAACCTGGGTGGCTCAACAACATCCTATACTTGCTGTAGTGGAAAGATTATATAAGAAATGAGAGCAGGTGCTCACTCCGGGTGATCGCATGGAAAACATACTCTGGACCATCAAGCAGGGCCCCGGCCCGATTATCGCGGTGGCTAACCACAATGGTCATGCGCTGCGCGACGAGGTCGCGGAGATCATGGCCCTGGACGAAGCGACGCGACTGCGGGAAGAGGATCCGTACACCGGTGAATGGGCAGAACTGGCACCCACATGTCTGATTGCGGAGCATTCACGCTTTGAAGTGGATCTCAACCGGCCGCGGGATACGGCGATCTACCTGACGCCGGACGATGCCTGGGGGCTGGAAGTCTGGAAGCAGCAACCCCCCAGTGCCCTGATAGAGACCACCCTGGCCGGTTATGACGCCTATTACCGGGCGCTGAAAAAACTCTGCCGTGAAAAACAGGCGCAACACGGTACCTTCGTGGTGCTCGATTTGCACAGCTATAATTACCGCAGGGAAGGCCCGGGCGGGCCGCCGGCCGATCCCGAAGGCAACCCCGAGGTGAATATCGGTACGGGCACCATGGACCGCGCGCGCTGGGGCGATCTGGTTGACCGTTTCATGGGGGACATGCGGCGCAGCGATGTTTGCGGTCGGACCCTGGACGTGCGGGAAAACGTTAAATTCGTCGGCCGGCAGTTTCCGAAGTGGGTGCATACCCATTTCCCCGAAACCGGTTGCGCCATCGCTGTCGAGTTCAAGAAATTTTTCATGGACGAGTGGACCGGGGAACTCGACCGGAGGATGCACGCGGCCATCGGGCAGGCCATTGCCAGCACTTTCCCCGGCCTGGAGCAGGAGCTGGAAAAGGTACGTGCACGCAACATGATGGCTTCACGCTAATGGAAGATGGTTTTTCAGGACGGGAGACCGGCCGGCGGGCTGCTACCAGGAACCGTCTGACACCGCCCGGCCAGCTTGGCGACGCAATGATTGCCGCGATCATCAAGCGCCTGGAAGCAGGTAAGCCGGTACGTCGGCGCCTGCCATCAAATGGCTATCTTCACCTCGACCGGCAGGTACCCTTTCTACTGGTCTACCGGCGACCACAAGACGAGGCAGACCCGGCCATCGAACAACTGCTCAAGGGTGAAGCCTCTTATCTGATTGCGGACGGGCGCCGCCGGTTCAACAAAAGCGTGGTGGCACTGATTGGTGCGATCGCCGAGTCTCTGTCCGGCAGTTACGGCGCGTTTCTGATTATCGAGATCTGGGCAGGGGATGATAGTGATTTCGCCAATATCACACCGAGTTACCGTCCGGCTTTCAATGTGCTTGCGGAGAAGGGTGGCGATCTGGGCGCCACGGTACAAACGCTGAAAAAAGCGCTGGGGCGTATCCGTGCGCAACGTGCTGCCGCCCACGTGGAACTGTCCGAATCGCGGCATCCCTGGGCGCCGGGCCTGTCGCGCCTGCTGCCGGCGGCCATGGCGAAACGGCTCAACTGTCATAGTCTGGGCATTGTCATGCGACCGGTTTACCGGGACCCGGAAAGCGAACAGGCATTCCCGTTGATCCAGCGAGCACTCCACCGCGGACTCGGCCGGGCGGTACGCCGCACCGTGTTTACCTTCACCCGTGACCGGACGACCCAGCGGCCGCCGCATTTCCACGCGCTGGGGCCGCGCAGCCTGGTCAAGCTCGTCTGGAAGGTGGACACCGAGCTGGCGGAAATCGCCGCTGATTTCGATTTCCTGTTGAGCGTCACCCCGGTCAATGCCGAGCGTGCCTGGGCGGCTTTCAGGCGCCAGGGATTCGTCAGGATGCCGACCTTTATATACCGTCCGCTGCCGGTCGATCCGGCGCTGGTGAAACGCCAGCTCTACCGGATACCAATCGAAAAAATCGAGGATCCGGCGCTGGAGGCGTTGTTCCGCGCCCAGCAGCTGGAGCTGGAGCGCAAACTGACGATGCTGAGTGACCGCGGCAACCCGCGCTTCCTGTACGGCAGTCTGCAGCTCTACGGCAAGGTCGAGGACGATCTGCTGGAAGACGCCCGGGCTATTCTCGACAGCATTCCGGCCCGCAGGCGTGGCCGCCCGGGTGGCGGTAAAATCAGCGCCTCGGCCTTTGCCGAAAGGGCGGAAACCGAGATCCAGTTCTATCGGGCCCAGGATGCACGCGTCTGGAGCCGGGTGGAACTGCGCGATGACGTGGTCGGTGTGCTGGTTTCCCACGGCAACCTGCTGGTGAACAGGCAGCAGAAATTCGACGAAAACCGGGTCGATGCCCTGCTGGCACACGAAATCGGCACCCACGTGCTCACCTTCTTCAATGGGCAGGCACAGCCCTTCCGGCAATTGTACTGCGGCCTGCCCGACTACGAAGAGCTGCAGGAAGGCCTGGCGGTACTGGCCGAATACCTCACTGGTGGCCTGACGCCACCGCGTCTGCGCCTGCTGGCGGCGCGGGTGGTGGCCGCGCACATGCTGACCGAGGGCGCCGAATTTCCCGAGGTCTTTGCGGCGTTACATGACCGCCACGGCTTTGCCCAGCGAACCGCGTTCAACATCAGCCTGCGAATTTTTCGCGGTGGCGGGCTGCTCAAGGACATGGTGTATCTCAGGGGGTTGAAGCGCCTGCTGGGATACCTGGGTGATGGCGGCGAACTCGATCCCTTGCTGCTGGGCAAGTTCGGTGCCGATCATCTACCCATTATCCGGGAGCTGCAATGGCGCAAGGTGCTGTGTGAACCGCCACTCAGGCCGCGCTACCTGGCGGATGATGCGGCCAGGGAACGGCTGGCACCTGTCAGGCAGGGTATTTCCCTGGCGGAACTGGCCAAGAGGATCCACTAATGCGAATCGGTTTTTTTATTAATGACATCGAAACAGAAAAGGTGGGATACACCACCCTGCGCCTGGCGATGACTGCTTCGAATCGTGGTCACGAGGTCTGGCTCATCGGCGCCGGGGACCTGGCCTATGATGTGGATGAATGCATCCGCGCCTGGGCCCGCTCGGTCGATACGCGCAAGCACAAGTCGACCAATACCTACCTCAAAGACCTGAAAAGTGCCCGGGCAAAACAGGAGCGCATCACCGTGGATGATCTCGATATCCTGATGCTGCGGAGTGACCCGGCAATCCAGACCGGTAACCGTGCCTGGGCCAAGACCGTGGGTATTATTTTTGGTAACGTGGCTCTGCGCAGCGGTGTCATCGTCTTGAACGATCCCACCGCACTGGCCGGTGCGCTGGACAAGATGTATATCCAGCTGTTGCCGCAGGATATAAGGCCGGGCACGCTGATTTCCTGCGACCGGAACGAAATCAAGGCCTTCGTCAAGGAACTGGGCGGGGTCGCAGTGCTGAAAGGCTTCCAGGGTTCCAGCTCGCAGGCCGTGTTCCTGGTCACCCGGGAAAACCGCGCCAACCTCAACCAGATGATCGATGCCATCATGCGTTACGGTTATGTCATTGCCCAGGAGTACCTGCCCGGCTCGGAACGGGGTAGCGTGCGCCTGTTCCTGGTGAACGGCGAGCCTCTGCGGTACAAGGGCAAATACGCGGCCTTCCAGTGGGTGCGCACCGGCGAGGGTATGCGTGCCAACATTCACATGCCGGGCGCAACCCAGCCGTTGAAGCTGACAGACGAGCACTACCACATTGCCGAAGCCGTACGGCCGCGCCTGGTGCAGGACGGCATGTTCCTGGCCGGCCTGGAGATCATCGATGACAAGCTGGTCGATATCGATGTGTTCAGCCCCGACGGTCTGGTGACCGCCCAGTCCTTCGAGAAGGTCAATTTCAGCGAAGCCGTAATACAGGCGCTGGAACGCAAGGTGGATTACATGGGCTATTACCGCCGGCGTTTTGATAATGTCGATATGGCGACACTGTAGGGAAGAGGCAGGAGATCTGGCATGCGACTTGGTTTCTTCGTTAATGATATAAACACCGAGTTGGGTAACTACACGACCACCCGTTTAGCCCAGACGGCGACAAACCGCGGTGACGAGGTCTGGTACTTCAGCGCCGCCGATTTTATTTATGGTGCGGACGAAGTCATCCACGCGCACGGAACGGCGGTACCGAAAAAGAAATATAAAACACCGGCGGCCTACCTGGCGGACCTGCAGGGTAGTCATGCCGTGCGGCAGCGGGTGACGATCGACGACTTCGACGTGCTTATGCTGCGCAGCGATCCTTCCATTGAAACGGGTGCCCGCGCCTGGGCGCAAACCGCCGGTATCAGCTTCGGCCGGGTGGCCAAGCGCCGCGGGGTTATCGTTGTGAATGATCCCGACAACCTGCTGAAGGCCATGAACAAGATGTACTTCCAGCATTTTCCCGAGGAAGTGCGGCCGCGCACCCTGATTTCGCAGAACCGCGACGATATCAAGGCATTCGTGGCCGACATGGGCGGCAACGCCGTCATCAAGCCCTTGCAGGGATCGGGTGGCGCCGGGGTTTTCATGGCAACGGTCGATGATCGCTCCAACATCAACCAGATGATCGATACCCTGATCCGCGATGGTTACGTCATTGCCCAGGAGTATCTGCCCGCCGCGGCCGAAGGGGATACGCGCCTGTTCATGATGAATGGCAAGCCGCTGCGCCACAAGGGCAAGTATGCGGCTTTCCGCCGCCTGCGCGCCGGTGAGGACCTGCGCAGCAACATTCACGCGGGCGGTAAAAAAGCCCGGGCGGAAATTACCGATCAGCATCTGCGGCTGGCGGAGATGGTGCGGCCCAAGCTGGTGCAGGACGGCATGTTCCTGGTCGGGCTCGATATCGTCGGCGACAAGCTGATGGAGATCAACGTCTTCAGTCCCGGCGGCCTGGGCAGTGCCCAGCAGTTCGAAAAAGTCAATTTCAACGAGGCCGTGGTCGAGGCGTTGGAGCGCAAGGTGGCCTATATGGGGCACTATCACCGTAATTTCGCCAATGAAGAGATGGCAACGTTATGACATACCGCTGGCTGGTTACCTGTATTCTTCCGATGCTATGGTTGACCGGTTGCGCGACTCTGCCTGCAACCACCCAGGCGCCCAACCTGTCGGTCGTCTCGATCGAACCGGTCGAGATGACACCGCTGGAACAGAAATACCGCCTGCAGGTGCGCCTGCAGAACCCGAACGATCATGCGCTGGAAATATCCGGTATGAGCTATACGCTTGAGGTCAACGGGCAGGCGCTGTTGAAAGGAGTGAGCGGTGATTCAGTGACCGTCCCCCGATTCGGTGAGTCCATTATCGAGCTCAGTGGTATCAGTACGCTGTTCGGTTTTGTAAGGCAGATACAGGCACTGCAGGAACGTGGCGGTCGGGGGATGGATTACCGGCTCAGCGGCAAGCTTGGCCTGGCCGGCCGCTTTGGCAGCCTGCCTTTCAGTTATGAGGGAACGCTGTTACCAGCCGCGGCCGGGCAGGGCGATCGCTGAAGCGGCAGCCGGTACCGACTCAGGGTTTACGTCGGTCGCTGTCAGGGCCCGGAAGGAACGTTGCCGGCGGTTGTTTTCGGCTGAACAGGGCGGCCAGCCGTCCCAGCACGGCCTTCACGCCGCGCCACAGGCGCGGTAACAGCCAGGCCATCAGCAGTATGAACAGCACCAGCAGTCCCAGGAATATATAGGGATGATTCAGTGCCGCCCAGACGCCACCGACAACGGCGACATCTTCACCGATCGATGCACTCCAGTTCGACACCGGTTCCGGCGAGGTATTGATCAACACCCGCGAACCCGCCTTGGTGGCGTGCGTGGCCGCCGCCATACCACCACCCAATATCGCCGCGCTCAATTCGGCCGCCGGGGTGATGTCGCCCACTGCCGCCGCGGCCAGCATGGCGCCGGCCGGGATACGGATAAAGCTGTGCAGGGCATCCCAGCCCGTGTCCACCCCGGGCACCTTGTCGGCGAAAAATTCCACCAGGTACATGAGCCCGGCGGCGCCCATCACCAGCGGGCTGGATACTACCTCGAGCTGCGCGGGCAGCGCGATATTACCGGTATGGGCGAGTACGCCCAGGGTGAGCAGTGCGGCATACAGGTTGATGCCACTGGCCCAAGCCAGGCCCATGCTCAGTGCGATCAGGCCGCTGATCTGGTCAAGGGTTTCCATGGGCGTAGGGTGTGCCCTGACAGGCAGCGTGTTTCTGCCATCGGGAACGGAAAAAATGACTGGGATAAAATGGTGCCGAGGAGAGGACTTGAACCTCCACGGGGTTACCCCCACTAGCACCTGAAGCTAGCGCGTCTACCAATTCCGCCACCTCGGCATGACTCTCCGGGCAGGGCGCCCGAACAGCAAGGCGCGAACTGTACCGGCAGCCCGTTGGATTGTCAATTCTCCGCGAAAGTGGTTAGCATGCGCGCATGGTAAAAAGACGCAAAAAACAGCGCAGTAAGAAACCGCGCTTCGAAAAGGACCCGTTTGCCGAGCGCGAAGCGGGGAAATACGACACCCCGATCCCCAGCCGTGAATTCATCATGTCGGTGCTGGCGGACGCCGGCCGGCTGATGAACCGCGAGGAGCTGGGCGACGCCTTCGGCCTGCACCGGGACGAGGATATCGAGGCCCTGCGCCGCCGGCTGCGCGCCATGGAGCGCGATGGCCAGCTGTTGCGCAACCGTCGCGGCGGCTACGGCCTGGTCGACCGCATGGACATGGTGCGCGGCCGTGTCATCGGCCACAAGGACGGCTTCGGTTTCCTGGTGCCGGACGAAGGCGGTGAGGACCTGTTCCTGACGCCGCGGCAGATGCGCCAGGTCATGCACGGCGACCGGGTGGTGGCGCACGTGACCGGCATCGACCAGCGCGGCCGGCGCGAGGGTGCGATTGTCGAGGTGCTGGAGCGCAACACCCACCAGGTGGTGGGACGCATCTATTTCGAAAGCGGCATCAGCTTCGTTGTGCCGGACCATAAGCGGCTGACGCAGGATATTCGTATCCCGCCGGAAGAAGTGGGTGGCGCGCGCCATGGCCAGTTCGTCACGGTAGAAATCATCGAGCAGCCCAACAAGCGCAAGGGACCGGTTGGCCGGGTGGTGGAGGTCATCGGTGAACACATGGCCCCCGGCATGGAAATCGACGTCGCCATGCGCGCCCACGAGGTACCGCACGTCTGGCCGGACGCGGTTGAGGACGAAATCCAGGGGCTGGCGGAGAAAGTTTCGCCGGCTGCCAAGCGTAACCGCGTCGACCTGCGTGACCTGCCGCTGGTGACCATCGACGGCGTCGACTCACGGGATTTCGACGACGCCGTTTACTGCAAGCGCACGCCGCGGGGCTGGAAGCTGATCGTGGCGATTGCCGACGTGTCGCACTATGTCAAACACGATACGGCACTGGATGCCGAGGCCTACCAGCGTGGCAATTCCGTCTATTTCCCGGAACGGGTCATCCCGATGTTGCCGGAGATCCTGTCGAACGGTCTGTGTTCCCTGAACCCCAGGGTCGACCGCCTGTGCATGGCCTGCGAAATGACCATCGACCAACAGGGCAAGGTGACGCGCTCGCGGTTCATGGAGGCGGTGATGCGTTCGCACGCGCGCCTGACCTATGACGAGGTGGCGGCCATGCTGGTCGAGCGTGATAAAAAAACGCTTACCCGCTACGCGGCATTGGTGGAAAGCCTGGAAGAACTTTACGGTCTGTACAAGGCCTTTCGGAAGCTGCGTGAGCGGCGCGGCGCGATTGATTTTGAAACCACCGAGACGCGCATTGTCTTCAGCGCTGACCGCAAGATCGAACGCATTGTGCCGGTGCAGCGCAACGACGCCCACAAGATCATCGAGGAGTGCATGATCGCCGCCAACGTCTGTGCCGCGCGTTTCCTCAACCGGCACAAGCTGCCCACCCTCTACCGCGTGCACGAGGGGCCGCAGGCCGACAAGCTCACCGACCTGCGCGAATTTCTCGGTGAGCTGGGCCTGTCGCTCGGCGGCGGTGAAAAGCCGCAGGCCGCCGAATACGCCAAATTGCTGAAAAAAGTTCAGGCGCGGCCCGATGCCCACCTGATTCAGACCGTGATGTTGCGCTCTCTCTCACAGGCGCGCTACAGCCCCGACAATATCGGTCATTTCGGGCTGTCACAAGACGAATACCTGCATTTCACGTCACCGATCCGCCGCTATCCGGACCTGCTGGTTCACCGGGCCATCCGGCACCAGTTGCGCGACGAAACGCGCAGGAAAAACACGACCGGCAAGAAGAAGGTGCGCGCGGCAAAATTCCCGTACAGCGAGTCCGACATGACTACTCTCGGCGAGCATTGTTCGGTGACCGAACGCCGTGCCGATGACGCCACCCGCGATGCAGTGGACTGGCTGAAGTGCGAGTACATGCTGGACAAGGTTGGCGAGGATTACGGCGGCATCGTCAGCAGCGTGACCTCGTTCGGTGTTTTCGTCGAGTTGAAAGACATCTATGTCGAGGGACTGGTGCATATTACCGCCCTGCACAACGACTACTACCATTTCGACCCGGCCGGTCACCGTCTGCGCGGTGAACGCACCGGCAAGGTCTACCGCCTCGGTGATGAAATCAGTGTCAAGGTTGTGCGCGTCAACCTGGACGACCGCAAAATCGATTTCGAACTGGCCGACACGGAGCAACAGCCCCAGCCGGCCATCAAGCCGCGCGGCAAGCGTCGTGGGGCGGGCAAACGGCGGCGGCGCAAGTCGTAGTCTGTCCCCCGGGTACCGGAATGAAAAAAGCAGAACGGGTCTTCGGTCTGCACGCCGTCACCAGCCTGTTGCAGCGCAACCCGGCGAGGGTTTCACTGCTGCTGGTGCTGGAATCGCGCGAAGATGCCCGCGTGCAGGAGGTGCTGGCACTGGCCGACAGGGCCAACGTGCCGGTACGCCGCGTATCGCGCCGCGAGCTGGACGAACTGGTACCCGGCGTCAGTCACCAGGGCGTGCTGGCCGAAACCGGCGGGGCGCCGGGTATCGGCGAGAAGGAGCTGCCGGACTTCCTCGATGAGTTGCCGCACGCCGCTTTTCTGCTGGTGCTGGACGGCGTGCAGGACCCCCATAACCTGGGCGCCTGCCTGCGCAGTGCCGACGCCGCCGGCGTCGACGCGGTGATCCTGCCGCGCGACCGTTCGGCGCCGCTGAACGCCACGGTGCGCAAGGTGGCCTGTGGCGCGGCCGAGGCCGTGCCGGTCATACGGGTTACCAACCTGGCGCGCGTGCTGCGCAGCCTGCGGGACAAGGGGATCTGGATTTACGGTGCCGCCGGTGAGGCCGCGTCGAGCCTGTATGAGGCCGACCTGTCGGGGCCACTGGCACTGGTGCTGGGCGGTGAGGGCAAGGGCCTGCGGCGCCTGACCCGGGAACACTGCGACGGCCTGGTGTCGATCCCGCTGGCCGGTTCGGTCAGCAGCCTGAATGTGTCGGTTGCAACCGGTATCTGCCTGTTCGAGGCTCGGCGCCAGCGGCAACACGCGGCCGCTGGAGGGTGATGCTGCAGCTTGGGATTTAGGTGGACTTCGGTATAGTAGACAAATCATTAAGGTCCGGAGCCACGGAGCGGGTGGGCGCAGTCGTTTGATGGTGGTGATTGTGATGGATTATGGCAACGCGCGTTAGCGAGGACATGTTGCAACTCGGTGTCGCACTCCCCTGGGACCTGGTCAACGACAAAGGCAGGGTGGTCTTTCGCAAAGGTTTTGTGGTCAATACGGAACAAAGCCGCAACCGCCTGCTGTCGATGCAGCTGTTTATCGGCGGCGAGAACAACGGCGAAGCGGCAGCGGCACAAGCGCAACCGGCGGCCCTGGCCAGTATCCCGTTCAGTGACATCGACCGCCTGGCCGACCGCGTCAACGAAACCTTTCTCGGCGTCTGCCAGGGGCCGCAGCCGGAGCTGTCGGAGTTGACCGCGCTGGTCGATGAACTGCACAGCCTGTACGAACGCTACCCCGATGCCTGTCTCGCCGCGGTGCATTTCAACTACAACCGCACCTACGGCTGCCTGCACGCCATCTATACCACCTTCCTGGCCATCATGCTGGCCCGGGCGCAGAACTATTCCGACGCCCAGCGCGACAGCCTGGCGCGCGCGGCCCTGACCGCCAACCTGGGTATGTACGAATACCACGACAAGTGGGCCTGCAGCACGGCGCGGCTCAGCGACGAGGAGAATGCCATCCGCCTGCGGCACCCCGAGCTCTCGGCCGAACGCCTGGAAAGCCTGGGAGTGACGGACGCGCACTGGCTGGACGTGGTGCGTCACCACCACGAAATGCTGGACGGCAGCGGTTACCCGCACGGCCTGTCCGGCGACGCCATTCACCCGGATGTGCAGACCTTGTCAATCATCGACCGTTACCTGGCCTTTGTGATGCCCCGCGTACAACGTGCCAGTTTTCACCCGACCCAGGCGCTGCGCGAAATCTACCTGCAGAAAGACAAGTACAGCGAACGCCTGACGGCCCTGTTCATCAAGCGCATGGGTGTCTATCCGCCGGGTACGGCCGTGCAGCTGGCCAACGGCGAGGCCGCCGTGATCACCGGTCGCAACCTGAAAGACAGTACCCGTCCCCGCGTCGTCAGTGTCGGGCTGGCCAATGGCGTGTTTTACCCCGAGCCGGTGGAACGCGACATCGCCCGGCCGGATTACGCCATCAAACAGGTGTACCAACCGGCCGGGGATGTCGGCGGGCACCCGGCCCTCAGGGTGGCACAATGGGTGTGACCGCTGCCTGCCAGTACCCCGGCACGCGGAGGGCCAGCCGGTGACCCTGACCGATTTTCTGCTGTTTACCGCCCTCGAAATTATTTTCCTGGTTGGCGTTTTCCTGCTGTTCGTCGCCATCCGGCGCCGGCGGGAAAAAGGCGCTTTCCAGGCGGCGGCCCGGGTGGAGCCGGAACTGACTGTCGATCATTACGTGCAACTGCTGCAGGCGCAGATCCTGGCCACCGAGTCCCGTCTGAAACAGCTCGAGCAGGGCGGCGCGGAGGAGGCCCTGCAGGCTGCCGCCGTGCGCGCGCGACTGGACCTGCTGAAAAGCGAACGCAAGGTGGTCGACGGCAGCGGTGTCGACGAACAGAAACTGTGGTCCTCGGTCAGCGCCGTGTTCGCCGACTGGGTGCCGGACGAGGCCCTGGCCGAACCCGGCACGGACGAGGCGCCGGCGAGTACCGCCATGGTTGCCGCCCTGCAGCAGAAACTGGCGGCCTCGCGCCAGCGCATCGCCAACCTCGAGCAGTTCCGCGACAATTTTTTCGATATCAAGTTGCGCATGGAAGCGGGCCAGGTGCTCAACCAGCGCCTGCACGACGAGATCGACAAATCCGTCCCGCGCGAGGAACAGTCACCGGAACTGCGCAGCGCCATGGATGAGCTGAAAAGCGAAAACGAAACCCTGATGCAGCAGCTGCAGCACATCCAGCAGGAGTTCTCCGAAATTATCGAGGATCTCGGCGAGCAGGAGTCGGGCCTGTCGGCCGACGTCGGTGTCAGCGGCCTGGCCAATATGGAACAAATCAAGGGTGACCTGGACGGTTCGTTCGAAAACCTGGACGAGGGGGTCGAGCAGATCCGCCAGGTTATCGTGGTACAGGAACAGCGTATCCAGGAACTGCACGGCATGGTCGAGGGCCTGCAACTGGAGGTGGCCGACAAGCAGCGGCTGCAGGCATGCATTGACGAATTGAATGACAAGAGCCGCGAGCTGACCGATGTGATCGCGGTGATGGAAGAGGAAAATACTTTTCTGCAGGAACAGATTTCAGCCCTGTTGCAGCAGGAACTGATCAAGGAACAGGAGGCCAAGGCTGAACTGGCGCAACATCAGCAGCAGCTGGAGGAACACGTCCGTTCCAGCGCCGAGCTGGAAAAGAAATACGCCGACATGGAGCAGAAATACCTCGACCTGTACAGCGAGTGCCAGGGCGGCAAGGGCTGAGCCGACTGCCGCCATCCGGCGACACTTGCGCCGGCCCGGCCCCTTCTTTACATTAAGCGGCTGGCCCACCGTGCTTTCAGGAGCTTGCTGAATGGACAGAACTTGCATGATGAACCGGGTAATGGCGCTGCTGGTCTGTGTGTCTTTCCTGGGCACCTATTCCGCCCCGTCCCTTGCCGGGATCGTCACCACCGAAGATCTGCTGCAGCAACAGGCACAGGGTGTCGACCGGGCTTCACTGCTGTCGGCCCTCGACCGCGATGACGTGCGCCAACAGCTGGTCGCGCGCGGTGTCAGTCCCGATGCCGCCCGCCAGCGTATCGCCGCACTCAGCGACGCGCAGGTCAATGCCATTGCCGGTGATATCGATTCCCTGCCGGCGGGTGCGGGCGTCCTGGAAATACTGATCGCCGTGGTGCTGGTGCTGGTTATTCTCGATGTCGTCGGCGTCACCAATATCTTCTCGTTCATTCACCCACCGTCACGCCGCTAGTGGGCCATGCGGTTAATTCGGTAACACCTGATAACGCATCCACCAGACCCAGAGGTCCAGCCAGGCATGCCTTTGATGGTGCATGCGCCGCTTGCG
>CBEUNK010000046.1:0-18463 GCA_965544455.1 uncultured Thiogranum sp.
AACGGCACCAGCAGGCGATTGGTCATGCCGGCCACCGAATTCTGTTCGTGTATCACCAGCGGCCGCCGCAACAGCCAGGCCATGACGCCGCCCGGCCCGGTTGTGAAGCCACCCATACCCAGTACAGCCGCAGGCCGTACACTGATCACCACGCGCGCCGCCTGCAGCAACGCCCACAGCAACATGAACGGCGCCGACAACTTGCGCAGCAGCCCTTTGCCGCGCAGGCCTTTCACGTTGATCCAGTGCACCGGGATGCCGGCAGGCGGTACCACGCGCGCTTCCAGGCCGGCCTGTGTGCCAAGCCAGTGCACCGGCCAACCCAATGCCTTTAACTGTTCCGCCACGGCCAGAGCCGGGAACACGTGGCCGCCCGTGCCGCCGGCCATGATCAATATCGGCCGCCGTTCACTCATGACGACCTCCGGCGGCGCCTGGCAGCCGCGGCACCTGACGCCGGCAGGCTGTTAACCGTGCAGCGGGTCTCGTAATCGATACGCAGCAACAGCGCGATGGCCATGCAGGTCACCAGCATACTGCTACCACCGTAACTCAGCAGCGGCAGGGTCAGGCCCTTGGTCGGCAACAACCCGGTATTCACGCCGACGTTGATCACGGCCTGCAGGCCCAGCCAGGTACCGATGCCGTACGCCAGGTAGGCCGCGAACAGATTGCCGCCCTGCTCGGCGCGGGCGGCGATGAGGTAGGCGCGGTAAACCAGCAGGGTATACAGACCCAGCAACACGAGTATTCCGGCCAGGCCGAGCTCCTCGGCCAGCACGGCGAACACGAAGTCGGTATGCGCCTCCGGCAGGTAAAACAGCTTTTGAATACTGGCGCCGAGGCCGACGCCGAACCACTCACCCCGGCCGATCGCAATTAATGACTGGGTGAGCTGGAAATCCGTATTGAAGGGGTCATTCCAGGGGTCGACGAATGCCGTCAGGCGCTGCAGCCGGTATGGTGAAAGCAGCGCCAGGGCGGCAAACGCGCCACCGGCCACGGCTATCAGGCCGCCGAACTTCCACAGACTGACGCCGGCCATGAACATCATGATCAACGCCGTCGTCATCAATACCACGGTCGCACCGAAATCGGGCTCCATCAACAGCAGCAATGCCGCGATCAGGAGCAGGCCCAGGGGTTTCAGGAAGCCGGCACCGGTATGACGTACATCATCGCCGTGGCGCACCAGGTAACCGGCCATGTAAATCAGCGCCAGCAATTTGGCCGGCTCGGATACCTGCAGGCGGAACACCGCCAGGTTGATCCAGCGGGTACTGCCGTTGACCTCGACACCCACACCGGGCACCAGCACAGCGAGTAACAGCAGGATGGCAAACAGGATGCAGGCCAGGCTGCCGCGCTCCCACCAGACCATGCGCACGCGCAGTACCAGCAAGCCGAGCAGCAGCCCCAGCCCCAGGTAGACCGTCTGGCGAATGGCAAAATGGAAAGTGCCGACACCGAGGCGTTCGGCAACCGGCATGGAAGCCGATGCCACCATCACCAGGCCGATCGAAAACAGGGCGGTGACCGTCACAATCAACACGACATCAAGCGGTGGTAGCCGGTTACCGCGGCGCACCGGCATGTCGGGTAACAGGAGGGCCAGACTCATGTCGTCAACTCCTGCACAGCCTGGATAAACAATTCACCGCGCTGCCGGTAGTTGTCGAACATGTCGAAGCTGGCGCAGGCCGGCGACAACAGCACGCGATCGCCGGCCTGCGCCAGCTGCGCCGCCTGGTGCACGGCCTGTTTGAGCGATCCGGCGCGCAGTGTCGGAACCTGACCCGCCAGCGCCCGCTCGATCTCTTCTGCCGCTTCGCCCAGAAGCACCACCGACCTGACACGTCCGGCCAGCCCCGCCGCCAGCTGGGAGAAATCGGCGCCTTTACCCTGGCCACCGGCAATCAAGACCAGCGGCCCGTCGAAGCCCTGCACCGCGGCCAGCGTGGCGCCGATATTGGTCGCCTTGGAATCGTTGTACCAGGCAACACCTGCGTGCTCGGCGACCCACTGGGTGCGGTGCGGCAACCCCTGAAATTCGCGTAACACCTGCAGCATGGCCTGCCTGTCAAGACCGGCCGCCTCGCCCAGCGCCAGTGCCGCGAGCGCGTTGGCCAGGTTATGCCGGCCCGGTATACGCAGTTGATCCGCCCGCAACCAGCGCTCGTCACCGCGCACGATCCAGTCACCCTCAGCATCGGGCACAACGCCGAAATTCTGTCCGTCGGGCCGGTCCAGGCCGAAACTGACCACCTTGCCGTCCGCCGTGGCCAGCGCCGCCGCGGCGGCATCGTCCCGGTTAACCACCTGTACGGCGGCACCGGCATAAATTTGCTGCTTGGCATGGGCATAGTCCGCCATGCCGCTGTACCGATCGAGATGGTCCGGGCTGATGTTCAGGACTGTGGCCGCCAGGCAATGCAGGCTGGTAACTGTTTCGAGCTGGAAGCTGGATAGCTCCAGCACATACAGGTCCGGCTCGAATGACTCTATAAGGTCCAGTGCCGGAGTCCCCAGGTTGCCGCCCACCCGCACATCGTGGCCGGCCCGGCGCGCCATCTCGCCTACCAGCGTAGTCACCGTGCTTTTACCGTTGGAACCGGTGACAGCAATCACCGGCGCCGCTACCGAGCGGGCAAACAATTCGATGTCGCCGATGATTTCCACACCACGCCGGCGAGCATCAAGCAACAGCGGTTCCTGCAACGAAACACCGGGACTCACCAGGATACGTTCGGCCCGGGCAAAAACTTCGGCGTCAAAACCGCCCAGGAACAGGGCGACGTCCGGCAACTCACGGCGTATCTCATCCAGTGCCGGCGGCTGTTCCCGGCTGTCGGTCACGGCCACTTCCACACCCTGGCGCGCCAGGAATCGCGCGCACGACAGACCGGTGACCCCCAGGCCGATGATCAGTGTGCGTGGCGCTGTTTGTGTTTCAGTCCGCATAATGTCTACTGCCGGCAACATCGATCGCTCTCTCAGACCCCCTGTTCCATCAAATCAGAACCAGTAACAAGGTAATGATCACGAAGGTAACCCCAACCAACGCTATTTGACTCATCTCGTCCATCGTCAATCCTCATTAACGAATCTTCAGTGTTGCCAGACCAGACAGCACCAGAATCACCGTAATAATCCAGAAGCGCACGATCACGCGCGGCTCCGGCCACCCCTTTAGCTCAAAGTGATGATGCAATGGCGCCATGCGGAAAATACGCCGCCCGGTCAGCTTGAAAGACGCCACTTGCAGAATCACCGACACCGTTTCCATGACGAACACCCCTGCCATCAGGAAAAACACCAGTTCCTGACGGGTCAGCACCGCCACGATTCCCAGCGCGGCGCCCAGCGCCAGGGCGCCGACATCGCCCATGAATACCTGTGCCGGGTAGGCGTTGAACCACAAGAATCCCAGGCCGGCGCCGGCCATTGCACCGCAGAAAACGGCGACCTCGCCAACATCACGGATAAACGGGATACTCAGGTAATTGGAGATATTGAAATGGCCGGTCGCATAGGCGAAAACCGCCAGTGCGCCGGCAATCAGTACGGTCGGCAGAATGGCGAGACCATCAAGCCCGTCGGTCAGGTTGACCGCGTTGCTCGAACCGACCACGACGAAATACACCACCAGCAGATACCAGCCGCCCAGGGGTACCGCGACATCCTTGAAGAAGGGCACGATCAACGCGGTTTCGGCCGGCGACTGTGCTGCATAGTAAAGGTATAACCCCGCCACCAGGGCGGCCAGCGACTGCCAGCCGTACTTGGCGCGTGCCGACAGCCCTTTGCTGTTGCCGTAGACAATTTTCTTGTAATCATCCACCCAGCCGATGGCGCCGAACGCCAGTGTCACCAGCAGCACCACCCACACATAGCGGTTCGCCAGGTTGGCCCACAACAGGGTCGACACGGTGATAGCGACCAGGATCAGCGCGCCGCCCATGGTGGGTGTACCGGCCTTGGACAGGTGCGACTCGGGACCGTCATCGCGTACCTGCTGGCCGATCTGCCGGAAACTCAGATGACGGATCATCATCGGGCCGACAATGAAAGAGATAATCAGTGCCGTCAGCACGCCCAGGATGGTGCGCAGCGTCAGGTACTGAAAAACGTTGAAACCGCTGTAGAACTGGCTGAGGTAATCGGTGAGGAAGAACAGCATCAGGCATCGCCCCCACTACCCGGACCACGGCTCACCAGCGCATCGACCACGTGTTCCATGTGCATGGTGCGCGAGCCCTTGACCAGCACGGTAACACCGGCGTGCAAGGTTTGCCGCAGCGCGTTGTTCAGCTCACCGGCATCCTCGAATGTCTGCGCACCCTCGCCGAATGCAACCGCCGCCGCAGCGGCCAGTTCACCCAGCGTAAACAGCTTTTTCACCCCTGCCTCGCGGGCGGCCTTGCCCATGGCGCGGTGCAGCTCCTCGCTGCGCTTACCAAGCTCGCCCATGTTGCCCAGCACCAGCCAGGCCTCGGTATCGGCCGCTGCCAGTACGGCAAGGCCGGCCTGCAAAGAGGCGGGGTTGGCGTTGTAGGTATCGTCGATAACACGTGCACCGTTGATACCGGCCTGCGGTTCCCAGCGACCGTGAACCGGTCTGGCTGCAGCCAGACCGGCTGCAATCGCGTCCAGGTCGATGCCCAGTGAAAGGGCCGCCGCGGTAGCAGCCAGGGCATTCATGACGTTGTGCCGTCCCGGCAGGGAAAGCGTAACCGTTGCCGCGCCCTGGGGTGTCTGTAATGTCAGCTCGCTGGCATTGATATCACCTTGCCAGCGGGCACGGATATCCGCCGGCGACTCGAGCCCGAAGGTTACCACCGGCCGTGGTGCGGCCAGTGTTTGCCACAGCCCGGCATACGCGTCGTCGGCATTGATGATACAGACCGTTTCCGGACCGGCAGTGTTGAACAGTTCACCCTTGGCCCTGGCCACGCCCTCGATACTGCCGAAACCTTCCAGGTGGGCGGCGGCGGCATTGTTGACCACCGCCACGGTCGGCATGACCAGGCTGGCCAGATAGGCGATCTCCCCCGGGTGATTGGCGCCCAGTTCCAGCACGGCATAGTCGTGTTCTTTACCCAGGCCAAACAGTGTGTGCGGTACGCCGATCTCATTGTTGAAATTACCCTGTGTCACCAGCGTTTCGCCACATCGACACAGGATACTCGCGAGCATTTCCTTGACGGTGGTCTTGCCGTTACTGCCGGTCACCGCCACCAGTGGCAAATCGAACTGCCGGCGCCAGTGAGCCGCCAGTTCGCCCAGCGCCAGGCGCGTGTCTTCCACTTCCAGCTGGGGCAGACCATCGACCATCACGTGACTGACGGCGGCAGCCGCGGCGCCCTTCTGCTCTGCCTGGGCCAGGTAGGCATGGCCATCGAAATTCGGTCCCCGCAGCGCCACGAACAGGTTGCCCTCGGCCAGGGTACGGGTATCGGTACTGACACCGCGAAAGACGACGTCGCTGCCGATCTGTCGGGCCTTCAGTACCTGTGCTGCATCTGACAATTGCATCGTCATCATTCAGCGCGCCTCCGCAGCGCCTGCAGAACGTGTGCGCGATCGCTGAAGGCCAGACGCTGATCACCGATCTGCTGGTAATCCTCGTGCCCCTTGCCGGCCACCAGCACCAGGTCATCCGGTGCCGCCGCGGCGATGGTGTCGGCAATGGCCCGGCCACGGTCGACAATGCGCTGTGCCCGCTGCGGCTGCCCGAAGCCGGCGACAATCTGGTCGAGAATAGCCTCCGCCGGTTCACTGCGCGGGTTGTCGCTGGTCAGCACCACGCGGTCAGCGTAACGTTCGGCGACTGCACCCATTTGTGGACGTTTACCGGTGTCGCGATCCCCACCGGCACCGAACAGGCAGACGAGTTCACCCTGGCAATGAGGCCGCAGCGCCCGCAGGGCCGTCTCCAGGGCGTGTGGCGTGTGCGCATAGTCAACCACCACGCGCGGCATGCCTGGCTGGGTAAACAGCTCCATGCGACCGGGCACCGTTTGAACATGTTCCAGGCGGCTGACAGCGTCGGCGAGCGGCACGCCGGCAGCGAGCAACGCACCCAGTGCCGCCATCAGATTGTCGGCATTGAAAGCGCCTAACAGTGGCGCCTTGAAGGCTGCCGCGCCCCAACTGCTATCCAGTTGCAAGGCGATCCCCTGCGGGTGCGGCGTCACCGCCCGAAGCGCGATCCAGTGGGGCGCCTGTCGTGCCGGCTGATCGCCCGCCCGGCCATAGGCAATTACCCGCAGGCTGCCGTGCAGTTGCCCCGCCAGTTGCCGGCCGAAGTCATCGGCCACATTCAGCACGGCTGTCTCCAGGCCTGCGCAAAAAAACAGGCGCCGCTTGGCTTCGGCATAGGCCTCGATGCTACCGTGATAATCCAGGTGGTCGCGGCTGAGGTGGGTGAGCACCGCCGTATTGAATGCCGTGGCATCGACCCGCCGCTGATGCAGCGCATGCGACGACACTTCCATGGCCACCTGCCGCACACCGGCATCACGCAGGCGGGCCAGTTTGGCCTGCAGGTGCAGGGCATCGGGGGTGGTATGCGTCGGCGCCTGCAGGTCACCGTAAACACCATAGCCCAGTGTTCCCAGCAGCCCGCAGGGCTGGCCGGTACGACTCAGCGCCTGGGCCAGAAAATGCGTCACCGACGTCTTGCCATCGGTACCGGTAACACCAATAACATGCATTTCCCGGGAGGGGTGCGCATAAAAGCGGTCGGCAATCAGGCCGAGCCTGTCCGTCAGGCCCGCGACCGGCAGTGTGACGACCGGCAGCCTGTCGGCCTCGGCCTGCAGCGTTGCGTCGGCCACCGGCTCCCAGAGCACGGCAACGGCACCGCGCTGTACGGCCTCGGCGGCATGCAGCAGTCCGTGAACCTGCAGCCCCTGGCAAGCCAGGAACAGATCGCCCGGCTGCACGTGACGGCTGTCGTTTTCCAGCCCCGTCACCGCCACAGCGGGTAACGTTGCGGTGGCAACCAGGCCTTCCAGCAATTCGGTCAACGGCATCGCGCCGCTGTTCGCTTCCGCCGCCATCATGCCGGCCCCTCCCGGACAGGCGCCCGTGTCTGCAACAGCGGCTCGGCGTCGGGGGCAACATTCAGCAGGCGCAGGGCACCGGCCATGACTTTGGAAAATACCGGTCCGGCCACCTGACCGCCGAAGTGCTTGCCGTTGCGCGGCTCATTCAGCACCACCACCGTCACCAGCCGCGGGGCACTGGCCGGCGCCATGCCGGCGAACACCGACAGGTAACGGTCCTCGGCATAGCCGCCGGCCTCCGACTTGTGCACTGTGCCGGTTTTACCGGCTACCCGGTAACCATTAACAGCCGCCAGTGGCGCGGTACCACCCTTTTTGACCACGGTTTCCATCATGTGGCGTACCGAGCGTGCGATCGCCGGACTGAATACCTGTTGTACTTCGATATCGTTATCCTCGCGCCGCAACAGGGTGACCGGCACACGGTAGCCGTCATTGGCAAACACGCTATACGCCTGGGCCAGCTGTATACCGGTGACTGACAGGCCATAACCATAGGCGAGTGTTGCGCGCTCGATATCACGCCAGCGATGGAAGTCGGCCAGGTAGCCGTCCGCCTCTCCGGGAAAACCACTAGCGGTCGCCATGCCGAAGCCGGCGTCCGAGTAGCCTTGCCAGATATCCTCGGGATCCAGCGCCAGCGCGATCTTGCTGGCGGCGACGTTACTCGATTTGCGGATCACGCCGGTCAGGTCAAGCACACCGTAATCGTGCATATCGTGGATTGTGTGCGTGCCCACCTGGAACAGGCCGGGCGACGTGTTGATCCGCGTGGATGCCACATAACGGCCGCTCTCCAGTGCCGCGGCAATCACAAAGGGTTTCATGGTCGAACCGGGTTCGAAGACATCGGTCATGGCGCGGTTACGCATCCGGCTGGCCTTGAGCCGCTTGCGGTTATTCGGGTTGAAGGCCGGCTGGTTGGCCAGCGCCAGCACCTCACCCGTACGATTGTCCAGTACCACGATGGAACCGGAACGCGCACGCTGCTGGTGTACCGCGGCCTTCAGCTCGCGATAGGCGAGATACTGGATGCGCCGGTCGATACTCAGCGTCAGTGACTTGCCGGGGTGCGCGGAACGGATGTTTTCCAGGTTTTCGACGATATGGCGCCGACCGTCTTTCACCACCCGCTTGGCCCCGGGTTCGCCACTCAACCAGTCGTCGTAGGCCAGCTCCAGGCCTTCCTGGCCCTGGTCGTCGACGTCGGTGAAACCGATCAGGTGGGCCGCGACCTCACCTGCCGGATAGTAACGGCGGTATTCCTGTTGCAGAAAAATCCCGGGAATATCCAGCGCCATCACGTGTTGCGCCTTGTCCGGCGCCAGGTGGCGACGCAGGTAAACGAACTCACGATCCTTGCGCTGACCCAGCAGCCGCTGCAGTTGCTCGGCCTTCATGCCCAGCAGCCGCGCCACCCGTGCCAGGTCGTTACGGCTGGCGACCAGTTCACGCGGATTGGCCCACACCGACTGCACGGGCGTACTGATGGCCAGCGGTTCGCCGTTACGATCGGCGATCATGCCGCGGTGTGCCGGCACCTGCACCACCCGCAGGTGCCGTGCATCGGCCTGGCCCTGAAGAAACTCGTGATCCAGCAGCTGCAATTGCGCGCTGCGCCCGGCCAGCAGTACAAAGCCGGAAAGCATCATGCCGATCAACAGGGTACGGCGGGTACGGCGGATGCGACTGATCTGAACAGGTCGGTTCATGGATGTAAAATCGTTACCTGTTGTGGCGCCGGATTGTGCATACCCAGTCGTTCCCGGGCTGCCCCCTCTATTTTTCCGTGAGTGGTATACGTACTCTGTTCCAGCTGCAATTGCCCCCACTCCACGTTCATGGCATCGCGCTGCGCTTCAAGCGCCTGTAACTCGACAAACAGCTTGCGGCTCTGGTGCTTGGCATAAGCCGCCGAGACCGCGGTGCCGATCGCTGCCAGCACCAGTAAAGGCAACAACAGGGCCCTCACGCAACGCGCTCCGCCACACGCAGTACAGCACTCCGGGCCCGCGGATTGACCTGCACCTCGGCGGCGCCGGCACGGATCGCCTTGCCCACGGCGCGCAGTCGCGGCGTAAAGCGCTCCGGTATCACCGGCAGGTCGGGCGGCAATTGCGGGCCGCGCTGCTCATCACGGATAAAGCGCTTGACCAGCCGGTCTTCCAGGGAGTGAAAGCTGATCACCGCCAGGCGTCCACCGGGCGCCAGCACCTCGACCGCCTGCGGCAACGCCGCTTCCAGGTCTTCCAGTTCGTGATTGATAAAAATCCGTATCGCCTGGAAGCTGCGCGTGGCGGGGTGTTTCCTGCGTTCCCGCCCGGGTACGGCCGCCGCGATCAACTCGGCCAGCTGCCGGGTTGTCCGGATGGGGTCGGTTTCGCGCCGGCTGACAATCGCCCGGGCAATACGACGCGAGTGGCGTTCCTCGCCGTATTTCCACAGCACGTCAGCGATTTCCCCGGCGTCGGCACTGGCCAGCCAGTCGGCGGCACTGATGCCCGCCTGCGGGTTCATACGCATGTCGAGGGGGCCCTCGTTGAGGAAACTGAAGCCGCGCGCGGCATCGTCCAGCTGCGGCGACGAGACACCGAGGTCCAGTAATACCCCGTCCACTTTTCCCTGCCAGCCCAGTTCCGCCACCACCGATCCAAGATTCCCGAAACTCCCGTGCCGCATCACCAGACGCGGTTCGTTATGAAAACGGTCCGCCGCATAAGCCAGCGCTTCGGGATCTTTGTCAAAAGCCAGCAGTCTTCCCTGCCCCTGCAACCGCTCCAGCAACGCCGCTGCATGGCCGCCACGCCCAAAAGTCCCGTCCACGTACAAACCGTCTTGTTTAATCTGCAAAGCGTCCAGTACTTCGTCGAGCAACACCGGACGGTGCAAGTCGCCCATCAAAGCGTTAACGACTCAAGCGGCGCGGGCATGGCCCCCTCCGCATCTTCCTCCATCCAGGCACTGCCAATATGCTCCCAGGCTTCCTCGTTCCAGATTTCGAATTTCTTGCCCACACCGACCAGCGCCACCGCTTTCTCCAGCCGGGCGAACTCGCGCAACCGCGGTGCAATCAGAATGCGGCCGTTGCCGTCCATCTCTACCTCGGTGGCATAGCCAACCAGCATGCGCTGCATGTTGCGGGTACGGCGGTCCTGGTTGGGGGTACGGATCAGCTGCAACTCGAGGTCTTCCCACTCCGGTTGCGGATAAAGCAGCAAACAGCCGTCGGTGTGTACCGTCAGCACCAGCTGACCGGCATAGCGCTCGGTAATAAGCGCCCGGTAGCGGGTTGGCAAGGCCAACCGCCCTTTCGCATCGAGCTTGACTGAGCTACCACCACGGAACACCTTGCCGCCCTCATCCCCCAGTTCTTACCACTTATTTCCACTAAATCCCACTTTTAGACACTATAGGTAGGATTTACCCACCCTGTCAAGACGGGAAAGGCTGATTCCTGCTTTCAGGACAGTCACTTAGCGCCCGAAAGCCGGGGTGGGAAATGGCCATAAGTCAGGTTGATTATGTCTTTGAATTGGAAATCAGGTAGTTGGTGCGTCTTGATAGAAAATCGCTTGAACTTTGGGAGGGAAAAGAGCGCTTTTATCAAATTTTTCTATGAGAGGATCAGTCAATCAGAGGGGAAGCGGTTCGCATCGAACAATGCGGTGGCGGCAGCAAAAAAACGCCCGCAATTTGCGGGCGCGGATGCATATATAAGTAGGCGCCTTTTTTAGAACGGAATGTCGTCGTCAAAATCATCCCCGCCTGCCGCAGCCGGCGCGGCGGCCGGTTTGGCCTGTGCGGCACCGCCGAAGTCAGCACTACTGCCGCCGCCCCGGCCGCCCAGCATCTGCATTTCATTGGCGATAATCTCAGTGGTGTAGCGGTCGTTGCCGTTCTTGTCCTGCCACTTGCGGGTCTGCAGCTTGCCCTCGACGTAGATCTGCGAGCCCTTGCGCAGGTATTCGCCCGCGATCTCGGCCAGGCGACGGTAGAAAACGATGTTGTGCCATTCGGTCTTGTCTTTCTGCTCGCCGGTCTGTTTGTCCTTCCAGGACTCGCTGGTTGCGAGCGTCACGTTGCACACGGCGCCACCGTTGGCCATGTAGCGCACTTCCGGGTCTTTGCCCAGGTTACCGATCAGAATGACTTTGTTGATGCCTCGTGCCATGTTGTTCTCCTCGTACAGGACCGCGTCCCTGGGCCCTGTTTTACAGGTGGGTGTGGGGTGACTGACCGTCCATCATAACGGCTGGCAGGGCGGCTGCCCACCCCGTGTGTAAGCCGTTGATTTACTATTCGGCAACCGGTGTTGCGAAAGCGCTCAGGGCGACCTCGTCAAGCACCTGCTGGTCGATTTTAAGATAGGCAACCTCGTCCTCGGGGATAACCACGGCCTCGGCGACACCGCGCACCGCCGTGATCCGGGCTGCCAGTTGGCGCGCATTGGCCGGGTCCTGCGGGCCGATGCGCAGCACCCGGGTCCCGAGATAGCGCGGATTTTCCATGGTTGAGGCGAACAGCAGCCAGAGCAATGCCGCCCCGCTGCAGAACAGGAACACGGCGCCCAGGCCATAATGTCCGTGCAGCCAGCCCCCCGTGGCGCCGCCGACAAACGCGCCGAAAAACTGGGAGCTGGAGTAGGCCCCCATGGCGGTGCCCTTGCGATCCGCCGGAGCCACCTTGGCGATCAGCGAAGGCAGGATCGCCTCCAGCAGGTTGAACGCCGAGTAAAACACGAACAATGACAGCGCGATCGCCCAGACACCGGTATGAAACACCGCCAGCGCACCCTCCGCCACGACGATGACGCCGATGGCACCGACGAACATCTGTTTCATACGCCGGTGTTTTTCCGCCAGCAGAATGAACGGTATCGCCATCGGCAGGGACAGCAACAACACCGGCAGGTAAAGCATCCAGTGACGCTCGGCGGGCAGGCCCGCCAGATCGCGCAACGCCAGTGGCAACACCACGAAACTGGCGGTAAGGATCAGGTGCAGGCTGAATATCCCGAGATCGAGGCGGAGCAACTGGGGGTCGCGCATGACCGAGAGCAACTGCCCCGGGATGGTCTCGGCATCGCGGTGTACACGACTTACCGAGGGCGTTGGTACGACCAGTAAAATCACGCCGACACCGCCAACGGCCAGGACGGCCGTCAGCCAGAAAATACCCGGCACACCTACCCAGGTGTTGAGCACGGGGCCAAGCACCATGGCCAGCGCAAACGAAGCGCCGATGCTCATGCCGATCATGGCCATGGCCTTGACGCGGTGTTCTTCACGGATGAGATCGGCGGTCAACGCCATGACCGCCGCGGCGATGGCCCCCGCACCCTGCAAGGCCCGGCCGGCGATCACCAGCAGAATGTTGTCGGCAGTGGCGGCCACCACGCTGCCGGCGGCGAACACCAGCAGGCCGAACACGATCACCGGCTTCCGCCCGATGCGGTCCGACACCAGGCCGAACGGAATCTGCAACAGCGCCTGGGTCATGCCGTAGATACCGATGGCCAGCCCGGCCAGCGCCGGTGTGGCGCCCTCGAGTTCCTCGGCATACAGCGCAAACACCGGCAGGATCATGAATAACCCCAGCATGCGCAGGGCATAAATACCCGCCAGCGAGGCCGCTGAACGCACCTCGTTGCGGCTCATACCTGCAGCTGCATCAAGGGCTTTGCTCACCGCGGGGGATTCCTTTTGGTCAGTGTTGCGAAACGCAGTATAGTATCAGGTTCGCCGTTAAGCCGGAATCAAGATGGACTCTATTCGTATCCGCGGGGCGCGCACCCACAACCTGCAGAATGTTGACCTGGACCTGCCGCGCGACAGGCTGATCGTGGTCACCGGACTGTCCGGTTCGGGCAAGTCGTCGCTTGCATTCGACACTATCTACGCGGAGGGCCAGCGCCGTTACGTGGAGTCGCTGTCGGCCTACGCGCGCCAGTTCCTGTCGATGATGGAAAAACCCGACATCGACCATATCGAGGGCCTGTCGCCGGCGATTTCCATTGAACAGAAGTCCACCTCGCACAACCCACGCTCCACGGTTGGCACCATTACCGAGATCTACGACTACCTGCGCCTGCTGTTCGCGCGTGTCGGTAACCCGCGTTGCCCCGATCACGACATCACCCTGGAAGCCCAGACCATCAGCCAGATGGTCGACCAGGTACTGGAGCAGACCGAGGGCTCGCGCTGGATGCTGCTGGCGCCGGTGGTGCAGGAACGCAAGGGCGAACACCTCGGACTGCTGGACGAACTGCGCGCCCAGGGCTTCATCCGCGCGCGCATCGACGGTGAAGTGATAGAACTGGATGATGCGCCCACCCTGGACCTGCGCCGCAAGCACAGCATCGAGGTGGTGGTCGACCGCTTCAAGGTACGTGACGACCTGAAGCTGCGCCTGGCGGAATCGTTTGAAACCGCCCTGCGCCTGGCCGACGGCCTGGCGCGCGTAGTCAGCATGGACGACGCCACGGAGATCACCTTCTCGGCCAAGTTCGCCTGCCCCGAATGCGGCTATTCGCTGACCGAACTCGAACCCCGGCTGTTTTCCTTCAACAACCCGGTCGGCGCCTGCCCCAGCTGCGACGGCCTCGGCGTGCAGCAGAGTTTCGATCCCAAGCGCGTGGTCGCCAACCCGCACCTCAGCCTGGCCGGTGGCGCAGTGCGCGGCTGGGACCGGCGCAATGCCTATTACTTCCAGCTGATCAGCTCGCTGGCGGATCACTACGGTTTCGATATCGAGACACCATTCGACGAACTGGATGACAAAATACAGCACATCATTCTCTACGGCAGCGGCAAGCAGGTGATCGAATTCCGCTACCTGAACGAGCGCCACGGCGTGAAGGTCAAGCGTCACCCGTTCGAAGGTGTGCTGCGCAACATGGAACGCCGCTACCGCGAGACCGAGTCAAACGTGGTGCGCGAAGAACTGTCGCGCTACCTCAGCACCCACCCCTGCCCCGAGTGCCAGGGTACGCGCCTCAACCGTTCGGCGCGCCACGTGTTCGTGCAGGACCGCACCCTGCCCGAGATAACCAGCCTGCCGGTGGGCGATGCCAGCCGTTTCTTCGCCGACCTGAATCTGCCGGGTAAACGCGGCGCCATTGCCGAAAAAATTATCAAGGAAATCCGCGAGCGCCTCGACTTCCTGGTCAACGTCGGGCTGAACTACCTGTCGCTGGAACGCAGCGCCGACACCCTCTCGGGTGGCGAGGCGCAGCGCATCCGTCTCGCCAGCCAGATCGGCGCCGGCCTGGTAGGCGTCATGTACATTCTCGACGAACCATCCATCGGCCTGCACCAGCGCGACAACCAGCGCCTGCTGAACACCCTCACCTACCTGCGCGACCTGGGCAACACGGTGATCGTGGTGGAACACGACGAGGACGCCATCCGCAGCGCCGACCACGTGGTCGACATGGGACCGGGCGCCGGCGCCCACGGCGGCAAGGTGGTGGCCCAGGGCACACCGGACGAGGTCATCGGCAACCCGGCCTCGCTCACCGGCCAGTATCTTGGTGGTCAACGGCGCATCCGGGGAGCGCAACAGCGTACAGCCAACGACGCCGCGCGACAGCTGGTGATACGTGGTGCCAGCGGCAACAACCTGAAGAATGTTGACCTGTCGATACCGGTCGGCCTGCTGACCTGTATCACCGGTGTTTCCGGTTCGGGCAAGTCCACGCTGATCAACGATACGCTGTACCGCATCGCCGCCGCGGAACTGAACGGCGCCGCCACCGACCCGGCACCGTATGACGCCATCGAAGGCCTGGATCAGTTCGACAAGGTGGTGGACATCGACCAGAGCCCCATCGGCCGCACACCGCGCTCCAACCCGGCCACCTACACCGGCCTGTTTACACCCATCCGTGAACTGTTTGCCGGCACCCAGGAAGCGCGCTCGCGCGGCTACAAGCCGGGGCGCTTCAGTTTCAACGTCAAGGGCGGCCGCTGCGAGGCCTGCCAGGGCGACGGCGTCATCAAGGTGGAAATGCATTTCCTGCCCGATATCTACGTGCCCTGTGATGTCTGCAAGGGCAAGCGCTACAACCGCGAGACACTGGATATCCGCTACAAGGGCAGGAATATCCACGAAGTACTCGAACTCACCGTGGAAGACGCCGCCGACTTCTTCAGTGCTGTCCCGGTGATATCACGCAAACTGCGGACCCTGCTCGATGTCGGCCTGTCCTATATCAAGCTCGGCCAGAACGCCACCACCCTCTCCGGTGGTGAGGCGCAGCGTGTAAAACTGTCGAAAGAATTGTCCAAGCGGGACACCGGCAAGACCCTGTACATCCTCGATGAACCGACAACCGGCCTGCACTTCCACGACATCGAGCAATTATTAAAAGTACTGCACCGGCTGCGCGACCACGGCAACAGCGTGGTCATCATCGAACACAACCTCGACGTGATCAAAACCGCCGACTGGCTCATCGACCTGGGACCCGAGGGCGGCAACGGGGGTGGAGAAATCATTGCCAGCGGTACGCCGGAAGCGGTTGCCGGGCAGCGCCAGTCGTATACCGGGCATTTCCTCAAGCCGGTGCTGGAGCGCGAACGCCGGACCTCCGATACCGACGCCGCCTGAGATCGAGGCAATCCCGACTGGACAAGGGAGAGAACCCCGGAGATGCAAGCGATTCTGTTTGACCTCGACGGTGTCATTTACCAGGGTGATGAACCGATAGCGGGTGCCGCCGAAGCCATAAACTGGGTGCGTGCCGAAGAGATTCCACACCTGTTCGTCACCAACACGACGTCGAAGCCGCGCACCGCTATCGCTCACAAGCTGCAGGCGATGGGTATTGTGGTCGACCCGGCCCATATCCTCAGCCCGCCGGTCGCCGCTGCAAACTGGCTGATGGCAAATACTGAAGGTGAAGTTGCGCTGTTCGTGCCAGGGGCGACCCAGGCAGAGTTCGATGGACTGCCCCTGTGGCAGGGCGATGTGAACAGACCCGTTGCCGCCGTCGTACTCGGCGACCTGGGGGAAGACTGGAACTTCGAGCGCTTAAACCAGGCATTCCGCCTGCTGATGCAGAAGCCCGCACCAGGACTCGTCGCGCTGGGGATGACCCGTTACTGGCGGGCCCCGGAGGGCCTGCGCCTTGATACCGGCCCCTTTGTCACGGCGCTCAGCTATGCGACAGGTACCGAGCCCCTCGTCCTGGGGAAACCCTCCCGGGATTTTTTTCAACTTGCCGCAGGTTCACTCCAAACAGAGCCCGCGCAGACACTCATGATCGGCGATGATATCCGGGGTGATGTGGAAGGTGCGCAGCATGCGGGCCTGAAAGGCGCGCTGGTGAAAACCGGAAAATTTCAGCCGCAGGACCTGGACAGCGGTGTTCAGCCGGATGCGGTACTTGAATCCGTTGCCGACCTGCCGGCATGGTGGTCCGCCAATACCTGACACAAGGCAAGCAGGATTTTCAAAACCGGAGAAAAAATATATGCCAAACCAGGAAGCCGTTTTTAACAAGGCTATTGACCTCATTGACAAGGCCAACAGTGCCGACCCGAACCAGGAAACTGCGGACGGCAAAGCCTGGCCGAAAGAACTACTCTATGGACATCGGATGTCCGACATGCTCCAGCGCTATGCACCCGAGGCCGATGATGCCATCAAGCTGGCGGTCCGCGCACAGCACATTGAACGCTGGAAAACACCCCGCAGCGATTACCCGGCGGGACGCCAGGGCTACCTGCAATGGCGCAGCGGATTGTATAAATTTCATGCTGAAACCGTTGCCGGACTGCTGGCAGAGGCGGGTTACACTGAAGACCTTATCGAACGGGTAAAACAGGCGGTGGGCAAGCGCGCACTGAAGGCAAACCCCGACACGCAGCTGCTGGAAGACGTAACCGCCCTGGTATTCATCGAACACTACATGCAGGATTTCGCCGGCAAGCACCCCGAATACGACGAGGAAAAATGGCTCCAGATCATTCGCAAGACATGGAGAAAAATGTCAGACAGGGCCAACGCGTTCGCGCTTTCCGGCGGCATCAAGCTGCCTGAAGCGTTAATTCCACTTATCCAGAAAGCGATAGCGACAGACTGATACGCCTGCCCTGACAAGGAACGGCCCAGCCGGGACAGAACATAGACTGGAGAATAAACGGTTACTGCGGCACATGCCGGGACGGCACAGAACGGCCAGAACTGATCATCCACATATTGTAGGAGCGCCGTCCTTCGGCGCGATTGCGGAGTTCCACTTCCGGCCGATTGTGTTGAAAAAGTCCCCCAAGGAAGGGAGTGCATGAGATAATGACCGCAAGTCATCAGTCATGAGGATATTGCCCCATGATGGGCCAGTTACCTGCCGCACAAAACGCATTGTTCTACGATTTTTGTTTAGAAAAACACATTCCTGAAGATCATCTTCTCCGCCAGATAGACCAGTTCCTCGATTTCGACCAGATCCGTCAGCACCTCCAACCGTTTTATAGTACCACCGGTCGTCCTTCCATTGATCCAGAGCTGATGATCCGGATGTTGCTGGTGGGCTACTGCTACGGCATCCGCTCGGAACGCCGGCTCTGTGAAGAAGTGAACTTCAACCTGGCCTACCGCTGGTTTTGTCGACTGGGTCTGGAATCTGATGTGCCAGACCATTCGAGCTTTTCCAAAAACCGTCATGGCCGCTTCCGGGATGCTGAGACATTCCGGTATGTTTTTGAACAAGTGCTAAAGCACTGCATCGATGCAGACCTTGTTAAGGGTGAAGGTTTTGCCGTCGACGCGAGCATTGTGAAAGCCGATGCCAGTCGCCAACGTCATCGGGAAGATGACGACGACTGGGGCAATGGTCGTGCGGTTCGTGAGTACATCGAGGCATTAGAGACAGACAATGCCCCGATCGGTAAATCCACTCGAAAGATCTCGCCCACTGACCCGGCAGCCAGTTATACGGCAGCACCGGGTGGTCCGGCCTTCTATGCCTACTCAACCAACTATCTGATTGATACCGACCACGGGATCATCATGGATGTTGAGCCAAGCACAGCCAACAGGACACCGGAGGCTGACTGTTACCGGTGTCCGGCAGGCAAGTTACTGCAACGCTATCGGCGCAAGTTCAAAAAGAAGCGCACGGGCATCAATAAGGACAATCACATAAGATATAGTGCTACCCGGCACGATTGCGATGCCTGCGAACACAAACCACAGTGTTGCCCCAATGTGTCGTGTCGTAAAGTAACCCGCAGCCGTTATGAATCATCACGTGATGTGGCACGTGCGGTTGCACAAACACCTGCTTACAAGAAGACTCGCCGGCAGCGAAAGAAAGTGGAGATGCTGTTTGCGCACATGAAACGCATCTTAAAACTGGACCGTTTATGATTACGTAGCATGAGCGGTGC
>CBEUNK010000047.1:0-18446 GCA_965544455.1 uncultured Thiogranum sp.
CCGCAAGCGGCGCATGCACCAAAAACCCGGGGCCGGGCGAATCCCGCTTCAGGGCGAGCTATTACTGGAATTCGTTACTTTAGTTTCCGCATGCCCCACTAGGCTGTCCGAACCCGTGAGGCGGTGGCTTGTCGCCACCGTTTGCCTGCTGCTGCCGGCCTGCAGCGGTCTGCAGCCGCAGGCGGACTACACCGGCCTGGCGGTCGCACCTGTGCGCGAGCTGCGCGACACGCCTTTTTTCCCCCAGGAAGACTACCAGTGCGGGCCGGCTGCCCTGGCGATGGCGTTACACCAGCAGGGCGTGGCCATTCCCCCGATGGAGTTGACCCCGCTGGTCTATCTACCGGCCCGAGAGGGCAGTCTGCCGGACGAGATGCGGGTGGTGCCGGCGCATTACGGCTTGCTCGGTGTGCGCATCCAGCCGTCCCTGGAGGCGCTGCTGCAGTTGCTGTCGGCCGGCCGGCCGGTGGTGGTGCTGCAGAATTTCGGCCTGGCGAGCCGGCCGGTCTGGCACTACGCCGTGGCCATCGGCTACGACCTGGAGCAGCGCCGGGTCTACCTGCGCTCCGGTACGCGCGAACGGGTCAGTTACTCTTTCCCGGTGTTTCTGAAAACCTGGTCGCGGGCCGGCTTCTGGGGCCTGGTTGTGCTGCGGCCCGATGACCTGCCGACCGAGGGCGTGGCACCGACCGACTACCTCGCGGCGGCCGCGGCACTGGAGCGTCAGCAGCGGCTGCACGCGGCCCGCACGGCCTACCTGGCGGCCACCCGGCGCTGGCCGGACAATGCGCTGGCCTGGGCCGGTGCCGGCAACAGCGCCTACGCCCTGGGTCAGCCGGCCGCGGCGGATGCCGCCTACCGTCGGGCGCTGGCGCTCGAACCGGCCAATCACCTGGTGATGAACAACCTGGCGCTGGCGCTGGCACAGCGGGGCTGCCTTGCCCGTGCCCGCGAGGTGCTGGAATGCGCCCGCCGCCTTGCCCCGGCCGATGCGGCGTTGGCCGCGACCCGGAAAGAAATCAACAGCTTCGCCGGTACCGGCGCAGCCTGTGCCCCTGTCAGCTGCCCGCCGGCGGCCGACTGAATCCCGGCTCCACGGCTTGCGGCTGCAGCCGCGGTGGCGTAGAATGCGCCCGTTTTGCGCGGCCTGAAGCCGCGTTCTCCTTGCTTCCCGCAGTGGCGGGGGGCTGTTTAATCCATAAGGAGCATTCAATGCGTCATTATGAAGTAGTATTCCTGGTCCACCCGGACCAGAGCGAGCAGGTGCCCGGGATGATCGAGCGTTATCGCGCGACCATCGAATCCAAGGGTGGCAAGATCCACCGCCTGGAAGACTGGGGTCGCCGGCAGCTTGCCTATCCCATCCAGAAACTCGCCAAGGCTCACTATGTGCTGATGAATATTGAATGCGGCACCGATGAGCTGGAAGAGCTGGAAAGCGCGTTCCGTTTCAACGATGCGGTGCTGCGCAACCTGATCATCTCCCGCAAGGAAGCCGACACCGAGCCGTCGCTGCTGGCCAAGCGCGGCGATGACAAGGACGAGCGCGATACCGCGCCGCGTCGCCCGGCGGCCGATGCAGCGGCCCCGGCAGCGGCCGAAGCAGCGGCCCCGGCAGCGGCCGAACCGCCGGCATCGGCCGGCGACGAGGGCACACCTGCCGAAGGTGCCGGCGCCGAGTAACGGCGCTCAGCCAGGGAGGCGTGGAGCAACCGGACAATCAGCTGGCCATCACCGGCCAGTTGCACAGGGTCGCAGAGCTGCGTACCACCCCTGCCGGTATCCCCATCGCCCGTTTTGTACTGGCGCACCGCTCACGCCGACTGGAGGCGGGGCAGATGCGCGAAGTTGAGTGTCGACTCGTTGTGGTGGCCAGCGGTGAACAGCTGGCCGCGGTGGTCAAACCGCTGCCGGCAGGCACCGGGTTAAAGGTAACGGGCTTTTTAAGCCGTGCCGGCTACCGGGCCCCGGACACCCGCATCGAGTTGCACGCACTGGATATTCAGACCGTTAAACCAGACGGTTGAAATGAGAGGAAAGAACATGTCCCGCTTTTTTCGTCGCCGTAAATTCTGCCGTTTTACCGCAGAAGGCGTAAAAGAAATTGATTACAAGGATCTTCAGACGCTGAAGAACTACGTGACCGAAACCGGCAAAATCGTACCGAGCCGTATCACCGGTACCAAGGCGAAATACCAGCGCCAGCTGTCCACGGCCATCAAGCGCGCGCGCTTCCTGGCCCTGCTGCCGTACTGCGATTCGCACAAGGGTTGAGGTCGTCCTGACCCGCGGCCGACCGGGGCGGTACTGACGCATGCGCGCACTGGCCGGCCTGATTATCGCGGGTCCCCTGCAGGCGGTCGGGGTTATTGCGCTGTGTACCGTCCTGAGTTTTCTGGCGCCACCGCTGACGTCGTTACTGAGTTACGTGGGCGCCGCGGCACTGGCCCTGTACAGCCTGCATGTCGGCGCCCGTCGTGGCCTGCTGGTGATGCTGGGGGCGGCGGTGGCCACCGGCCTGCTGAGCCAGCTGGTGCTGCACCAGGGGGTGGCGGTTGCCGCGACCTCGATGCTGTTGTGGTTGCCGGTATGGATTGCTGCCGCTGTCTTGCGCGCAACGATGTCGCTGGCCATGAGCATGCTGGTATTGAGCGGCCTGGCGATGCTGGTCGTGCTGCTGGTCTTCATCGTCTACGGTGATCCGGCGCCCTGGTGGCAACAGCTGTTGCAAGGCATGGTGGATCGCCTGGCGACACAGCCGGAGTTGCAGGACGCGGCGGACCGGCTGTCGGCTTTTGTGGCGCAGGCGGCACCGCTGATGACCGGGTCGCTGGCGGCCGGCCTGGGTTTTGCCGCGCTGACCTGCCTGATGCTGGGACGCTGGTGGCAGTCGCTGCTGGTAAAGCCGGGGGCGTTGCGCACCGAGTTCTACGCCTTGCGCCTGAATGGCATCCTGTCGCTGGCGGGACTGCTGATCGTCGGCCTGGCGGCGCTGAAGCTGGGTGTGATCAGCACCATTGCCCTGCAGTGGTCGCTGATCGTGATGGTAATGTTTTTGTTTGTCGGACTGGCGGTGTTGCACGCCACCCTGGCGAACCTGAAAGCGGCGAAGGGCTGGTTGATCGCCGCGTATGTGTTAATGAGCCTGTTACCGCAGGCGCTGTTGATGGTGGTTTTAACCGGCATGCTGGATCCCTGGGTGGACCTGCGCCGGCGGACTGCCGGAACCGAATCGAATTGAATTGAATTGAAGCCGAGTGCATAGGGTAGGGTGGAACGATGGAAGTAATTCTGTTGGAAAAAGTTGAGAATCTGGGCAACCTGGGAGACCGGGTCAACGTCAAGCCGGGGTACGGGCGTAACTTTCTGATTCCGGGTGGCAAGGCGACGCCGGCCACCGAGGAGCACATCAAGGCGTTCGAAGAACGCCGTGCCGAACTGGAAAAGGCCGCCGCCGATACGCTGGCCGCCGCCGAGGCGCGCCGCGAGCAGCTGGCCGACATGACGGTCACCATCAAGGCCAAGGCCGGTGAAGAGGGCAAGCTGTTCGGCTCCGTGGGCACCAGTGACATCGCCGACGCGGTCACCGCGGCCGGCGTGGCCATCGAGCGCCACGAAGTCCGCCTGCCGGAAGGCGCGTTCCGCCAGCTCGGTGAATACAGCGTCAATATTCACCTGCACAGCGATGTGAACACGGACATCACGCTGCAGATCGAAGCCGAATAAGCCGTTCCCGGACGTAACCCTGGCGCCTTGTCACCATCCGGTGGCAAGGCGTTGTTATTTTTGGGATGAAACGACCTTGAGCCGATCTGCCGGTCGATTTAATATGACGGCTCAGACAGGCGCACCCCTTTACCTACGCCAGACCGGCACCACGGAGGACCAATGGCAGACCCGGTACCCTCGACTAATACCGTCGAATTCGCCACCGATCGCCAGAAAGTCCCGCCGCATTCGATCCAGGCCGAACAATCCCTGCTCGGCGGCCTGTTGCTGGACAATCGGGCCTGGGACCAGGTGGCCGACCTGGTCACCGAGGCGGATTTCTACCGCCGTGACCACCGCCTGATCTTCAACGCCACCGGCACGCTCATCGAGCGCGGCGACCCCTGCGACGTGGTCACCCTGTCGGAGTGGCTGGACAGCCAGGATGACCTCGACGACGTCGGCGGGCTGGCCTATCTCGGAACCCTGGCCAAGGACACCCCCAGCGCCGCCAACATCCGCGCTTACGCCACCATCGTGCGCCAGAACTCGGTCTTGCGGCAGCTGGCCGACGTCGGTACCGAAATCGCCAACAGTGCCTACTTTACCGAGGGACGCGATACCGCGGCCCTGCTGGACAACGCCGAGCAGCTGGTCTTTCGCATTGCCGACCACGGTGACAGCCGCGGCTCCGGCTTTGCCAGTATCAAGGACCTGTTGACCAAGGCCGTCGACCGTATCGACACCCTGTTTCACCTCGATACGCCGCTGACCGGCGTGTCCACCGGGTTCAGTGACGTCGACGACATGACCGCCGGCCTGCAGGCTTCTGACCTGGTTATTGTTGCCGGCCGGCCCTCGATGGGTAAAACCACCTTTGCCATGAATATCGCCGAGCACGCCGCGATCAAGGACGGTGTGCCGGTGGCGGTGTTCAGCATGGAAATGCCCGGCGAACAACTCGCCATGCGCCTGATGTCCTCCCTGGGCCGCATCGACCAGACCAAGGTGCGTACCGGCAAGCTGGACGACGACGACTGGCCGCGCCTGACCTCGGCGGTCAGCATCCTTTCCGAGGCGCCGCTGTTCATCGACGATACGCCCGCGCTCAGTCCCACCGAGCTGCGCGCCCGCGCCCGGCGCCTGAAGCGCGAGCATGACCTCGGCCTCATCGTCATCGATTACCTGCAGCTGATGCAGGTACCCGGCCACAAGGAAAACCGCACCGGCGAGATTTCCGAAATCTCGCGTTCGCTGAAAGCGCTGGCCAAGGAACTGAATGTGCCGGTCATCGCCCTGTCACAGCTCAACCGCAGCCTGGAGCAGCGCCCCAACAAGCGGCCGGTGATGTCGGATTTACGTGAATGTGTCACCGGTGATACCCGCGTGGTTTGCGCCGATGGTCGGCGTGTGCCGATCCGTGAACTGCTTGGTCAGACGCCCGACGTGATTGCCGTGTCAGCTGAGCACAAGCTGATCAAATGTCGGAGCGACAAAGTGTGGAAAGTCGGCCGTAAGCCGGTATTTGACATCAGTCTGGCCAGCGGGCGCACAATCCGTGCGACCGCCGCACACCGGCTGTATGCTTTCGATGGCTGGCGCGAAATCAAGTCTATGAAGGTCGGTGATCGCCTGGCCCTGGCAAGACACCTGCCGGAACCCGAACAGAGCGAATCATGGCCGGATGCGCGGGTAGCGCTGCTGGGCCAGTTAATCGGCGATGGCAGTTACCTGAACGGTCAGCCGCTGCGTTACACCACCAACTCTGACGCCAACAGCGAGGTCGTCAGGCGCGCAGCCGAAGAGGAATTCGGCGTCAGGGTCAACCGCCACGAAAGCGATGGCAGCTGGCATCAACTGGTGTTCAGCGGCAACGGTAACCGATGGCAGCCCGCGGGCATCAATGCATGGCTGCGCGAGCTGGGCATATTTAACCAGCGGTCGCATGAAAAACGTATCCCGGAAGCGGCGTTCCGATTGAACAATGCCCAGATCGGTTTGTTATTGCGCCATTTGTGGGCCACCGACGGTACTATTTTTACGCGCAAGGCCCACCAGAAAGGCAGCCACACCATCCATTATGCCACCAACAGCCCGGTGCTCGCGCAGGACGTCGCCGCCCTGTTGCTGCGGCTGGGTATTGTTGCCCGCACGCAGAAAACACAGAAAGGCAATCATCGTCCCGGTTATATGGTACATATCAGCGGTGCGGTTATGCAAAGACGTTTTCTGGCACGGGTGAGTGCCTTCGGCCCGCGTTGTGCGCAGGCCGAGACGCTCGCAGCCGCATTGCAGGGAGTAAAGACGGTCACCAATGTTGATACCTTACCGCAGGCCTTGTTCGGCTACGTCAAGGAGCAGATGGCGGCCAAGGGAATCAGTCATCGCCGGGCAGCGCAGATGCGCGGCACGTCTTATGGTGGGATGGCACACTTTAACTTTTCGCCGTCGCGCGATGTGGTGCGCTCCTATGCGGATATGCTGGACGACGATTTTCTGCGTCGTCATGCTGACAGCGATCTGTTCTGGGATCGTATAGTGGCGATAACACCCCGGGGCGAGGAAGACGTTTACGATCTGACGGTGCCGGGACCGGCATCGTGGCTGGCAGACGGTATCGTCAGTCACAATTCGGGGGCCATCGAGCAGGATGCGGACGTGATTGTCTTCATCTACCGCGACGAGGTCTACGACGAGGACAGCCCCGACAAGGGCACGGCGGAAATCATTATCGGCAAGCAGCGTAACGGCCCGATTGGTATACGCCGCCTGACCTTCCTCGGCAAGCACACCCGCTTTGAAAACTTCACGCCCATGGACAGCTACACGGAAGGGGGCTTCGATCCCGGCGGGGCGGATGCATGACGCGACCGGTGCGGGCGCGTATCGATCTCAAGGCCCTGCAACATAACTTCCAACAGGCCCGCCGGGCGGCTCCCGACAGCAAGGTGATGGCGGTGGTCAAGGCCAATGCCTACGGCCACGGTGCCGTGATGGTGGCGCGTGCATTGAAGACCGCCGAGGCGTTTGCAGTGGCCAGTGTCGAGGAAGCGCTGCAGCTGCGCGAAGCGGGCGTGTCACAACCGCTGGTGCTGCTCGAGGGTGTGTTTGCGGCCGACGAGCTGGAGGCGGCCGCCAACCACGACCTGCAACTGGTGGTGCACGATCTGCAGCAGGTCGAGTGGCTGGAACAGGCACGGCTGTCGGCACCGCTGGTGCTGTGGCTCAAGGTCGACACCGGCATGCACCGCCTGGGTCTGCGGCCGGAACAGGCCGTGGAGGCCCACCGGCGGCTCGCGGCACTGGTGGCCGGGCGCGGCAGCAGCCTGTGCCTGATGTCGCACCTGGCCTGTGCCGACGAGCCGGCGCATCCGTTCAACGATGAACAGTTGGCGGTGTTCAGTGCGCTGCCGATCGGCGGCGTGCCACGCTCACTGGCCAACTCCGCCGCGCTGCTGTCGCGCAGCGATATGCAGTTTGACTGGGTGCGGCCCGGTATCATGCTGTACGGTGCATCGCCCTTCGCCCCGTCGGCCGACCGGCAGGTCGACCTGCAGGCCGCCATGAGCCTGGAGTCGCGGCTGATTGCCGTGCACCCGCGTCGCAAAGGCGAAGCTATCGGCTATGGCCAGGCGTGGACCTGCCCGCAGGACATGCCGGTTGGCGTGGTCGCCGCCGGCTATGGCGACGGTTACCCGCGCCATGCGCCCAGTGGTATGCCGGTACTGGTCAATGGCAAGGTGGTGCCGCTGATCGGCCGGGTTTCCATGGATATGATCTGTGTGGACCTGCGCGACCAGCCACAGGCGCGGGCCGGTGACCCGGTGCAGCTGTGGGGTAGCTGCCTGCCGGTCGAGGCGGTAGCCGCCCGCGCCGGCACCATCAGTTACGAGCTGCTGTGCAACGTCAATCCGCGGGTGCCGCGCGAGTACTTCAATGGCTAAGTCGAAAACCGTTTATCAATGCAGTGAATGCGGCGCGCAGTCACCCAAGTGGGCGGGACAGTGCGGTGACTGCGGCGCCTGGAACAGCCTCAGCGAAGTGCTGTCGGTGGTGTCCGGCGGCGGCGGGGGCAGGGCGGCGCGTTTTGCCGGCTATGCCGGCGAGGCCGGCGTGCAGGTGCAGACACTGTCCGAGATACAGCCCGGTGCCGAGGCGCGCGTGTCGGTGGGTGTGGACGAACTCGACCGTGTGCTGGGAGGCGGCCTGGTCGGCGGATCGGTGGTGCTGATCGGCGGTGATCCGGGTATCGGCAAATCAACCCTGCTGTTGCAGGCGCTGGCTTCCTTTGCCGGCAGTCTCAAGGCGCTCTATGTCACCGGCGAAGAGTCGCCGGAACAGGTCGCGGTGCGCGCGCAGCGGCTGGGTGTGCCGGCCGACCAGGTACGCCTGCTGGCGGAAACGTCGGTCGAGCGCATTATCGAACACGCGCGCGCGGAAACGCCGCAGGTCATGGTCATCGACTCCATCCAGACGCTGTACACCGAACTGCTGCAATCGGCGCCCGGCTCGGTGGCGCAGGTGCGCGAAAGCGCCGCGCAGCTGGTGCGTTTCGCCAAGCAGACCGGCACGGCCCTGTTCCTGGTGGGGCACGTCACCAAGGAAGGCACCCTGGCGGGACCGCGCGTACTGGAACACATGGTCGATACCGTGCTGTATTTCGAGGGTGAGCCCGGTGGCCGCTACCGGGTGATCCGCGCCATCAAGAACCGCTTCGGCGCCGTCAACGAACTCGGCGTGTTCGCCATGACCGACGCCGGTCTGAAAGAAGTGCGCAACCCGTCTTCGATTTTTCTGTCGCGGCACGAGCAGCCGGTCGCGGGCAGCGTGGTCATGGTGACGATGGAAGGCACGCGGCCGTTGCTGGTGGAAGTGCAGGCGCTGGTCGACGACAGCCAGCTGTCCAATCCGCGCCGCGTTACCGTCGGCCTGGAACACAACCGGCTGGCCATGCTGCTGGCCGTGCAGCACCGCCACGGTGGCGTGTTCATGAGTGACCAGGACGTGTTCGTCAACGTGGTCGGTGGTGTGCGCGTCAACGAGACGGCTGTTGACCTGCCGGTGCTGCTGGCGGTGCTGTCGAGTTTCCGTGACCACAGCCTGTTCAATGATTTGATTGTCTTCGGCGAAGTCGGCCTGGCCGGCGAAATCCGGCCCGTGCCCAATGGTCAGGAACGTCTGCGCGAGGCCGCCAAGCTGGGCTTCAAGCGGGCGTTGATACCGGCGGCCAATGCACCCAGGGGGGGAGTTCCCGGTATGGAGATCACCGCCGTATCGCGTTACGCGGAAGCGCTGGAGTGGTTTTCGTGAGTAGCGGATTCAAACCAACCGGAACCCGGTTGTAGGAGCGCCGTCCTTCGGCGCGACAGGTTGGGCGACGCTATCGCGGCCAGGAGGCCATTTATACCCGACGGTGTTACGGGTGCTCCTACAGGGTAAAGTGAAGGCTGTTTTCGGATCGAAATTGTTCTTTTTCGAGCATCAGCCCAGCGCCGACAGTTCCCGTTCCAGCAGATCCGGATCGCCGAGGTTCAGTTCCACCAGCCGGCGCAGGTGCGTGATGCTGTCGACGTCGATGTCCTTGCAGTTGAGTCCCAGTTCGTCGTTTTCCCGGTGCGCGATTTCCACGTCCATGCAGATGTCCGGTCCGCCTTCCAGGTGGACCGCGAGCCGGTAACACTGTGCCGGGGAGGCATCGAACCCTTCCGGTACCCAGACCAGGGCGCCGTGCAGGGAAATATCCAGCAGGCCGGTTTCCCAGCTGTGCTGATCGTCCGTGAGTGTCGCGTCGACATCGAAAGGGATGCGGCTGAAGCGGCGCTGGTGGCTGCTTTCCTCCGTGGCGGGCAGATCGGCGTCCCCGGCCGGGTGGCTGTCGGCAAAGAACTGTACCTGCAGTTCGCCGATGGCAATATGGTCGCCGTTGTCCAGCCGGTAACTGTCGTCGCCAATCCCCTGTTCGTTGACCTGTGGGCCCTGTTCACCCTGCAGCGCCGACAGGTAGTAGCCGTCGTCGCGGTGGGCGATGACCGCCAGGTCGCCGTCCGGTTTGCCGACGCGGGTAAAGGCCTTGTCGAGTCGGATGGTACGGCCCATGTGGGCGCCGTTCTGGATCTGTAACCAGCCGACAGCGGGTATCCGTGCCGACGCAGCCTCGATGACGGTGCCTTCGCTGTCTGCGGAAAATTCCAGGCTGTGCTTGCCGATCTGGATGGTGTCGCCGGGGTACAGCGTCTGCGGTTCCTCCACCGGCAGGTGGTTGATGCTGAAGGTGCAGCCGTCGCCGGCGGCCGCGGCCACGAAGTGATCGTCTTCCTGCCGGATGCGCAGGTGCTCCGGTTCCACCGCCAGGCTGTCGATGGCAATCGTGCAGGCCGGGTCGCGCCCGACAGTGCAGTCGCCGGACGACAGTGCGAAAACCTTGAGTTTACGGTCCTTGAAGGACAGCGTCAGTTTTGCCACGTCTGTTTCCTGGTGAATGTCCGGTTGTTGCCCAAGTGTCGGTCAGGCCCTCTTCTGGATAGCGGTAGGTTCAGGGCTTTTCTTTAAGATTCAGCGCAATGGAATTGATGCAGTAGCGCAGCCCGGTGGGTGGTGGCCCGTCCTCGAAGACGTGCCCCAGGTGGGCGTCGCAGCGGGCACACAGCACCTCGACCCGCCGCATGCCGTGGCTGTTGTCCGTTTCGGTGCGCACGGCGGCGTCGCTGAGCGGCTGCCAGTAGCTGGGCCAGCCGCTGCCGGAATCGAATTTTTCGCCGGAACCGAACAGCGGGGCGTCGCAGCACACGCAGTGGTAGACGCCGGCCGTTTTGCAGTCGTGGTATTTGCCGGTGAACGCCCGCTCGGTGCCTTTCTCCCGGGTTACCTGGTAGGTTTCGGGGTCGAGTTGCCGGCGCCATTCCTGCTCCGGCTTGTCTATTTTGTCGCTCATCCGCTCATCCGCTCATGCCTGTTCAGCGCTTGCCGGGCGCCGCTCGGTGTACACCCGCAGGGTTTTCACCAGGTTGCCCTTGGTCTGGATGATCTCCACCGGGTAACCCGAGAGCAGCAGGCTGGTGCCGGGCTCGGGAATATCCTCGAGGTATTCCAGCACCATGCCGTTGAGCGTCTTCGGGCCACTGGTTGGCAGTTGCAGGTGCAGGGAGCGGTTCAACTCGCGGATGGTGACCGTCCCGTTGACCAGGTAACTGCCGTCTTCCTCCGCGGTAAAGTCGCTGATACTGGTGGACGGGTCGGTAGTGAACTCACCGACGACTTCTTCGAGAATGTCTTCCAGTGTCGCCAGCCCCTGGATATCGCCGTACTCGTCGACCACCAGGCCGATGCGCCGGCGTTCGCGCTGGAAGTTGAGCAGCTGGCGGTTCAGGGGGGTGTTTTCGGGGATAAACTGGGGTTCCCGGATCAGGCCCTCCAGGGTGTCGCGGTCCAGTTCGTCGCGCATCAGCAGCGACAGGATACGGCGCAGGTGGATAAAGCCCACGACGTTGTCGATATTGCCGCGGAACACCAGCATGCGGGTGTACTGGCTGTTGGTCAGCTGGTCGATAATCTCGTCCCAGTCATCTTCCAGGTCAATGCCGGTGATCTCCTTGCGCGGCACCATGATGTCTTCCACGGTGACTTTCTCCAGGTCGAGGATGTTGAGCAGCATGTCCTGGTGGCGCTTGGGGATCATGGCGCCGGCTTCCATCACGACGGTGCGCAGCTCCTCCTGGCTGAGTGCATCGGTGGTGCTGTCCTCGGGATGTACACGCAGCAGTCGCAACAGCCCGTTGGCGACCACGTTGACGGCCCACACCAGCGGGTAAAGCAGCCACAGCAACGGTCCGTAGATAAAGGCCGCCGGGAATGCCACGCGTTCGGGGTTCAGTGCGGCCAGGGTTTTCGGTGTGACTTCGGCAAATATCAGGATGACCAGGGTCAGTATGCCGGCGCCCACGGCAATGGCCGGTTCGCCGCCGAGGCGCATCGCAATCACCGTGGTAATCGCCGATGCCAGCACGTTAACGAAGTTATTGCCCAGCAGGATCAGGCCGATCAGGCGGTCCGGCCGTTCCAGCAGTTTCTGCGCGCGCTTTGCGCCGGCGTGGTTGGCGCGCGCCAGGTGACGCAGGCGGTAGCGGTTGAGGGTCATCAGACCGGTTTCGGAGCTGGAGAAGAAGGCGGACAGGAGGATCAGAAAGATCAGTACGCCGAACAGAACGCTAAGGGGGATGTGTTCCAAAGAGAGCGGACCGGGTTGCCAGTGTCAGTCTGAATTGTAGGCGCTGGCGCGGGATTTGTCAGGCGGCGCGTTGCAGGATCAGTTCCAGTACCAGCTTGCTGCCGAAATAGGCCAGTATCAGGAACACGAAGCCACTCAGGGTCCAGCGGATGGCGGTACGCCCGCGCCAGCCGAAGCGCCAGCGTCCCCACAGCAGGGTGCCGAAAATCACCCAGCTGACGATCGACAATACCGTCTTGTGTACCAGGTGCTGGGCGAAAATATCTTCCAGGAACAGGATCCCGGTGAGCAGTGCGGCACTGAGCAGCGCAAAGCCGGTGGCGATCATCTGGAACAGCAGGCGTTCCATGATTTCAAGCGGTGGCAGGGCGCGGATAAAACCGCCGGGCTGGCGGTTGCGCAGGTGCCGGTCCTGGATGGCGAGCAGGATGGCCTGTACCGCGGCCAGGGCAAACAGGCTGTAGGCCAGTACCGAGAACAGGATATGCAGGTCGAGTTGCCAGTTGGTGCTGGTGATGGCGCGGTGATGGCCGGGATTCCAGGCGGCCAGCGCCACGCTGGCCGCGGCAATCGGCAGCACCGGTATGCCGAGGTTCTCCACCGGTTGCCGGATGGCCGTCAACAGCAGCAGTGCCACCATCAGCAGCGCCACCAGGGAGGCGGCGTTGAAAAACCCCAGGTTCAGGCCCTGCCCGGTGATCAGCGCCGGGTAGAGTACCAGTGCGTGCAGCACCACGGCGCCGAAACCCAGCAGCAGAACAATTGTCCGGCTCATGCGTGGCGCGCCGACGCCGCCGGCCAGGCGCGCGGTGAGGGCCGCGCTGGTCAGCAGGTAGAGGATAACGGCGGCAATGGCGAAAACGATGAGGTTCATATGCGGAATGATGGCACAAGCCGGCGGCATCGCCAATCCTGCCACCGGCCTGCCGGTGCCGGGCAGTCGGCCTGACGCAATGCGTCAGGCGACCGGGCGGGACCGGGATAAAGCCGGTATTCGGGCATGGAACTGTGACGGGCTCGACACTTTCGGGGTGGAATGCGCTGGCACGATCCTCGCAACGCACAGGGCAGACAACAACCGGGAAAATCCTTATGGAACTCCGAGTACTGGGCTGCAGCGGTGGCATTGGCGCCAACATGAGCACCACGTCGCTGCTGGTTGACAATGACATCCTGATTGACGGCGGCACCGGGCTGGCGGAATTGAGTCTCGAGGAAATGTCGGGCATCCGGCATATTTTCGTGACCCATTCCCACCTGGATCATATCGCCGGTATTCCCATGCTGCTGGACTCGGTCTTCGAGACCCTGGAACAGCCGCTGGTGCTGCATGCCCGCGAGGAAACCATCCATGCCCTGCGCAAACACATCTTCAACTGGCAGGTATGGCCCGATTTCACCCAGTTGCCCAGTGCCGAACAGCCGGTCCTGCAGCTGCAGGTCATGCAGCCCGGCGAGCACATCAGGGTGGGCGCGCGCAGCGTGGAAATGATTGCCGTCAATCACGCGGTGCCGGCCGCCGGTTACCGGGTGCAGAACGGCGTCGGCTGCTTCGCCTTCAGCGGCGATACCACCAGCAACGACGGTTTCTGGGAAGCCCTGAACCGGCACGACAAGCTGGACCTGCTGATTGTCGAAAGCGCCTTTTCCGACCAGGAACGCGATCTCAGTATCAAGGCGCGGCATTACTGCCCGCAGTTACTGGCCAGCGACCTGAAAAAACTGCGGCACCGGCCCGAGCTTTTCCTGACCCACCTGAAACCCGGCAGCGAGGACGCCATCGTGGAACAGTGCCAGCAGCAGATTGAGGCGCTCAAGGTACAGCGCCTGTGCGGGGGTGACCGCTTCAAGTTATAATCGCGGCTTCACCGACTGGATCGAGCCGTATGTTTCAAAACCTCACCGAACGCCTGTCAAAAACGGTCAAGAACCTGCGTGGCCAGGGCCGCCTGACCGAAGACAACATCAAGGATACGCTGCGCGAAGTGCGCATGGCGCTGCTGGAAGCGGACGTCGCGCTGCCGGTCGTCAAGGGGTTCACCGAAAAAGTGCGTGAACGCGCCGTCGGCCAGGACGTGCTGCACAGCCTGACGCCGGGCCAGGCGCTGGTCAAGATCGTCAACGAGGAGCTGGTCAGCCTCATGGGCGAGGCCTGCGACGAGTTGCAGCTCAATGTGCAGCCGCCGGCCGTGGTACTGATGGCGGGGCTGCAGGGCTCGGGTAAGACCACGTCGACCGCCAAGCTGGCGCGCTGGCTCAAGGATCGCAAAAATAAGAGCGTGCTGCTGGTGAGTTGTGACATCTATCGTCCCGCGGCCATCGACCAGTTACAGACGCTGGCGGGCGAGGTCGGTGTCGAGTTTTTCCCCAGCCGTGCCGACCAGGACCCGGTCGCGATCGCGAGCGCCGCGCTGGCGCATGCGCGCAAGCAGCACCTCGACGTGGTCATTGTCGATACCGCCGGCCGCCTGCATATCGATGCCGATATGATGGACGAAATCCAGCGGCTGCACGCGGCGGTACAACCGGTGGAAACCCTGTTCGTGGTCGACAGCATGACCGGCCAGGACGCGGCCAACACCGCGCGGGCCTTCCACGACGCCCTGCCGCTGACCGGCGTGGTGCTGACCAAGACCGACGGTGACGCCCGTGGCGGCGCAGCCCTGTCGATCCGGCAGATCACCGGCAAGCCCATCAAGTTTCTCGGCGTCGGTGAAAAGACCGAGGCGCTGGAACCCTTCCACCCCGACCGCGTGGCGTCACGCATCCTCGGCATGGGCGACGTGCTCAGCCTGGTGGAGGAGGCGGAGCACAAGGTCGACAAGGAAAAGGCCGCGAAACTCGCCAAAAAGCTGCACAAGGGCAAGCGCTTCGACCTGGAGGATTTCCACGACCAGCTGGAACAGATGCTGGGCATGGGCGGGCTGGGCAGCCTGATGGACAAACTGCCGGGCGTGGGGCAGCTGCCGGCCAACGTCCGCGACCAGGTGAACGACCGGGAAATTCACCGCATGCTGGCCATCGTGCGTTCCATGACAGCCAAGGAACGGCGTTTCCCGGATATTATCAAGGGTTCCCGCCGGCGCCGCATCGCGGCCGGGTCCGGTACCCAGGTACAGGACGTCAACCGCCTGCTGAAGCAGTTCACCCAGATGCAGAAAATGATGAAAAAAATGTCCAAGGGCGGCATGAAGAACATGATGCGCGGCATGAAAGGGCGCATGCCGCAGGGATTTCCGTTCTAGAAAGAAAAACGGCGAACCCGAAGGTATCGCCGTAATTTAAGGGTCGCTTATTGTCTTTCCCCCCTTGTCACCAGTGCTTATTGGTTGTTATTTCCGGTGATAAGGTCTTTAGCCGCCGCAGGTTGGTTCTTTCTGACAACTGACGTTCGACTACCCCTCGTCCTGATTGTTAACTGCATCGTTCCTCGCTTGTTACTACAGCAACCTGTGTGCCAGTTTTAAAAACCCCTTGAGTTACAATGAGTTGCAACGCTGCGCCAAGCCGTTCAGAAAGTCAGGCTATTACTTATGTAAAAAATACCGATATTACTGCCCTGATCCGAGCGGGGTAATAATCCACAATACATAAAAGATAACAAGCAGTTGGACTATTATTTGCGCGTTTTTTTGATGAAATTAAATGTGTAAGTATATTCGACAGTGTCGTTATTCCTGACGTTTTGCCGCAGATATTTTTATTTTCCGCAGGCGCTTCACTTTTAAGCGATTTCGCGTAAAATGCCCGCTTTTCCGTGGGGCCGGGTTGTCCGGTGCCGCTTCAACGAAATTTTGCAGAGGTTTTATCTCGATGGTCACGATTCGACTTGCACGCGGTGGTGCGAAAAAGCGGCCGTTTTACCATGTGGTGGTCACGGATTCCCGCAATCGCCGTGATGGTCGCTACATCGAACGCATCGGTTTCTTCAACCCCATGGCCAAGGGCCAGGAAGTGCGCCTGAATATCGATGCGGAGCGCGCGGCGCACTGGGTCGGCAAAGGTGCGCAGACGTCCGACCGTGTCGCCAAGCTGCTGAAGGAACAGACACAGTAAGCGAACGCCTGACACCGCAGGAGATTATCCCGGTCGGTCGTATCTCCGGGATCTACGGCGTCAAAGGCTGGGTAAAGGTGTTTTCCTATACCGAGCCACGTGAAAATATTCTGCACTACCGTCCCTGGTACCTGCGCAGGGGAGGTGAGGAATGGCAGCCCCGCGAGTGTGTCGAGGGCAGCCGCCACGGCAAGGGTGTCGTCGCCCGGCTCGAGGGCTACGAGGATCGCGACCAGGCACGCTTGCTGATGAACACCGAAATCGGTGTGCGGCGCGAGCAGTTGCCGCCGACCGCACCCGGCGAGTATTACTGGCAGGACCTGCAGGGCCTGGAGGTCATGAACCTCGAAGGCGAGCCGCTGGGAACGGTGGATCACCTGATGGAAACCGGCGCCAACGATGTGCTGGTGGTCAGGGGTGAACGCGAACGGCTGATACCGTTTGTGCTGGATAAAATCGTGATGCGCGTGGACCTGGACGCCGGTGTGATCCAGGTCGACTGGGACAAGGATTACTAGTGCGTATCGACGTGGTCACACTGTTCCCGGAAATGATACGGGACTGTTGCCGCTACGGTATTCCGCGCATTGCCCAGGAGAAGGGCCTGGTCGAACTGGGTACCTGGAACCCGCGGGATTACAGCCGCAACAAACACCGCAATGTCGACGACCGGCCCTACGGCGGCGGTCCCGGCATGGTGATGCAGTTTCAGCCGGTCGCCGATGCCATCGCCGCGGCCCGCGAGCAGGGCGACGGGCCGGTGATTTACCTGAGCCCGCAGGGCCGGCGCCTGGCGCAGAAGGCGGTACGCCGCTTTGCCGAACTGCCGCACGCGATCCTGCTGGCCGGACGCTACGAGGGCATCGACGAGCGCGTGATCGAGCGCCACGTCGACGAGGAGTGCTCCATCGGCGACTACGTGCTGAGTGGCGGCGAGCCGGCGGCGCTGGTCTGGATCGACGCCGTGACGCGGCTGTTGCCGGGCGCGCTCGGCGACGAGGAATCGGCACTGCGCGATTCCTTTATGGACGGGCTGCTGGATTACCCGCATTATTCGCGGCCGGAAGTCGTCGACGACCTGGCGGTGCCCGCGGTATTGACCGCCGGCAACCACGCCGAGATCGAACGCTGGCGCATGAAGCAGTCGCTGGGCCGGACCTGGCGGCGGCGTCCGGATCTGCTCGAGCAGATCGAATTGAACGAGGAACAACAGGCGCTGCTGGCGGAGTTTATCCGCGAGCAGCAAACGATGGAATCAGATGGAAACCCGTAGCAGGGGAAGACACATGAGCAATATCATTCAAGAACTCGAAAACGAACAGATGACCAAGGACGTGCCGGACTTCGGCCCCGGTGACACCGTGGTCGTGCAGGTCAAGGTGAAAGAAGGCAACCGCGAGCGTCTGCAGGCCTTTGAAGGCGTCTGCATCGCCCGGCGCAACCGCGGCCTCAACTCGGCATTCACGGTGCGCAAGATTTCTCACGGTGAGGGTGTCGAGCGTGTCTTCCAGACCTACAGCCCGAGCGTGGACAGCATCAAGGTCAAGCGTCGCGGTGACGTGCGCCGCGCCAAGCTGTATTACCTGCGCGGTCTTTCCGGCAAGGCGGCCCGCATCAAAGAGAAGCTCTGATTCCATGCGGCGGCCGCCGGCTACCGCACCCGGACACGAAAACGGGCAACCTGGCCGCAGGTTGCCCGTTTTTGCGTTCCGCCCCGGTGCATGGCTGACAGGTATTGCCCTGCTGCTGTGTGTCTCGCTGGCCAATGCCCAGCCACTTGATACCGGCAGCCTGAATGAACTGACCCAGCTGGCGCGTGCCGGCGCCCCCCAGCTGGCACTCCGGCGGATGGACGCGGAACAGCCGCCGCTCGAGGCCGACGTCGCGGCCTGGTCGGCCTGGGAACAGGAACGCCTGCACATCCTGGCCAGCCAGGGTCTGAACGATGCGCTGATCAGGCGGGTCGACGCACTGCCGGCAACCGTCGATGCCGGCTTCCGGCGATTTGCGCAGACGCTGAAGGCCGAGGCACAGCTGAAGCTGGAGCAGGCCGACGCGGCGCGCGCCACGCTGCGGGAACTGCTGTGGTCGGACAGCGAGGCACAGCGGCCCGAGCAGGCGCACTGGCGGCAACTGGTGATCCGCAGCTATGTGCTCGAGGACCGCAGCGACGACGCGCGCCTGGCACTGGTCCGCTACCGCCAGGATTTCGGTGACGAGGAGCCGGCGTTACGCTGGCTCAACGCCCAGGTCATGTTGCAGGGCGGTCACGCCGAGGGTGCCTACAAACTGCTGGAGAAAGACTCGAGCGAGCAGGGCCGTTTTCTCCGTTACACCGCCGAACTGACCGTGACGCCCCGCCAGGCGGGCAAGCTGGCGGACGTCGTCGCCGGCCTGGCGGAGAAAGTCGAGCGGCCCGCCCTGCAGGGCGCGTACTGGGGGCTGGCGGCCAGGGCGG
>CBEUNK010000048.1:0-18301 GCA_965544455.1 uncultured Thiogranum sp.
CGGAGCCGCCCCGGTCTTCCGGACCACGGCCATAACCCGGTCCGGGTCCATAGCCACGGTTACTGCGGTTGCCCATGCCAAAACCCGATCCACTCTGGTCTTCCGGACCACGGCCATAACCCGGTCCGGGTCCATAGCCCCGGTCACTGCGATTGCCCATGCCGAAGCCGGATCCACTCTGGTCTGCCGGACCACGGCCATAACCGGGCCCGCGCCGGTAACCCCGACCGTAGCCGGGACCGCCACCGTAACGGTCACCCGGCCCATACCCTGCATCGGGACCGCGGTTGCTGGAGCTGCCCATACCCATTCCGCCCGCGTGGACAGTGGAGAGCAACAGGGAGCCGGAAAGTGCCACGACGGCGAGTGTGCCAAGACCAGGTTTTTTCATCATAGTTTCTCCAGGGTGCATGTTCCGGGTTGCTCGGGCAGCAGCTGGCCGGAAGCCGCTGCTCCCGGCAGATGGATTCATCATGCGCCACATCGGGGCGTCACAAAAGGGAAAGCCCGCTCGAATTTGATCCAGATCAATGTTGATACCCCGTCAGGGCGCGCACTGTGTAGGCAAGCCGATAACAGGGATAACGTAGCGATGAACACTCATAGCGACGAATTCCGCTTACTGGGCGGCAACTTCTCTCCGGAACCCACCCCCCTGCGCCCTCCCTGGGCGCTTCCTGAAGCCACCTTCATCAAACTATGCGATCACTGCGACGACTGCATCGATGCCTGCCGGCAAGGTATCCTGGTCGGCGGCCGCGGGGGTTATCCCCAGGTGGACTTTTCCGCCGGTGGCTGCCTGTTCTGTGGCGACTGTGTCACTGCATGCACCCGGGGAGGGTTAACGCGGGATCGGGAAAAGCCGTGGGATCTCAAGGCATATATCGCCCGGACCTGCCTGACCCAGCACAACGAACCCTGCGATCTGTGTACGGACCACTGCCCGGTGGGCGCGATTCATCTCCGTCAGCAGGTTGCCGGCCCCGCAGTACCGTTACTCGATACCGGGCTGTGTAACGGTTGTGGCGGCTGTGTTTCGGTCTGTCCGGCGTCGGCTATCGGCATGTATGCCTCGATGCAAGGTGGGGGCATGCTTTCCTGAGGGAATTGCCGGCGTAAGCAGTGCCCGTGGGTTAGCCGTTGACCTTACGGCGGATATCGTCGAGAAGCCCCTTCGCACCCTCTTCCACCAGGTCGAGAACACGCTCGAATCCCTGGTTACCGCCATAGTAGGGATCCGGCACATCGCGTGCTGAATTCGTATCGGCGAATTCCAGAAACAGCCTGATCTTGTGCCGGTATTCCTCGGGACAGAGTGTCAACAGGTCTTCGATATTGCTGCTGTCCATGGCCAGCACGTAATCGTAACGCGCAAAATCAGCGGACTCGACACGCCGGGCGCGCTGCGTGGTGAGATCGATGCCGCGGCTGGCAGCCGCCTGGGTAGCGCGCCGATCGGGTTGTTCACCGACGTGATAAGCGTGGGTCCCCGCCGAATCGATATGCACCCGGTTTGCCAGCTCACTTTCCTTCAACAGCGATTCAAACACGCCCTGGGCGGTGGGCGAACGACAGATATTGCCCATGCATACAAATAATACCTTTATTTTACTCATGGTTAGGAACGTTACTTAAACTTGATTCTTACAAAACAACGGTTCACAGTAGCATACATGGAAGCCCAACTTCTGCAACAGTTGCGGCAGCTGATCGGCCGAACCCTGGTATACGGTGGACACAGTTGCCAGCTCATCGAGGTGCTGGACCGGGAAAACGCCGTGGTTCTGCGCTGCGAAGACGGTGAACGCGTGATTCAGGGCAACCAGTTCGGCGAGGCCACGCGGCGTGTACAACGCTGCCACACCCTGCCTCTATTCGATGAACAGCGGTCACTGAACCCGGTCATCCGGGCATGGCTTGACTGAAAACCCGAAGCCTTAAAGGGCACTCTCTCCGTTTTTCCTGGCCTGTAACAGTTGTTCGACGATGTGCAGGTCTTCCTCAGTATCCACCCCCGGTCCGGGCCTCTGACCGGCCTGTGCAACATGGATGCGCTCGCCATACCAGAGTGCCCGCAACTGTTCGAGCTGTTCAGCCTGTTCCAGTGGACAGGGCCGCATTTCCGCATAACGACGCAGGTAACCCACGCGATAGGCGTAGATGCCGATATGGCGTAACGCGACAATGCCGATCGGCAGCGCGCGGACATCGTCGTGCAGCAGGTCACGGTCCCAGGGAATCGGTGCGCGGCTGAAATACAGGGCGAAACCGGCTTTATCGGTGACTACCTTGACCACATTGGTATCAAAAAACTCGCCCGCGGCTACCAGCGGCGTGGCAATCGTGGCAATGGCGGCGTCCGGGTTGTCGGCCAGATCGCGGGCGACCTGGTCGATCAGTGCCGGTGGCATGAGCGGTTCATCGCCCTGGACATTGACCACGATGGCATCGTCCGGCCAGCCTCGCCTGGCCACCACTTCGGCGAGACGGTCGGTCCCGCTGGCGTGTTCGGCGGCGGTAAGGCAGACGTCGGCGCCAAAATCCCTCGCTGCCGTCTCGATCCGCGCGTCGTCGGTGGCGACGACCACTTCGGCCGCCTTGCAGACCGAGGCCGCCTCGAACACATACTGCAACATCGGTTTGCCCAGCAATTCCCGCAGGGGTTTGCCCGGCAGCCGGGTCGAGGCATAACGGGCCGGTATGACCACTTTGTAATTGTCGGGCATAGTGTTGTCCTAGAGCTCTTCGTCAGCCGGAATCTGCCGGGCCTCTTCCTCCAGCATCACCGGGATATCATCGCGCACCGGGTAAGCCAGGCGGTCCGCCTTGCAGATCAGCTCCTGCCGTGCCTGGTCATAGATTAACGGCCCCTTGCATACCGGGCAGGCGAGGATATCGAGCAGTTTCTTGTCCAAAATCAGTACTCCTGTTTGCTGACCGCATTGACCAGCCAGTCACCGAATTGCGCGTCCAGCCGGATGTCGAGCGGTACCACCCACCAGGCAGGGTGCGCGAAAGACCGGCATTTTACCGCGTCTTTTTCCGTCATTAAAACCGGGCGCTCATCGTCGAAGCGCAGATCATCAGGCTCGAAAGGATGATGATCGTCAAAGGCGTGCGCCTCGACACGTATTCCCGCCTCGCGCAGCTGGTGGAAAAATCGCTGCGGGTGCGCGATACCGGCGACCGCGTGCACGAACTGGCCGGTAAAATCAGCGAGGGGCCGTTGTTGTTCGGGGTCATCCAGCCGGTACGCCCTGGTAACGGTTACAGGCATCGTCGTCGCCTTGACCGGCGCGGGGTCGTCCCCCAGCGCCACAACCGCGTCCACCTGCTGCAGGCGCGCAAGCGGTTCGCGCAGCGGTCCCGCGGGAAGACAGGCGCCGTTACCGAAAAGCCGCTCGGAGTCGATGACGGCGATCTCCAGCTTCCGATTCAACGCGTAATGCTGCAGGCCGTCGTCGCACAACAGCACATCGCAATCTGCCTGGTTCAACAGTGCCCTGCCCGCGTCCACCCGTTCCGCCCCGGCCATCACCGGCATACCGGTTTGCTGTGCAAGTAACACCGCTTCGTCGCCGACTTCGAGGGGATCGCTGTCGCCGTTGACCCGCTGCGGCCAGTGGCGGGCGTGCCCCCGGTAGCCGCGACACAGCAGGCCGACCCGTAGCCCCGCCTGCTGTAAGCGCTTTGCCAGCGCGATCACCAGCGGCGTCTTGCCGCCGCCCCCGACGACCAGGTTGCCGACCACGATTACCGGGCGGTCAAGCACTGCGCTGCGCAACAGTCCGCTGCGGTAAGCCGCCCGTCGCAACATCACCAGGCCACAAAACAGCCAGGACAACGGCAGCAGCAGGCAGTAGAGGCAGGAATCACCGTACCACAGGGTGTGCAGCCGGCGCTCCAGTTCAACACGAGTCATTGCGATGATCACTCGCTTCTGAACTGGTGCCGGTAGAGGTCGGCATAGCGGCCGTCTTTGGCCAGCAGTTCGGCATGCGTGCCGGATTCCACCAGCTGTCCCTGCTCCAGCACCAGAATCCGGTCAGCATTTTCCACCGTGGAAAGCCGGTGGGCAATGACCAGCGAGGTGCGGTTCTCCGTCAACGCAGCAAGTGCCGCCTGCACCAGGCGTTCGGACTCGCTGTCCAGCGCCGAGGTGGCCTCATCGAGAACCAGGATCGGGGCATCTTTCAGGATGGCCCGGGCGATGGCAATGCGCTGCCGCTGCCCGCCGGACAGCAACACGCCACGGTCGCCAATGCGGGTTTGCAGCCCGTGGGGCAGTTCGCGGATAAAGGCCATGGCATGGGCCGCCTCGGCGGCAGCGATGACCTCCTGTTCCGAAACGCTGTCGAGGCGTCCGTAGGCGATATTGTGCGCCAGGGTATCGTTGAACAGCACGACATCCTGCCCCACCAGGGCGATCTGCCGGCGCAGATCGGCGAGGCGGTAATCACGTAAATCATGACCATCGAGAAAAACCGCACCCTCGCCGGGATCGTAAAAACGCAGCAGCAGGTTCGCCAGCGTGGTCTTGCCACTGCCGGAGCGCCCCACCAGGGCAACGGTCTGCCCGGGCGAAATCGTGAAGGACAGGTTCTGCAGCACCTCGCCCTTGGCTTTGTCGTAGGCAAAACCGACATCGCGGAATTCGATGGCACCCTGCGCACGTGGCAACGCCAGGCTGCCCCTGTCGGCCTCGACAGGCTCATCCAGCAGCGCGAAAATGCTGCGCGCCGCCGCCAGGCCACGCTGGATGAGCGCATTCACGTTGGTCAGCCGCTTGATCGGTTGCAGCAACAGCATCATGGCGGTAATGAAGGACACGAAACTGCCGACGCTGATTTCCCGGGTGATTGATTCCAGCGTGGCCAGGTAAATGACCAGTGCCAGCACGCAGGCGGCAATCAGCTGCACGACGGGGGTACTGGCGCCCAGCGCCGCCGCCATTTTCAGGTGCAGTTTGCGGTTGCGTTCATTGACTTCCTCAAACTGGCGTTCCTGCCAGGCTTCCCCGTTGAACGCCTTGACCAGGCGCTGCCCGTGGATAACTTCCTCGCTGTACTGGGTGAGTTCGCCCATGGAATCCTGAATACGCCGACTGATGTTGCGGAAGCGCCGGCTGACCAGGCGTAGCAGGACAATCAGCACGGGACCGACAACCAGGAACAGCAGCGTCAACCAGCCGCTGACCCAGAACATGTAGGCCAGCAGGAACACCGCCGTCAGTGAATCGCGGATCAGCACGGTCACGGCGTTGGTGCTGGCCTCGGCCACCTGTTCGACATCGAAAGTCAGGCGCGAGAGCATGCGTCCGGAGGGATTGTTGTCGAAATAACTCGCCGGCAGGCGCAGCAGCTGGTGAAACACCGCCCGGCGCAGTTGCTGGACGATCCGCCGCCCGATCCAGCTCATGGCATAGCGAGAGGCGAATCCCGTCAGTCCACGGAACACGAACAGCAGGATCAGGGCGATGGGAACGAGGCGTACTGTCTGCGGATCGCGCTTGATGAAATTGCCGTCCAGCATGGGTTTCATCAGGGCCGCCAGACCGGTATCGGTGGCGGCGAATAACATCATGGCCAGAACGGCAAGTGCGAACAGCCGCCAATACGGCGTCGCGTAACCCAGCAGACGTTTATAGAGATCGGTGGCCGCGGGAGACGGTCTCACTCTCCCCCGCTTTCCGGCTGGCTGGTCGCCAGCGACATCTGTACCAGGCCGAGCTGGGCGGTGGCGTCCATGGCCCGCACCACCGACTCGTACGGCGTCATGCGGTCGGCACGGATCACCACGGGCAAATCGGTCTGCTCACCCAGGGACTTGGTGATGGCGCGCTTCAATGTGTCCAGCTCGGTATTGACCACCTGCTGCTCGTCGATGAAATAGTGGCCGTCGGCGTCAATGACGATTTCCAGCAGTTCCTTGCGCTCTTCGGTTGGCTCGCCGCTGGCCTCCGGCAGTTCGATCTTGATTTCGGATTCTTTCTGGAAGGTGGTCGACACCATGAAGAAGATCAGCAGAATGAACACCACGTCAATCAGCGGGGTGAGATTGACCTCCGGGTCTTCGCTGGTCGACTGGCGCAGGTTCACGGCTGCTCCTCGATGACGCTATCCCGCGAACGCTGGCCATGCAGGACCTCGACCATGCGCAGCGCCTGCTGCTCCATGCGGATGACCAGCATGTTGACCTTGCCGCGGAAATACCGGTAGGCCATCAGTGACGGAATGGCGACCACCATGCCCGCAGCAGTGGTGATCAGCGCCTGGGAGATGCCGCCGGCCAGGGCGCCGGGATTGCCTACCCCCTGCGTGGTGATGGTGGAAAACACCTGGATCATACCGATGACCGTGCCCAGCAGGCCCAGCAGTGGCGAAATGGCGGCGATGGTGCCGAGGGTATTGATGTAGCGCTCCAGTTCGTGCACCACGTGGCGGCCGGTGTCTTCGATCGCCTCTTTCATGATCTCCCGGCTGGCGTTGCGGTTCATCAGGCCCGCCGCCAGGATCCGGCCCAGCGGGCTGCCGGCACGCAGGTCCTGCAGGCGTTCGACATCGAGCTTCCTGCCCTTGGCCTGGTCCCAGACCTGGGCGACCAGTTTACGCGGAATAACGCGCTTGATCCTGAGTGTCCACAAGCGTTCGGCAATAATGGCGAAAGCGATGATAGAACAGGCGATGATGGGCACCATAAGCCAGCCGCCCGCGGTTACCAGTTCAAACACGTTGGCACGTCCTTCCTTGTGTGGTCGGTTTCGACGAATGCGGGCCATCATACTTGGATTGGGCGGGATACGAAACCGGGTAGCGCCGCCGTTTTCAGTGTCGCCAGACGCGTTTGCGGCGTTGGCGCCAGCCGCTTACGCGTACACCCTGACGATCCCCGATGCAGACCTCGATGGCACCGGCGGTGGCGCTGTCCATGTAGCGCACGCCCGCCGCCCGGTAACGCGCCACGATGTCGGGCCGGGGGAAGCCAAAACGGTTCCGGTAGCCGGTGGCAAACAGTACCCAGTCCGGTCGGACCGCGTGGATAAAGGCGGGCGTCGACGAACTGCGGCTGCCGTGGTGCGGTGCCACCAGCACGTCGGCCGCCAGGGCCCCGGCAGGCGCGGTGAGCAGCGCGGTCTCCACGGACCGTTCGATATCACCCGGTAACAGCACGCCACGGCCACCCGGTGTGGTGATTTTCAACACGCAGGAGGCATTGTTGCCGCCGGCCATCGCCGGCGTTGGCAGATACCTGAAGCGGATACCGTCCCACTGCCACGGCGGTTGAGCATGGCAATTGGTCGCCTTCGCCCAACGGATTAACTGTGGTTCACCCGCATCCACCTGGCCGGCCGGATAGCGCCGGCTCAGCGAATGACCACCACCGCTGTGGTCGTTATCGCTGTGACTGATGACGAGCCGGTCCAGCTGCCGGTATCCCCGCCGCTGCAGAAACGGGATCAACACGCTTTTCCCGGTGTCGAAGCCGCCGGGAAAGGCCGGCCCGGTGTCGTAGACCAGCACGTGGCGCCGGGTTTCCACCACCACGGCAAGGCCCTGCCCCACGTCGAGCAGCATCATCCACAGCTCGCCGGGCGCCGGCCGCCGCGGTTCCGCCGTCAGTACCGGCAACAGCATAATCAGGGCCAGGCCACGGATACCGGTTCCACGCGGCAGCAGTATCAGCAGCAGCCCAGCGGTACACAGCGCCAGCGCCGGGAGTGACAGCGGCGGTGCGTGCCATAACGCCTGGCTGTCCCCGGGGTCCAGCCATTGCAGGAAACGCCACAGCACCTCCAGCGCCGCTGCGGCCACTGACAGCAGCCCGTCGGTGACCACCGATGACACGGGTAACAGAACCAGGCCGGCAAGCAGCAGCGGCACGATCACGAAACCGACCCAGGGAATCGCTACCAGGTTGGCCAGCGGCGCCACCAGCGATGCCTGCTGGAACCAGGTCCAGAGTACCGGCGTCAGCCCGACGGTCAGACCCAGTTGCATGGCCGGCACGGACCGCAGGCGCCCGTTGCGGCCGTAGCGGCCGCGCCCCAGGTACAGGATCAGGGCAACGGCACTGAAGGACAGCCAGAAACCGGCGGTCAGGACCGACAGCGGCTCGTGCAGCAGCACCAGCCACAAGGCCAGCGCCCACACCTGCCACGGCCGTCCCTGCACACCGAGCAGAATCGACAGCATCCACACCCATACCATGATCAGGGCACGCTGGGCCGGTACCTCGAAACCCGCCAGCAACGCGTATACCAGTGCGGCAAACAGGGCTGCCAGCGCTGCCGCGCGGGGTGCCGGCCACAGTCGTGCCCCACCCAGCCGGGACCAGAGCTGAGCGACACCCCAGAACACCAGCCCGGCGACCAGTCCGACGTGCAGCCCGGAGATCGCCAGCAGATGGCTGGTACCAGTCTGTTGCAGCAGGTCCCACTGCGGCCGCGACATGCCACCCCGGTCACCGATCGCCAGCGCGCGCAACAGGGCACGCCGGGAGGCCGGCAGGTCGCGTGCCTGCAGGTAATGCGACAGCCGGTAACGCAGTTGTTGCGAACCCGTCACCGGTCCGGGCAGGAGACGCTTGTTATCAACTGATTTCCGGACATAGCCGGTTGCCCGCAGGCGGTGTGCAAACAGCCACCGCTGGTAATCGAAGCCGCCGGGATTGACAAGGCCATGGGCGGCTTTCAGGCGTACCCGCAGTTGCCAGCGTTCACCGGGCTGGATTGCCGGCGCCCCCCGGTACCAGTTGAGTCGCACCGGCAGCATCAGCGCCTGCCAGTCGGCGTCGGTCCGGTAGCTGTCGATGTGCAGGCGCAGCCGTACGCGGTCACCGGTGAGCCGTTCCGGCAGTCCGGTGACCTGTCCGCGCACCAGCAGATCGCGCCCCTCCAGTTCCACCGGCAGTTGTAACGCCGACAACTGCTGGGCGTGCCACCCCGCCCAGATGAAACCGGTCAGCAGAAAAGCCGCCAGGCGCAGGCGTGGCAGGCACAGGCACACGCCGGCAGTGAACGCTACCGCCAGCAGACTGGCGATATCGGGTAAACGGTGACCGCTGAACAGCAGGCAGATACCGGCTAGAAAAGCCAGCGCGGGCGGCAGCATTTCATCCTTGAACTCCGTGGTTGTGACATCCTGTCAGAACTGTGAACCCGGTCTCATACCGGGCATGGCACTATGCTAGTGTATACCGCTGTTGCCAACAAGGAGGCTGCACTGTGCGTCACCATCTGCTTTCGTTCATGACATTGTCGCTGATTTCCTCGGCCGTATACGCCGATACGCTCGGTATACGTGCCGGCGCAAATTACTGGAATTACGATATCAGCGGTACAGCACGTTACAAAACCCGCAATGCCGCCAACGACATCGACGTCAACCGCGAGCTGGGCTATGACGACGGTTCCTCGTTTTTCTACTACCTGACACTGGAACATCCGCTGCCGATGTTGCCCAATGTCCGCCTGAGCTACACCAATATCGACGAAGACGCCAATGGTCGCTTGAGCAAAACCGTGGTGTTCGGCAATACAACTTTCCTGGTCAACGAAGACGTCAGCAGCCAGGTCGAACTCAAGCAGACCGATATCACGCTGTACTACAGTGTGCTCGACAATGTCATCAACCTGGACCTCGGCCTCAACGCCAAGTACATCGACAGTACGGCGAGTATCACCGGGTCACTGTCGGGTACTGAAGACACGGATATTTCCGGCTGGGTACCGTTGGGCTACGCCGGTGTCGGCATCGACCTGCCACTGACCGGCCTCGGCGTCAGCGCCGATGGTTCCTATGTCAAGTATGACGGCAGCAGTTTCTACGATTTCTCCGTCCGCGCCAGCTATACCACGCCCTGGCGCCTGGGCGTCGATATCGGCTATCGCAAGATCAAACTCGACCTGGACGACTTCGACGATTCCTTCGCCAACGTGGAGTTCGACGGTCCCTACGCGGGTGCCTACCTGCACTTCTAGCCGGGGACTGGTAAGCTACGGGCCAGATGTCCGGCTCGTCAAAAAAAGTCATCTTCGCCGCCCTGATCGGTAACACCCTGGTTGCGCTGACCAAGTTCGTGGCGGCGGCAATTACCGGCAGTTCGGCCATGCTCTCCGAGGGTATTCATTCACTGGTTGATACCGGCAACCAGGTATTGCTGCTCCACGGTCTGCGCCAGGCACGCAAACCCGCCGACCGGGATTTTCCCTTCGGTCACGGTAAAGAGGTCTATTTCTGGAGCTTCGTCGTGGCCATCCTCGTTTTCGCGCTGGGTGCCGGTATCTCTATCTATGAGGGCATCCAGCACCTGCGGCACCCGGTCGAGATCCAGAACCCGCTGATTAACTACATTGTCCTCGGCCTGGCCATGTTGTTCGAGGGTGCCGCCTGGTTTTTCGCCTTCAAGGAATTTTCCGCCGCCAAGGGCAAGTGGGGCTACCTGGAAGCGGTGCACCGTGGCAAGGACCCCACCAACTTCGTCGTCCTGTTCGAAGATTCCGCCGCCATGCTGGGCCTGCTGGTCGCGTTTGCCGGTATCGGCCTGACACAGCTCACCGGTATTCCCCATTTTGATGGCCTGGCCTCGATTATCATCGGCCTGTTACTCGGGGGTACCGCCATCTGGCTGGCCTACGAAACCAAGGGCCTGCTGATCGGTGAAAGCGCCAATCGCTGGATTGTCGAAGGCATACGTGAGCTGGCGGGCAGTATCGACTGGGTCGAAAACGTCAATGAGATACTGACCATGCACATGGGGCCGGAGTACATACTGATCAATCTCAGCCTGGACCTGCGCGACAGTGTGCCGGCCGGCGAGATTGAAAAAATGGTGGTGGGGCTGGACTGCGAAATCAAGTCCAACTACCCGAATGTCAAACGTGTATTTATCGAAGCAAGGTCCCGCGATGCCCAGACTGCATAGAAGGCTGCTCGCTGTTTCCGGGATACTCGCGGTTAGTGTGGTACTGATTGTTTCCTGTGCCACCACGCCGCCGAAAAATCTAAAGGACAGCTGTGACATTTTCAACGAAAAAGACGACTGGTACGCGGCGGCGCATGACAGTTTCGAGAAATGGGGTGTACCGGTACACGTCCAGCTGGCCATCATTTACCAGGAATCGCGCTTCGTCCACGATGCCAAGCCGCCACGGCAGAAACTGTTATGGGTAATCCCCTGGACACGCCCGACTTCAGCCTACGGATACGGCCAGATCAAGGATTCAACCTGGGACTGGTACCTGGAATCCGCCGGCCGATGGTGGGCCGACCGCGACGATTTCGATGACGTGGTCGATTTTATCGGCTGGTACGGCAATATGTCGCACCGCAAGCTCGGCATCTCCAAGTGGGACGCCTACAGCCAGTACCTGGCTTACCACGAGGGCCACGGCGGCTATAAACGCAAGAGCTACAAAAAGAAGCCCTGGCTGATCAAGGTCGCCCGCAAGGTCGACGCCCGGGCCAGGCGTTATGCCGCCCAGTTGAAAGGTTGCGAAGATTCGCTGGATAAGGGCGGCTGGTGGTTCTTCTAGGCGCCCCGCTCACCTGCGTGCACTGCTACTGCACCAGCCTGCCGTCTTCCAGGTGCCAGGTCACGTCCATGCGCGCGGCCAGCTCGGGGTCGTGGGTAACGATGACGAAGCTGGTATTCAGGTCGCGGTTGAGTTCCAGCATTAAGCGGTAAACCTGTTCGGCGTTTTTGCGGTCGAGGTTGCCGGTCGGTTCGTCGGCGAGCACGCAGTCGGGTTTGCTGACCAGTGCCCGGGCGACAGCGGCGCGCTGGCGCTCGCCACCGGAAAGCTCCGACGGTTTGTGACGCAGGCGCGCCTCCAGCCCCACTCGCTCCAGCATGGTCTGCGCCTCAAGGCGCGCGTCGGCGACGGCCAGCCCGCGGATGACCAGCGGCATGGCCACGTTCTCCAGTGCCGTAAATTCCGGCAGCAGGTGATGGAACTGGTAAACAAAGCCCAGGTGCCGGTTGCGCAGTTTGCTGCGCCCGGCTTCCCCGAGTTCGCTGAAACTGTGCCCGGCGAGCTGAACCTGCCCGGCCGTCGGCTTGTCCAGCCCACCCAGCAGGTGCAGCAGGGTGCTCTTGCCGCTGCCAGAATTACCGACGATCGCAACCTGCTGGCCCGCGGCCACCGTCAGGTCGACGCCCCGCAGAACGGTGACATCGAGACCGCCCTCGTTATAGCTGCGCGACAGGCCCTGGCAGGCGAGCACAATATTGCTACTCATAGCGCAATGCCTCGGCGGGCTGGGTACGCGATGCCCGCCATGCCGGGTAGAGGGTGGCCAGGAAGCTCAGCAGGAACGCGACGCTACCGATCTGCCAGACATCCGGCCAGTTCAACTGCGAGGGCAGCTCACTGATGTAGTAGATATCGGCCGGCATGAACTGCACGCCGAAGGTTTCCTCGATTGCCGGTACCAGGGTTTCGACATTCAGCGCCAGGGCGATACCGCCGACCAGGCCGAGCGCCGTGCCCAGCAGGCCGATCAGCGCGCCCTGGATCATGAATATGCGCAGAATCATGCCCGGCGTGGCGCCCAGTGTGCGCAGGATGGCGATATCCGCCTGCTTGTCGGTCACCACCATCACCAGGGTGGAGACGATGTTGAAGGCAGCGACGGCGACGATCAGGGTGAGAATCACGAACATCACGCGTTTTTCCGTCTGCACGGCCCGAAAAAAATTGGCATGCTGGCGTGTCCAGTCCTCGACCCGCAGCTTGCCGCCCACCTGTCGCGCCAGCTGCCGCGACACGCGCGGGGCCTGAAACAGATCGGCCAGTTTGAGCCGCACGCCACTGACACCGTCGCCCAGCTTGAACAGCTTTGCCGCGTCCTGCAGGTTGATCAGCGCCACGCCACGGTCATACTCGTACATGCCGACTTCAAAAATACCCACCACCCGGAAACGCCGCAGCCGGGGCAGTACTCCGGCCGGGCTGAAATTGGCCTGGGGCGTGACAACGGTGATCTGGTCACCGACACGGGCGCCGAGGTTATAGGCCAGCTCGCTACCGAGAATGATGCGGTATTTGCCCGCGACCAGGTCGTCGAGTCCCCCCGCCCGCATATGCTCGCCCACCGTGGATACCGCCGGCTCCAGGTCCGGCCGGATGCCGCGTACCACGGCACCGCTGACCTTTTTGCCCTTCGTCAGCATGGTTTCACCCTCCACGTAGGGCGCCACCCCCATGACTTCCGGGTGTTCACTGGCCAGGCTGGCGGCTTTTTGCCAGTCTTGCAGCGGCTCGCGGTAGCCGCTGATACTGGCGTGCGAGGCCATGCCGAGAATACGGCTGCGCAGCTCCTGTTCGAAGCCATTCATCACCGACAGCACCGTGATCAGCGCCGCCACGCCCAGGGCGATGCCGACAATGGAAATCGACGATATGAAGGAAATGAAGTGATTACGGCGTTTTGCACCTGTGTAGCGCAGGCCGACAGAGAGAGCCAGAGGACGGAACATGGCGAGGCATTAAATCACAAGCGGAAGCTGCCGAAAACCTATAATGACTTATTACACTTAAACCACAAAGGACAGCTATCATGCGACGCATCGGCACTATCATGGCACTGGGTCTGGCGCTGGGGTTCCCGGCTGGCGCGGCAATCGGCGATACACTGCTGGTCGAATCGGTGCAATCGAACGCCGGGGTGGCCCGCCCCGACCGCGGCATGACCATGGACGGCGTGTTGCAGCAGTACGGCGAACCGGCGACCCGCTCGGGTCCGGTGGGGGATCCACCGATCAGCACCTGGGACTACGGTGATTTCGTCGTCTATTTCGAGAACCGGACCGTCATTCACGCGGTCGTGGCGCACAAAAAATAAGTATCGGCGCAACCTGCGCCGGAACACATGACAAAGGCAAGCCCCGGCGCATAGAATGCGCCGGCATGTCTCATCCCTCAAAGCAACGCCGGCTGCCGGCCGAATGGGAACCGCAGGCCGGCGTCATGCTGACCTGGCCACACCCCGGCGGCGACTGGGTGGAAACCCTGGACCAGGTCGAGCCGGTGTTTCTGGCGCTGGCAGAGGCGGTGGCGCAGCGGGAGCACCTGCTGGTCAATTGTGCCGACCGGGAGCAGGTCGACCGGATCCGGGACTATCTCGTTTCCCGGGCTGTACCCGCAACCCGCCTGACATTCTCCCTGACTCCCTCCGACGACACCTGGGCACGCGACCACGGGCCGGTGACGGTCATGGACAACGCGCAACCGAGGCTGCTGGATTTCCGCTTCAACGGCTGGGGTAACAAGTATCCGGCTGACCGGGATAATGCCATCAACCGCCACCTGGCGACTGACGGCTACTTCGGCGATTGTCCGCTGGATTCCATCGACCTGGTCCTCGAAGGCGGCAGCATTGACACGGATGGCCAGGGTACACTGCTGACGACGCGTTCCTGCCAGTTGCATCCACAGCGCAACCCCGGCCTTTCCAGGCAGGCAATCGAACGCGAGTTGCGGGCATTATTCGGTGTGGAGCGCGTCCTGTGGCTGGAGCACGGTTGCCTGGAAGGAGACGATACCGATGGCCATATCGACATGCTGGCCCGCTTCAGTGACCCGCAGACGCTGGTATACCAGGGTTGCGATGAACCCGGGTATGCCTGTTACCGGTCTCTCCAGGCCATGCAGGAGGAACTGCAGACGTTTCACGATTACCGGGACCGACCCTACCGCCTGGTCGCCCTGCCCTGGCCCCGGCCGCAGCTCGATGATGCAGGTCACCGCCTGCCTGCCAGTTATGCCAATTTCCTGGTGATCAACGGCGCCGTGTTGCTGCCAAGCTATGCGGATCCGGCCGATAGCCTCGCCGCGCAACAGTTACAGGGCTGTTTTCCAGGCCGGGAAATCGTGCCCATCGACTGCCGGCCGCTGATCCGGCAACACGGCAGCCTGCATTGTCTTACCATGCAGTTTCCCGCCGGTCTGTCATTCCCGTCGGTGGCCTAATCTTCTAGAATTCCCTCCGAGCCATGAGTGATGCAGCAAAATCAATGGAACCCCCCGCGACACTGAAAGTCGCGCTGGTGCAAATGCGGGCGGGCGAAGATCGTGCTGCCAACCTGGCGCACATCCGCACGCAGCTGCAGGCCGCCAGCCGCGAGGGCGCGCAACTGGTGCTGCTGCAGGAGCTCCATAACGGCCTTTACTTCTGCCAGCACGAAGACGCCACGCACTTCGAGCTGGCAGAGTCCGTACCGGGACCGACTACCGACATGCTGTCCGGACTGGCGTCCGACCTGCAGCTGGTTGTCGTTGCCTCGCTGTTCGAGCGGCGCGCGGCCGGGCTGTATCACAATACCGCGGTGGTGCTCGACCGCGACGGCTCCATCGCCGGCCGCTACCGGAAAATGCACATTCCGGATGATCCCGGTTATTACGAAAAGTATTACTTCACGCCCGGTGACCAGGGTTTTGAACCCGTCCGGACCAGCCTGGGTCGGCTGGGTGTGCTGGTCTGCTGGGACCAGTGGTACCCGGAAGCCGCGCGCCTGATGACGCTCGGGGGTGCGGATATCCTGCTCTATCCGACGGCTATCGGCTGGGATCCCCGCGACCGGCGCGAGGAGCGCCAGCGGCAGCTCGACGCCTGGCTGACGGTACAGCGTGCGCACGCTGTTGCCAACAGCATCCCGCTGCTGGCCTGCAACCGGGTGGGGCTGGAACCCGACCCCAGCGGCCAGACAGCCGGCATCGATTTCTGGGGCAGCAGTTTCGTGGCGGGTCCCCAGGGCGAAATTCTGGCGCAGGCATCACCCGATCAGCCCGAAATGCTGCTCGCCGATATCGACCTGCGGCGCGCAGAGCAGGTTCGCCGCGCCTGGCCTTTTCTCCGCGACCGCCGTATTGACGCGTACGCGGACCTGACCCGGCGCTTCCGGGATTAATCGACAAGGAAACAACCATGATCCTGATTCTTGCCCCCAATACCCGGACCGACAGCGACGAGTTCAGACAGCTGGAAGCCTTTCTCGCCAATTTGCCCAATATCCGCCACCGTATTCACCAGGAAACCGGCGAGCACCAGCTCCTGACGGAGGTCTACCTTATCGGTGATACCGCCTCGCTTGCCGCCGATGAAATCGCCAACCTCCCCGCCGTGGAACGCGTGGTACGCATTTCCGAGGAGTACCGCGTGCTGGGCCGGCACCAGGATGACATCCGCTCCACCAGCTTTGAATACAACGGCGTGCGTTTCGGCCAGGACAATCTGCATGTGTTCGCCGGCCTGTGCGCCGTCAATACGCCCGAGCACGTCGAGCAGATGATGCGCGCCCTGCAGCAGCACGGTCAGGTCTGCACCCGCATGGGGGCCTACAAGCCGCGCACCAACCCCTACTCCTTCCAGGGCCACGGTAAAGCCTGCCTGCCCTACGTGTTCGAGCTGGCGGGCAAGTACGGTATCAAGGTGATTGCCATGGAGATCACCCACGAAGACCATGTCGATGAAATCCGCGAGGCCCTGCAGCAGACCGGCAGCCCAGCGGGTGTCATGCTGCAGATCGGCACGCGTAATACGCAGAATTTCGAACTGCTCAAGAAGGTCGGCCGTCAGCACGAGTTCCCCGTGCTGCTCAAGCGGGGTTTCGGCATCACGCTGGAGGAATCGCTGAACGCCGCTGAATACCTGGCCAGCGAAGGTAACCGCAAGGTGGTTTTCGGCCTGCGCGGTATGAAGACCAACATGGGTGACCCGCACCGCAACTTCGTCGATTTCGCCCACGTGCCGGTGGTCAAGCGACTCACCCGTATGCCGGTGTGCATCGATCCGTCACATTCCGTGGGTTCCAGGGACCGGGCGCCCGATGGTCTGCTGGACGTCATGCATGTCACCGCCCAGGGTGTGATTGCCGGTGCCAACATGGTGCTGGTGGATTTTCACCCGGAGCCGGCCAAGGCGCTGGTCGACGGGCCACAGGCCCTGACCCTGGACGAGCTGCCGTTTTTCCTCGAAGACGTGCAGATCGCCCGGGAGGCCTACGAAAAACGCGCAGCGCTGGCGAAAAACTACATTAATTGAACTGGTATTCGCCGGCCAGGCATGGGCTCATCGCGGTCGTCTATACTCATAGCAAGCCACCAGCTGTGGGTCGACACGATGAAACGATGGTTATTGCCACTCTGCCTGGCAGCCGCCTGCGCCCGGGCGGAGCCAGCGGCTGAATTCGTGCAGACACCCTACCAGGAACCGAAAGTGGTTTTCGATTTCTACTTCGATGACCCGCAGAAAATCAATTCAGCGCTCTACTGGGTTCGTTCCCTGATCAACCCGCTCACCGAGGGGCCCTATGACATGGCTCCGGAAATGATGGACATCAAGGTGATCATACACGGCACCGAGATCGTCACCGTCGCACGGCACAATTACAAGAAATACCGGGATGCCGTGGAACGCATGCGCTACTACGCCGAGCTGGGCGTGGAATTTCGTGTCTGCGGCCTGGCGGCGGCCGATTTTTCCTACGCGCCGGAAGACTTCTACGAGTTCATCAAGCTGACACCCTCGGCCATTACCGAACTGGCACATTGGCAGCGCGAGGGCTACGCGGTGATTACACCCTATGTGAAAGAAAAGAAATACGCGACCGAGGAAATCCGCTGACCCCGTTTGTCATTGCGGATACATTCATTTTTTCTAGCGTGCCCGTTTCAGACTGTTGCGGTCGAAGTCCCGCTCGGTCAACCCGGTTTTGAAACGGTAATCACTCCAGACCAGCCGTGTGCTCTTGCCGGTCTGGTGGTTTTCCATGAACATTTCATCGGCGCGCCAGAACTTGTCCAGGTATTGCTGATAATCGCCGTACGTCAATGTCTTCAGCCTGGCGTTCTTGCGATCATAATAAATAATCTGCTGCGGCCGGTATTCCTGCTTGTCCACCCAGACCACCTGGCGGGTGTAGCCCGAAAACCTGTCCACCGGGTAGCGCTCTATGACAAAACAGTCGAGGCCGTTATAGTTTTCGTCGCGCAGGTACTTGTAGGTGTACTTTTCCACTTCCTGCGAGGACAGGTCTTCGTAGGCAAATTCACTGCCCATGAACGGCCCGGATTTGTTACGCGAAGAAATCCGCTTGACCCGCTTCAGCGCCGGCAGGTAGAGCCACTGGTCGTCCGGGCCGGTCTTGTGGGTAAAACTCAGAAAATTGGTGCCTTTCACGTCGGCTGGCTGGTCGAAAGTGGTCAGGCTTTTATCCCCGTCGTCCAGTTGTTCCAGCGTGCGGACACGAATCTGCCGGGTACTTTCGTCGCCCTGCCGGTTGCGCAGGATCATCTGCAACG
>CBEUNK010000049.1:0-18279 GCA_965544455.1 uncultured Thiogranum sp.
TGACCTATGGCAGGACAAGGCGCATCCGGATAAGCAGCTGGATCGCCGCACAGTTGTGCTTCATGTATATCGTCGCCGTGGCATTGACCAGAAACCCGTTACCACTTTCATGACCATTAGCTTGTTTCGTGCCGGCCTGCCACTGCTTGTCTCGCTGCTGCTCTCGGGGTGCGGTAATCCCAACCAGCGGCTGGATGAATACGTTTTCTATGAAGGCCCGCATATACAGCTGAAAGTGGTGCGCTATTACCGCAATATCCCGTTCAACTACCTGGGTGAGCAGGCTGTTGTCATGTGCCGGTCTGAAAACACGGCGCATATCCAGGCAGATGACCCGCAGGATGCCGGCTGGCGCATACTCGGAGCCGGCAGCGGCCATGAGTCCAAAACCGCTCGACAGGCTGCGGCGGCAGTAAGTCCCGATTATGAAATACGGGGAAAGGATATATTGATAAGCAAACAGACGGTTTTGAATGTCAGCTTCGACGCCTGTGGCCACTTTATCAACTGGGACCCCGGCCGCCTGCCCGAGGCCATGATCGACCGGGTGGAAAAACCGGATTCCTGCGCTCCCGACGGTCCGGCCGATTGCCGCTATCTGGATTTCGAGGGGGATCGGGCACCGCGTTATGAACAGATCCGTGTGACCGGTACGGATAAAGTCAGTTTTACCGTCAGGTCCAGCGCATTCAGGGGAATCGAATCACTGCGGGTCCGATCCGGCAATAACAGCGCCATATGGCACGTCCAGACGACCAGTCTCAATATTGAAGATCGGCGACTGGATGCCAGTACCCTTCCCTCAATCCCTGTCGTCAGGCTGGATACGGGATCGGATGACGCCAGGCTTGCGGACTGGCTGGAATCCAGCCTGCCTCCCGGCAGCATACTGATATGGCCGGACACACTGACTGAATGCAGGGATCAGTCCGAAGCCGTCAAGACATCAGCCGCTGCGGCATGCGCCGCAATCCGGTTCAACGATAGCGAGGGCAACAGCGGGATGCTTTATATCGAGATTAATCCCGACGCGGAAAACAGCCCGGGCAAGCCCGCGTTTCATTCCGCTTTTTATAAAGCCGGAGACCAGCGCCTGTGGCTGAGTTCACTGACCGCCCTGCGAAAAACGCTGTCTCGCCCTGCGAACTAGCTTAACCCTTTACTCTGGAAGAATTCCCGGTACCGGTAGTCGATCTCGTTGATGTGGTGATACAGCCAGTCCCACAGCAGGCTGCCCATTTTCTTCTTGAACTTGACATTGCGGTTATTGATATCGGACTGCAGCTTTACCATCTCGGCGGTAAATTTATCGTGCAGCTTCTTGTGTGCCGCATAGTCGGGATAGTCATACTTGCGCATCAACTCTTCTTCCTGCGTGAAATGCGTAGCCACGAATCGCATGATTTTACTGAACAGCGCATCGATACGCCGCCAGTCCTGGTTGGTGGGCTCCCGGTCAGATAACTCGTCCACAATCAGGCTGAATTCCACGGCATAGCTCGCCAGGCGCAGGTGCTGCTTGTTGATCTCGGCGATGCCCACTTCCTTCAACAGGCAATGTGAACTGTCTTTGGCAGCGGAACTCTTGAAACCGAACATGGGAAACCTCCGACACACGCAGCCAACCGGGTTCCGGTCGGCAATCAGCAATTTACTGCAGCGCTGATTTTAACATGATGCCCCCGGGATCACCATGAAATCCATGGAAAACCGCTTAGCTGTGGACGTAAACCCAGCGACCGATGGCTTCCGTTTTCCCCCCGTACAGATGCTGCGGATAGCTCTCCGTGGGCCAGTAGAGGAAAGCGTCATGGCTCAGCAATCCGGTCGGGCAGTTCATGCGCAGTTCCCACAGGGGACCGTGTACCGGACGGCCGCCATCGGGCTTCCCCAGCAGCCGCTCGAATACCTCGCGGGGCATCCCAAAGAGTCGAAAGGTGTCAGCCAGCGCCAATGCCATTTCGATACGGTTTTCACCGGCTGCCCAGCGCGCCGGATCAAAGTCCTGCGGCTCCCGGTCCTTCGGCATGCGGTCTAACAGGGCGCTGGTGATTTGTTCCTTTGCATCCAGGCTGAACACGAGAATTGCATGCCCGGGTTCACCGTCACTGTATCTGCTCTGTCCCGTGTACGGCTGCCCCTGCCTTGAGCCCAGGTCGTACCAGACGATCGAACCCTGTTTGTGCGTGAGGGGCCGGTAGTCAAACCCGCCGCATTCTCGCAATCCTGTTGCAGGCAGGTCTTCCAGGTACTCCGGCACAAGCTCATTCAACCCCCGGGGAGGATGTCCGGTCGCGGTGGTATAGGCCATGATTGCCAGGATCAGGGGGTCGGCCCGGGTCGTCGCCTGCAGAAGCCGGGCCTTGCGCTGTTCCCAGGACTGCACAGTTTCCCGTTCCGGCAGCAACAGGTACGCCGTACCCGCAAGCGCAACGAGCACGACAAACAGTGCCGGCAGCGAACGTGTTGCCTTCATCAGTCGAATTTGTGCGCCAGGAAAAGCGCCTTGATTTTCCCAACCGCTTCTTCATCGGGCGGGAAAAAGGTTGCCACCATAACAAACCTCCCGTTGCTGGCCTGCCCGGACAGCTTGTCATTCTGCAGGGCTTGCTGCAGATTCTCTTCCGCTTTTCCCGGATCCCTGAATTTGAACAGGGAGATAATGCGGGTACTGGCGTACCTGGCTATGGTGTATTCCGCGACATATTCCATGTCCTCATTGAATGGCGCCCGGATATACAACGACCCATCCACGCCGTTCGCCTTCAATTCGTCAATGAACGCGCTCAATTCAACCGGTATGCTTGTTTCCTGCTGACTGCATCCGGCCAGAACCAGCGGCAGGACAAGCAGGAGGAATATGTATTGGCTCACTGGTACGGACATCAGAAGAGTGAACGTATCTGTCGGAACTGTTCGGCAATGGTAACGGCATTGTGCGGCGGGGGAAAAGCGGCCAGCAGCCGTCCCTGCGGGTCAACCAGGAAAATCGAACTGGTATGGCTGACCAGGTACTGGCCGGCCGACGTCTCGGCTTCCTTGATATAGGCGCCGCCAAACTGTGCGACCAGGGCATCGATACCCTCCCGGCTACCGGTGACACCCAGGAACTTCTCACTGAAGTACTTGAGATACGCTTCAATGACATCCGGTGTATCACGTTGCGGATCGACGGAGACAAAAACCACCTGGATGTCAGACAGACCCTGCACATCGTCTTGCAACTGTTTGTTGACACCCGTCAGGGTCGAGAGGGTGGTGGGACAGATATCCGGGCAGAAGGTGTAGCCGAAGAAGACAAAATTCCACTTCCCTTTCATACGTTCCAGGTTAAACGGCTGTCCGTACTGATCGGCCAGCTCGAACGCCTGCAGTGGTTTCGGTACGGGACGGAGCACCCCCTGCAGTTCCGACAGGTCCGGCTTGCGCGGAAGCATCCAGTAGAAAACCAGTGCCAGCAACAGGATCCAGAAAAGGAACAGGAACAGTGTCCCGTAAGGTCTTGGTGATGATTCCGACATCGGCCTGCCGCTCCTATTTACGGGTTCTGCGCCATTGCCCGATGGCCCAGACCAGAAATGCCGCCACCAGAAGCACATCGACGACCACGCCGATGGAAAAGAAAACCGTTAAGTCCTCCCGCTCAGCGGTACCCGCAGGGTGGACAATGGCGGCCTGTGCCGTATTCCCCCCGGCAGCAATGCCCGGCTCGATCCCGGCCGCCTGTGCTGTCGGCAAGGCATCCGCTGTTATTGTCACCAAACCTGTCATGCGCCTTCAGGCCACGTCATTGCGCGGTTGCGTTTTCCTGGTCATTGCCACCAACACAACGACCAGAAAGATAAAGCCACCGACAATGGCGATCAACCCGCCGAAACCCATCAATCCCATCGCCACAATTTTTTCCATACCGTCCAGCGCCTGTTCCGTACCCGCAACCTTGCGCTGCACGCCGTAACCGCCCGACCACGCCAGCCCCAGGACATGCAGCAGTTGACCGCCGCCGTATACATAAGGCTGCAGGGTGGCCAGCCTCACGTTGGGCGAGGCGTAGCCCAGACGTGGCAGTAATTCATACGTGAGGCCCATAAAAGCCAGCGTGACGCCGACGATGGAACCGTGATAATGCGCAGGAATGGTGACGTTGCTGCCCTGGATCATGAAGCCGATACCGCCACCGATGCCAAACAGGACCATGGAGGCCCACAGGGCCGAACGCAGGGGACGCTGCGCACCGGAAGCCGGGGTGCTGCGCAACAGGCCGTACAGCACCGCCAGCCCCAGCGGTACGGGCGCCAGGCTGCCGCCATAAGCCATCAGCCAGGTAAACAGCCTGATATGCTCCGCGGAGCTTACCGGGTGGGAATAGTAGATCAGTGGCGCCATAAACACCGCCACCAGCCCGAACACAAACAGGATCAACACCACCCGCGGACTCAACGGCAGGCGCACACCCGAGCCGGAGGCCAGCCAGAGCCAGGCCACCAGCATCAGCAGGGTGTAGGTAAATTGCAGCATATGACCGCCGCCCCAGAACAGCAGTTCAAAATACGCTTTGCCCGTCACGGAGTCGGGTATCACCAGGTACGACCAGGCAAAGGCGAGTACCGCCATAAGGGCCGACACCGCAGCGGTATTCAAACCGAAGCGCAAGGCCCCCCTGCCCTCCATACGCAGACCGACCAGCGGATTGGCGGTCATACCCCGCAGGACAAGCAGGGTTATGCCGAAACCGAATGCCAGCAGGGCCACAGTGAACAGGGGTGTCTGCAATACCGGGATATAATTACTCATCAGGGGGTTACCCGGACCGAGAAACGGTACGACGACCATGAGTGCGGCGCCGATAGCGGCAAAAACCAGCGCTGTCCAACCGAGCAGCAGGATACGCGGGGTGGAATTCAGGCTCCAGAGCACACCGCCAAACGCCAGGAACCAGACCAGCACCGACAGATCCACGTGCACCACCAGTGCCGTATGGAAAAAATCGATCCAGGGTATCCGGTCCTGGATATACGGCGTCCGGGAAAGTACCAGCAACAGGGAAAACAGGCCGGAACCCAGCAGCGCCATGATCCCCAGCCACAGCCACCCGCGGCCCAGCTGACGACGGCTGCCCGTGGGAATGGCTAACATATAATCTTCATGCATAAGGGTATTTGTCTTCTTACGTGGCAGAAAGACTATAACGATTCAAAAATAAAACTACCAGCCTGCTTTTTGACAAACGCAGGCAGCCTGTGTATTAAACGGAAGTGTGTATCCGACAGGCCATTGGCGACAGCGGTTGCCATCAATATCGAAGCCCGCCCCATGACAGACAGAGCAGAATCAGGTAGTCTTTTCACCTTCCTTGTTTTCGTCAGTCTGGTGTTAACACTGGCCGCCGTCGTGTTGAGCGCCTATCTGCGCCTGAAAAGCATCGGCCTGGGCTGCGAGGTCTGGCCGAACTGTTTTGGACAGATACCCGCGACGCCCGATCATGGCCTGGCAGCACGCACCGCTGCCGGCGTGGTCCACCGCATCACGGCGAGTCTGCTGGGCCTGGTTGTATTGATTATGACCTTGCAGGCCCTGCGCGGGCGGCGACCGGCTGGTGTTGGGCTGTTGGCGCCATTAATGGTTTTCGCCCTGACGGTATTCCTGTCAATACTGGGATACAGCACACCCTCACCGGATATCCCCGCCGTCACCTTTGGCAATCTATTTGGCGGCATGACCATGCTGGCACTGCTCTGGTGGACAGGTCAGCGGTCAGTGGAGACGATAGATCCCGGTGACAGCACCCCGGCATCTTTAAGACCCCTGGCACGCCTGGGCCTGCTGGTCGTGGCCCTGCAGATCGCCCTGGGTGCGATAACCAGCGCTGATTTTGCGGGACCGGCCTGCCCGGCGCTGCCCGGCTGCAACGGTGACTGGGCATCCGCCAGCGATATCACGCGGGGTTTTAACCTGGTTGAAAGGCTCGACACAGATCAGCAGGGCAGAATCATCACCGGCAGCGCGCAGAAAACCGTACACATGGCGCACCGGCTTGGCGCCGTCCTGACCCTCCTGTACCTGGGCTGGCTGGCCATCAAGGCTTTCACGACCGGTGGCCGTCTGCGGGGCACGGCAATCAGCCTGGGCGGTCTGCTGTTACTCCAGGCGGGGCTGGGCATCGCCGCAGTGCTGGCTGAACTGCCCCTGTTACTGGTTACCGCCCATAATGCCGTGGGCGCCGTACTGTTGCTGACAGTTGTAAACCTGAATCACCTGGTCACACCCGTCAGGGAAAAAACGGCTGTCTGATTCGTCGTACCCGGTCTGTCGTCAGGCCCTGGATTCGGCGGGGCGTGACCAACAGCTGCCGTCCACCCAGGGTGGCAGGTCGCCCAGCGGCATCGGCCTGGCGATGTAGTAACCCTGGCCGTAGTCGCAACCCATCCCGATCAGCATATCCAGGCTCTGCTGGTTCTCGATGCCCTCGGCGACGACCTGCAGGTCCAGGTTATGTGCCAGGTCGATCACCGACTGCACGATTTTCCGGTCCTGCGGGGCCTCCGCCATTTGCTGCACAAAACTCTTGTCGATTTTCAGCTCGGCGACGGGCAGGTTTTTCAGGTAGGCCAGCGAGGAATAACCGGTGCCGAAGTCGTCGATCGACAGTTTCACCCCCAGCTCGGCGAGCGACTGCAGCGTATACAACGCAGCTTTGGGATCCGACATCATGGCGCTTTCGGTCACCTCCAGCACCAGCGAACCGGGTTGTGCACCCCAGATGTTCATCGCCCTTCGAATCAGCTCGATCACCTCCGGCGAATGCAGCAACTTGGCCGACAGGTTGACGCTGATCGATGCCGACGGTGAACAGTCGCCGCAATGCTTGAACCATTCACGCAAGGCCACGTTTATCGACCAGTAGGTCAAGGTGTCGATCAGGTCGCTGCTTTCCGCCACCGGTATGAACAGTTCCGGGCTGATAAAGCCCAGTTCCGCGTGATTCCAGCGTACCAGTGCCTCACAACCGCTGACGATGCCCTGCTGCAGGTCAACCTGTGGCTGGTAGTAAAGTTGCAGGTCGCTGTTATCCAGCGCCACTTTCAGCTTGCCTTTCAGGTCGGAGCGTTGCTGTTCCTGGGCCTCTAATACCTGGTCATAGACCTTGATATACCCGGGACAGTGGCGCGCTTTCTGTTGTGCCGAATCAGCATGCTGCAGCAACTGGTCGGCGTTATCGCTGTGATCGGGAAACACCACGACGCCGACACGGACCAGCGGCACCAGCACCCTGCCCTGAATTTCCAGGTTATTACTGGCCACCTGCTGTATTTTTCTGGCCGCCAGTTCAGCGAGCTGTGGAGACTTCAGCGTGCGCAGAACAACGGCAAACTCGTCCGCACCCACGTGGTACAAGGTGTCACCCTCGCGGAGTACGGTGCGCATACGCTCCACCAGCTGTTGCAGCACCCGGTCACCGAAACGATGGCCGAACTCGATATTGATATCGCGGAATTTTTCGAGATTAATCGTAAGCAGGGCGAAGCGCCCCTGCTCCGCTACCGCCTGCTGCAGCACTGACTGCAGGTCGTTACGATCCGGCAGGCTGGCGCAATCGACACTCACAGGTAGAAATCACCGGCATTGATGCCGTAGGCGCCCGGTTCCAGCGGCCGCCGGATTTCAATGAGCTGACCGTTATCGTCGACCGGGTCATCGATCAGGTCCAGGGTGGGATTGAATTCGTAGGCGACCTTGTTTTTATCCAGTACCAGCATAACGGTGGGACGCAGGCGTCGCACACGGTTCTGGGACAGCACCAGGCCGACCTCACCGGTATTCAGCTCTACCAGGGTACCCGTCGGGTACAGGCCGATGCACTGGATAAACTGTTCCACCATGTCGGCCTGGAAGTCCTTGTCACGCCATTCGTAGATCATCTGTACGGCGTCATAGGCGGAAACCGCCGGACTGTAGGCCCGTTCGCTGGTGATGGCATCATAGCAGTCGACCAGTGCGGCGATGCGGCCATTGACCGGTATCTGGTGACCCGGTATGCCGCGTGGGTAACCCTTGCCGTTATGGCGCTCGTGGTGATGCCAGATTACCGAAACGATTTCTTCGTTGCTGCCCTGCATTTCACCGGCCATCTGGGCACCGAACTCGACGTGTCGCCGGATCAGTGCGTACTCACTGTCGGTCAGGCGTCCCGGCTTTTTCAGCAGCTCATCGGGCAGCTGCAGTTTGCCGATATCGAACAACAGGCAACCTACGGCCAAATTTTCCAGCTCGACCCGGGAGAAGCCGAGATGGCGACCGAAGGCGACGGCCAGACCGCAGGCGTCGATACAGTGGGCATAGGCATAGTTGTCCTTGTTCTTGAGCCGGGTCAGCCAGAAGAAAGCATCCGGGTTACGCACGATGCTGGCCACGATGCCGCCGACCGCCTTGCGAACGGCCTGAACATGGATCGTCTTTCCCGCCTTGATGTCGTCGAGGATATCACCGACCGTGTCCAGCGCCTGGGCACGATCGTGGCGGCAGGTATCGATCTCATCCTTGACCGTCGTCACGACCGGCCAGCGCTCATGGCCGGTGGGGTTTCTGAATACGGCTGCGTAGCTGTCGGGTGATTCCCCGCCGTTCAGCGTCTGCGACGGCGCTGGCGGGGCTTCACCACGCTCCGGGTCGACGTAGACATATTCACACTGCTGGCGAAGCTCCTGGATATCCTCTTCATTGTTGATATGAAACCCCTGAAACAGGTAGCGTGTCTCCAGCCAGGGACGATCAAGGCGCGACACGTACATGCCGATCCTGACGTCGGCGACACTGACTTTTTGTTCGATGACTGCCATAGGGGAGCCGTTTTTGTCCTGCTTACAGCTTTAATGTCTTGATTATCGGCAGGATCCCCTCGAGGTTTAAGTATGATGCGGAATCAGCGCCGGGGGCGCTGCGCTGCACCGGAACCGGCTGCCAGCGAATTTGGAACATAATGCTAAGATCTTAATCATTATGATTATTTAGGCTAAACTTAGACCTGACAAGCGTCCGCAGAGAGTTAAAAAAATGAACCTGGAAAAAGTCATATTCGCCTTCTTTTCCATCCTGGCCCTCACCCTGAACTTCGGCTTTTTCATCGGTGAACTCGATGACCCGGCCCACCACAACGCCTATGAGCTGTTCGCCGCCCTGATCGTCAGCCTGATCGCCACCATCATGAAATTCGGTGACCGCGCACATATCGGTGCGTTACTGCTGGCCACCAGCCTGGTGGCCGACCTGCAGTTGATCGCCGCTGCACTGGTCTGGGGCTTCACCCTCTATGTCATGGAAAGCGCGCTTACGGCATCAACCATTTCCAGTATTGTCTCGCTGTCCGGGGGTGCATTGCTCGCCAATCTCACCTCGGTAATCCTGCTGGTCGTGGAGACGGTGACGTTCCGCCGCTAGGCCGCGACAACCATGCCGAAAGTCTTCTATCTGCTGTTACGGCGCATGCGCCTGCCGCTGATCCTGCTGATCACGGTTTATGCCATTTCGGTACTGGGGCTGACGCTGATTCCCGGTGTCGATGACCAGGGCAACCCATGGCACATGGATTTTTTCCACGCCATTTACTTTGTCAGTTTCCTCGGCTCGACCATCGGTTTCGGTGAAATTCCCTACGCCTTCACCGACGCCCAGCGGATGTGGACGACCTTCATCATCTATTCAGCCGTGATCGCCTGGCTGTACGCCATCGGCACCATCCTCACCGTGATACAGGACCAGGCCTTACGGCGGGTACTGGCCTTCTCGTCGTTTGCGCGTAAGGTCCGGCGCATTCAGGAGCCGTTCTATATCGTCTGTGGTTACGATGATGCCGGCAGCCTGCTGGTGCGTGAACTGACCGAGCGTCACATCCAGTGCGTGGTGATCGACCGAAACCAGGAAAAAATACTCGGCCTGCAGGTCGAAGACCTGCCTGACTATGTTCCCGGCCTTTGCGCAGACGCCACCCGGTCAGACACCCTGATTGCCGCCGGCCTGAAACACGTTAAATGCCAGGCGATCATCGCCCTGACCGGCGACGACCACTACAACCTGACAATCGCCATCTCCAGCAAGTTGCTGGCGCCGGACTTGCCGGTCATCTGCCAGTCGGATTCGCAGGATGCCGCCGCCAACATGGCCTCCTTCGGCACCGACCACATTATCGACCCGTTCGACATCTTCGCCTCGCGTTTCGCCATGATGTTCCATTCACCGAGCATGTACATGGTTTATGAATGGATGACGGCCATCCTGCACGCGCCGCTGGCGGAATTTACCCGTCCGCCGGGCGGTTCCTGGCTGCTTTGCGGTTACGGTCGCTTCGGCAAGGCAGTACGCAGGCACATCACCGGCGAAAGCATCGACACGCGCATCATCGAGGCGGATATCGAAGCCACCCACCCGCCGACGGGCACGGTAAAGGGCCGCGGCACCGAAGCGGATACCCTGCTGGCCGGTGGGGTTCAGGACGTCGTGGGTATCGTTGCAGGCACCGACAACGATGCCAATAACCTGTCGATCATCATCACCGCCCGTCAACTGAATCCGGGCTTGTTCACCGTCGCCCGGCAGAACAAGCGTTACAACGCCGAAATCTTCAAGGCGGCAAAAATTGATGTCATGATGGAGCCGGATGTCATTATTGCCCGCCATATCCTCGGGCTGTTACTGGCGCCGTTGCTGTACGATTTCCTGCGCCTGACACACGACCAGAACGAAGACTGGGCCAATGTCCTGGTCAGCCGGGTGGCCGGCGTGGTCGAGGAAGTCACACCGGAAACGTGGGACCTGGAGATTTCCCCGCTGCGCACCCCGTCCGTGTTCGACGCCATGATCCATGGCGAAACCGTCACCCTGGGGCAGCTCTGCAGCCATCCCCGCGAACGCGAGCTGCCGCTGCCCTGCTTACCCCTGCTGATTAAACGCGATAGCGGGGAATATCTGCTGCCGCCTATGGAGGAACACCTGCAAAGCGGGGATCATATCCTTTTCTGTGGCCGCAGCGAGGCGGCAGAGCATATCGAACACGTGGTAAACGATCACCAGGTACTGCACTACATCCGGAGCGGCGAAGACCGGCCCAGCGGTTATGTCTGGCAGTGGCTGACGCGGGAAGGCTGAGCGCTTACGGGTCGCCGTCCTCCTCCAGCGCACGTAACTGTTCGGCACTGAGGTGTTGCGCGGCTTCCATCAGGCCTTCCCGGGCGGCCTCGTCCCCGCCGCGGGCGGCACGGTTATACCAGCGGTAAGCTTCCAGCTGGTTTTCCTCGACGCCGCGGCCGTTGGCATAGGCCCAGCCCAGGCCCTGCTGGGATTCAGCCACACCCTGAACAGCCGCTTTCAGCCACCAGTGCACGGCCTGGCTGTCGTTCTGGGTGGTACCGATCCCCTTGTGGTAATGCCAACCCAGAAAATGCTGCGCCAGCGGCACGTCGTCACGGGCCAGGCGGGAGACGATATCAAAGGAAAGTTCGAACCTGCCCTGGCTGATGGCGGCCACCGCCTTCTGCAACTCGGGATGATCCTCCGGCATAACAGTTCAACGTATTTTTGTTGGGGACCGACAGTATAGCCACAAACCCGCGTAGGGATTCAATACGAAGCGTGCGATAATTGAACATCTATGTCATCGCCACCGTACGACGATAAGGCCAGGCGCCACGCCGCCCTGCTGATTGGCACCTTGAGCCGTTTACCCCTGCCGATCCTTTACGGCCTCTCTGGCGTGTTGTTCGTGCTGCTCTTTCACCTGTTCCGTTTTCAACGCCAACTGATTACGGATAATCTGAGTCGGGCGTTTGCCGACAAAAAGCCCGCTGAAGTACAGCGGCTGGCGGCAGCCAGCTACCGCAATGCCCTCGATTTCCTGGTTGAAACCGTCAAGGCCTGGCGATTCGATGAGCACGATTTCCGGCAGCGGATCGACATTGAAAATCCTGAACTGCTCACCGGACTGCTGCAACAGCACAAGGTCGTCCTCGCCCTGACCTCGCACTGTGGAAACTGGGAATGGCTGCAGCTGGCCTGTGCCGCGCAATTGAATATACCCATTGCCGCGGTATACAACCCCTTGAATCATCGCGGCGTCGACAGCCTGCTGCTGGATCTGCGTACCCGCTTCGGCAGCACCTTGATTGACAGCAAAAATGCGCTCGCCGGGCTGGCGGCATTCGCTCGCCAGGGCGGTATCATCGCGCTCAACGCCGACCAGAGCCCCCGGCCGGAAGATGACAAATACTGGGCCGATTTTCTGGGTATCGAAACCGCTTTTTTTACCGGCCCGGAAAAACTGGCCCGACTATTCAGGGCACCGGCGGTCTATGTCCGCATGCAGCGACTGCAACGTGGCCGTTTCCGCATTCGCTTCGAGACGCTCGCCCACCCCCCTTACCCGCAAACGGGAGATGCCATCATGCCGGCTTACATCCGGGCTGTGGAGGCACAGGTTCGCGCGGCACCGCAGGACTGGTTCTGGCTGTATAAACGCTGGAAGCACAAAAAACCGCTGTACTAGCCGGCTCCTGTTCCCGCACGACGGGCCGGTCAGGTCGCAGACCGTTCGATATAGGCGGACAGGGAGCTGATGGTGGGATAATCGAACAAGTCGGTGATCTCCACCTTACCGGGGAACCGGGCGCTGATATCCTCGTGCAGACTGACCAGCAGCAGGGAATCCGCTCCCAGCTCGAACAGATTCTGATCGACGCCGATTGCATGGCCCGGAAAGCGGCGCCGGCACAGTTCGAGCAGTTGCTGCTCCACCGGGCCGGCTGAAACCGCCTGTTCGCTACCTTCCCGCAGCGCCTCCAGATCCCGGAGAACCGCGGCATACTCCCCTTGCCCGTAGCCACCGGCCAGGCGGTAGCGTTGCAGCTTGCCGCTGGTGGTTCTCGGGAGGCGGTGCAACGGTATCACGGCCTGCACCGACAACCCCGTTTCCGCTGCCAGAACACGCTGCACATCGGCGACACGCGGAACGAAGCGATCGAGTTCACCCCGGTACTGGATAAAGACCAGCAGGCGATCGTCGGCGTTATCATCGCTGCGCACGGCGGTTATGGCAACCCTGCCACTCTCGCCGACGCCCGCCCGTACCAGAATCTGTTCCAGGTCCTGCGGGTACCAGTTCTGACCGGTCACGAATATCACGTCCCTGGCACGCCCCGTGATCAGCAGACCCCGTTCACTCATCAGGCCAAGGTCACCGGTATCCAGCCAGCCGTCAGCAAGCGTTTCACCGGCGGGGTAACCGTAATAACCAGCGGTGACATTGCTACCGCGTATCTGGACATGACCCAGCGTCCCGTCGGCCAACACTTCTCCCCTGTTATCGGTAATACGTAACTCGCAGTGATCCACCGTGTGCCCCAGGCAGACCAGTTCCTGGGTACGCTCGCCGGCAACGGCCGGCCCGACCGGCGTACCGATAGCAAGATCCTGTACAGCGAGCCGGACGCTGTGCAAGCCGCTGCCGGGTGTCGGGAAGGTCACGGCCAGGCTGGCCTCGGCCAGGCCGTACACCGGGAACCAGGCGTTCTCGCGCAAACCGTGCGCGGACAACCGTTGCTGAAAATCACGGCAGACCTGTGCCGAAACGGGTTCGGCACCGTTGAATAACAGGCGCACCCGGCCCAGGTCCGGTGCGCCGACGGATTCCGGCACGTTTTTCAGATAATGCTGATAACCGAAATTCGGCGAACACAGCAGCGTGGCCCCCAGGGACGCGGCGTAATCCAGCCACAGCGCCGGCCGGCGTATAAACAGGCCGGGCTCCATCAGGGCCTGATCCAGGCAGTTGAACAGAGGCACGAGATGAAAACCGATCAGCCCCATGTCGTGACTCAGCGGCATCCAGCTCAGGGTGGAGTCGCCGGCATCAATGGCCGCTGCCCGGCTGATGGCGGCGATGTTGGCCAGCAGGTTGGCATGGGTCAGCTGTACACCCCTGGGCTCGCTGGTGGAGCCGGATGAAAACTGGATCAGCGCCGTGTCACCGGGATCCGCGTTGTGATGCTCACCCCCTGCGGGTACCTCGTGAATGGCTTCCAGCAGGCATACCCGCTGTGCAAACAGGCGCTCGCCCCCGTAGTCCTGCTTCAGCCGCTGGTACAGCGAGCGCTCACTGAACAACCAGGCCCTGTCCATGCGCTGCGCCACCTGTGACAACTTGTCGAGCGATGCCGCCTGCACACCGGCCGACAGCGGCACCGGCACCAGGCCGCCCAGCTGGCAGGCCCAGAAGGCATCGATGAAAGCACGGTTGTTGCGGACAAACAGCAATACCTTGTCACCGGGGCCGAGTCCCTGTTGCTGGAAATACCCCAGCAAGGCACCTGCCCGCTGCCGCAGCGTTGCATAGCTGACCTGTTGCGCGTTTTCACCGCTGTCCAGAAAGCGCACACCCCGCGTGCTGTCAGCGGCCCGGTGCAGCAGGTCGGCCAGTACGCGCGGCTCAGTCATGCCGGTATTCCACTGGCTGAAAGGTGAGAAAAAGCGCGTCCCGCGGCCGCAGGTTGACGTCGGCCTCAAGCGCGACCGGGGTTCTCTCGACAGGGTCCGGACGCAGGTATTTCAGCATCACGGCCAGGTGAATCATCATCTCGGCCATGGCGAACGATTCACCGATACAATGACGCGGTCCGGCCGAGAACGGCAGGTAGGTATAGCGGTGTCGCTGTGCTTCCTGCGCGGAACCGAAGCGTTCCGGACGGAAGTCATCAGGAAGATGCCAGTAGCGCGGATGGCGGTGCAGCAACCAGACGCAGATGAACACGTCGGTCCCGGCCGGCAGATGATAGTCGCCAAGGCGATCGTCCTGCAGCGCACGACGGGTATACAACCAGCCCGGCGGATAGAGGCGTAATGCTTCCTTGATAACCCGGGCGAGCGGCTGCATGCGTTCCAGTGCTTCCCAGCTGCAAATACTGTCCATGGCGACCGGTTGCAGTTGCCGGGTCAATGACGGCAGACAATCCGGGTGCGCGGCCAGCAGGTACCACACCCAGTTCAGTGAAGCCGCGGTGGTCTCATGACCGGCCACGATCAGGGTGAGTATCTCGTCGATGATCTGCCTGTCCGTCATCACCTCGCCGCTGGTCTTGTCCCGGGCCAGCAGGCAATGGCTGAGCAGATCCGGCGGGAACCGCTGCCCGCGGCGCCGGTCGTCGATCACTTCCTGCACCAGGTTTCCGAGGGCGCGAAAACGCACGGCAAACTGCAGGTCACGCCGGCTGTCTTCACTGACGAGCCGGAAGGCTGAATGTCCTTCGCTGTTCTCGAACCGACCGAGGTCTTCAGAGAACAGTGCCTGTAACACCGCCATCAGGGTCGTCTCGCTGACAGCCTCGGTGATATTCACCGTCCGTCCGGCACGTGCGGCGTCCAGGCAGCGGCCGGCAAGCTTTTCAGCCTGCTGCCGGAATATGCCAAAGAACGCTTCCACCCGGGGTTTGTGAAACGCCGACTGCATCCGTCGTCTCTGACGCCGCCAGCGTTCGCCCTCGCTGGCCATCAGGCCATTACCCAGCAGCACCCGTACGCGTTCGATACCGATACCCTTGCTGTAATTGCGGTGATTGGAGACCAGGATACGCTTCACCATATCGGGATCGGTGACCACCCAGGTATCGGCCGACCGAGATGCGGCATTCACCCGGTAACAGTCACCGTACTGTCGCCAGAGTGACGTCATGCACTGCAACTTGTCCGCGATAGTTTCCAGGTCAAGCAGTGATTGCGGCCCGGGTGGCAGCCTGTGAGTATTGCCAGAATGCATTACCAGCTCTTTTCTACGGATTGTTTACCGGCACCGCCCGCATCGCCGTACCCTTTCAACCCTCAAAGCCGCACGCCTTGTGACTGCCATCGCACAACGGCTTGTTGGCGGAATGCCCGCAACGGCACAGAGCCGCCTTGTTACGGGTGACTTCCCCACTGCCATCGGCGCACGCTATCACCATGGCCCCCCTGGCAATCAGCATGGCATTGCGGCGGACGGTAATTTCCAGGGGACCTGACTCATTATCGAGCGCATCGGATTCAATACCCGAAAAAATACCGCTATCCTCAAACCTCGCCGCCCGGTGGCTGCCGTCACAGAAAGGCTTGTTGCCTGAATGCCCGCAACGACAGAGCACCAGGTCATCCGATTTTTCCAATAGCTGACCATCCGCCGCATAAACCTCGACCTCGCCGGTGCACAGCAGGGGCCCGTTGGCCCGCACCTTGATACGGTTTTCAGATTTCAATGACTTCTCCTTCAAAGGTTAAACAGCCCCTGTTGTGCGGGAAACAGAACACCCTCGATATAAACGAACGCACTGATCAGGAGCAAGCCCATGATATTCAGCCAGAGGCCCGCACGCGCCATCTGGCGAATACGGATGCAGCGGCTGCTGAAAACAATCGCGTTCGGCGGCGTTGCCACCGGCAGCATAAAGGCAAACGAGGCACACAGGGTAGCGGTCACCATCAACAACAGTGGTGACATCTCCAATGCCTGAGACAGGGCGCCAAGCACGGGCAGCATCAGCGACGCGGTTGCCGTGTTGGAAGTGAGTTCGGTGAGAAAGATAACCAGCAGACCGACACCGAGTACGATCACCGGCACCGGTACGCCGCCGAGCACGTGCAGGCGTTCGGCCAGCCAGCTTGTCAGCCCGGTTTCGCTGAATCCCGTGGCCAGCGAAAACCCGCCACCGAACAGCACGATGATATCCCACGGGATACGCACGGCAGTCGGCCAGTCGAGCAGAAACCCGCGCTCACCCTTGCCCGCCGGAATAATGAACAGCAGCAACGCTCCCCCGATAGCAATGGTCGAATCCTTGACGTGCCTGAACGGTGCCCAGTCAATCAGGCCGCGGCTGATCCACAGCAGCGCCACACTGGCAAAAACCAGGGCCACGCGTTTCTCCGCGGTGCTGACGGGGCCCAGGTGCTCCAGCTGGCCGTTAATCTGGCCCGCGGAATCACGGTATTCCACCTTGCTCAGCGGGAAGGCCAGTCGGGTCAGGTACAGCCAGCTCAATACCAGCATCAGCAGAGACAAGGGCAGGGCAAATCGCATCCAGGCACCGAACTTCAGGTCCATGCCATAGGTCTGGTCCAGCACCCCGGCGAGTACGGCGTTGGGCGGTGTGCCGATTAACGTGGCGACACCACCGATACTGGCGGCGTAGGCAATCCCCAGCATCAACGCCGTTCCCAGGGGTGAATCGTCGTGGTGTTCTTCAGGTAATAACTGTTTGAGTACCGCCATGCCGATCGTCACCATCAACATGGCTGTCGCCGTGTTACTGATCCACATCGACAACACAGCCGTCGCCAGCATGAAGCCCAGCACCAGGCGCGACGGCGCCGTGCCCACCCGGTGAATCACGTGCAGTGCAATACGCCGGTGCAGGTTCCAGCGCTCCATGGCGACGGCGATCATGAAGCCGCCCATGAACAGGTAGATCAGGTGGTGTGCGTAAGCGCCCGTGGCCGACGCCGCCGACATGATATCCAGCAGCGGGAACAGCACGATGGGCAACAGGGCGGTGGCCGGAATGGGGATGGCTTCACTGATCCACCAGACCGCCATCCAGACCGCGACGCCTGCCATGTGCCAGGCGGACGGGCCCAGCCCCGCAGGCACCGGCGTCAGCAGGAATACCAGCAGCGCGGCCGGACCGGCCAGTAAAGCGAGCACCCTGACCGTCATTCCACCGCGTGATCGTAAACGACGCCGGTGCCACCAAGGCCGCAGTAGCCGCCGGAATTTCTGGCCAGGTATTGCTGGTGATAATCCTCGGCATAGTAGAACGCCGGCGCCTGTTTGATTTCCGTGGTGATGGCGCCATAGCCGCTCGCGGCCAGGGCGGCCTGGTAACGGCGCTGGCTCTGTTCCGCCTGTTGCTGCTGTTCATCACAGTAAGTGTAAATACCGGATCGGTACTGGGTACCGACATCATTGCCCTGGCGCATACCCTGGGTTGGATCGTGTGATTCCCAGAATCGCCTGAGCAGGCCGGGATAGTCGATGACTTGCGGATCGAATACCACCAGCACCACTTCGTTATGGCCGGTCATCCCGGAACAGACCTCCCGGTAAGTCGGGTTGGGAGTATAGCCGCCGGCATAGCCGACCGCGGTGGTATAGACACCCTCGCACACCCAGAAGCGGTGCTCCGCACCCCAGAAGCAACCCAGGCCGAACAGCGCCTGCTGCAGGCCATCCGGGAAGGGCGGCTGCAAGCGATTGCCGTTGACAAAATGGGC
>CBEUNK010000050.1:0-18040 GCA_965544455.1 uncultured Thiogranum sp.
CGGCCATGACTTTCCATTTCGACCCAGCTGTCCTGGCTGAAGCGCAGAGTGATCTCGGCGGGCCCGGCGGCCTGGACTTTTTCAACTTCGGCAACAGGCGGCGCCGGCTCCTTTGCCTTTTCAACGACTGCGGACGACTCGGCCGGTGGCTCGACCGCTTCGATCGCTTCGATCGCCGGCGTTTCCGTAACTTCCGGCATCACCGGCACAAAATCGGCAGCCTCTTCCTCTTCCGCCGGGGTCGCATCCAGCGGCAGGGGCAGCGAATCCTGCGCCACGGTCTGCTCGGTTTTGGTCAGCAGGCGTTCCACTACCGGGATGCCATATACCACCAGCGTCACCAGCACAGCCAGGGCAACCAGCCACATCAGCCATTTGCCCAGCGGTAAGTTGAGTTGTCGGCGGTGCATACCCACCGATCTGAGCGGTGCCGGCCGGTAGTCCTCGGTGTCCGGCAACATGGCCAGCAGGGGTTCATCATTGATACCGAGCAGTCGTGCGTAGGACTTGATATACCCCCGCACAAAAGTCGCGGCCGGTAACTTCGATTGGTCGCCACTTTCCAGCGCGGCTACCACTTCCAGGTTCAGGTGCAGGTCAGACGCGACGGCCACCAGTTCACGCTCCTGCTCCCGGCGTGTTTTCGACAACCGTTTGCCGACAGCGGACAGGCCACTGTCCTGCGCCGCCTGCTGCGCATTACCCGTATCCTCAGCGCTCACCCGGCTTGCGCTCCCACTTGATCAACTCCTGGGTCTCATCGGATTCGGGAAAACGGTTTTTCAGCAACAGCGCATAGCTGGCCACGGCGTTCTTGTCATTGAGTTCCGACTCCGTCCGCACGCCGATCCACAGAAATTCCGGCGTTAACGGGGCGACTTCCTGCAGGCGCTGCAGATAGGCACGGGTTGCCAGGTATTTTTCCTCGGTGAATGTGCTGCGGACCATTTCCCGCAGCGCCGGCTGATACCGGGGGTTACGCTTCAGCGCTTCGCGAAAATAACGCGCTGCCAGCTCGAGATCCGGCCGCTTGCGGGCGCAGATACCGGCATTGGTATAGATCAGTTCGGGATACTGGTAAAGCGGGTCCTTCACCGCGACGGCAAACATCTCGTCGGCCTGTTCAAGCTCGCCCCGGCGGCACAGATACTGCCCGTAGGCATTCAGCGTAACGGGGTCCTTGCGGTCAATGTGATAGGCTTTCTTGTAATGCCTGGCCGCCAGCTCATCTTCACCGAGGCGCTCGTAGAGAATCGCCAGGGACACCTGCGCCAGCTGCAGGTTCGGGTTCTGGCGGATCGCTTTTTTAAGCTTCTGCAGCGACGACTCGTACATGCCCTTGCGCATGTACTCGATGCCCAGCTGGGCATTCACCTCGGCAGGGTCTTTGCTGTATGCGCCGTCTTCGCTGCCGCTGACAGACCGGCTGCCGGTCGACGCACAACCACCCAATATCAGCAACACCAGAACAGCTGCAATCGCATTGCGCATTAATTCGAGCCTCCAGTCACTTCGACGGCGAGTCGTTCCCGACGCCGGGTACGGTCCTTGAAATCACCCGCCAGCTGACCGCAGGCGGCGTCTATGTCATCGCCGCGGGTTCTGCGGGTAATGGTCACTATGCCCGACCGGTGCAGAATGTCGCGGAAACGCTCTATGCGCTGCGCACTGCTGCGGCGGTAACGGGTTTCGGGAAACGGGTTGAAGGGGATCAGGTTCACCTTGGACGGGACCTGCTCGAGTACCCGTGCCAGGGCCCGCGCCTGCTGGTCGCTGTCATTGATACCGTCGAGCATGACGTATTCTACAGTGACACGCCGTCGGCCTTCGCCGACATATGCCTTGCAGGCCTGCAGGACTTCGGCAATCCGGTATTTCCTGTTCAGCGGAACCAGCGTGTCGCGCAGCGCATCGTCCGGCGCATGCAGGGACAGGGCCAGGCTGATATCGGTTTCCTGCGCAAGCTGCTGCAGGCCCGGCACGACGCCGGCGGTACTCAAGGTGACGCGGCGCTTGGACAGGGCATAAGCAAAATCGTCCTGCATCAGATGCACCGCGCGCAGTACCTGCTCGATATTCAACAGCGGCTCGCCCATACCCATGAACACGACATTGGACACCGGCTGTTCGTCGTCCTCGGCGAGCAGCCGGTTGGCCATCCACAACTGCCCGATGATTTCGGCCGTACTCAGATTACGGTTAAAACCCTGTTGCGCGGTGGAACAGAAACTGCAGTTCAGGGCGCAACCCACCTGCGAGGAGATACACAGCGTGGCGCGGTCGGGCTCGGGGATGTAGACGGTTTCAATGCGATTGCCGTCGTCGAGTTCGAACAACCACTTGCGCGACCCGTCGGCGGAACGCTGATCGGCGACCACGCGGGGCCCCCGGATGCAGGCAGCGGTTTTAAGCGACGCGCGCAGCGCCTTGCCGAGATTGGTCATGGCGTCGAAATCGTCGACACCCTGCTGATGAATCCATTTCAGCACCTGTCGGGCGCGGAACGGCTTTTCACCACGCGCGCGAAACCAATCCGCCAGGGCCGGCTGGTCCAGGTCGAGCAGATTCTGAAGCTGTGTGTGCTGCGCCACAGGCGTATTTGTCACCGGTTTCCCGGCGAGTGCCATGTTTTCCATCTAGGTTAAAGGCTAAATTCCCGAAAAATCAGAAGGTTCGCCAGCAAAATTTAATGGCGTAGTGTACCTTCTCGCGGTGGATACAGGCAATCGGCAAGATACACGGGATAGCCCTTGCGTGGCCGGATGTGACGCCGCAAATCACCGGCTAAAATTCGTTTACTTATTGAATTATATGTATTTTTGTTGGTATGGCAGGCCGCATTGCGCATAACCTGTCAGGCGGTTGGCGCTACGCCCAATACCGCCAGCTGCTGTTTTCTGTCCTCGACCATGCCGGTGTACAGCCGGCTGATGGCCCGCTCATAGGCACAGTCGCCATCCAGCCCCATGTCTTCCAGGCGGCGTTCCAGGGTCGCGATCTCTTCCAGCAATTGGCGCGTCCGGTGATAGCCGGCAGGCAGCGACCAGGTCTTTGGATGATGCATGTATCTCACCTTGTTTCGAGTCAGTCAGCGACAGACTAACGCGAAAACATGACGAGACGGTTACAGGCAGCCCATCTCCCGACGCCCGACCACTGCTGCTGCGCAGGACATTATTCCCGTTCCTCGATCCAGGCCATCTGGATGGCCTCGAGGATTTTCTCCCCGCTGTGTTCCGGGTCGTCGTCGAAATCATCGAGCGCCAGCACCCAGTCGCGCAGGTCGGTAAAAAGTACCCGGGTCGGATCGACATCGGGGTGTGCCTCGTCGAGTTCAATGGCGATATCCAGCGAATCCACCCATTTCAGACCCATGACCGCACCTCCTAGTGATTCTCACTGACCATGTTGATGGTGTACTTGGGAATTTCGACCACCAGGTCCTCGTCAGTCACTTTCGCCTGGCAGCTCAGGCGCGAGTCAGGCTCCAGTCCCCAGGCCTTGTCGAGCATATCGTCCTCGGTCTCGTCGGATTCCTCCAGGGAATCGAAACCCTCGCGCACATAGACATGGCAGGTTGTGCAGGCGCAGGATTTTTCACAGGCGTGCTCGATCTCGATACCGTTGGCCAGCGCGGCATCGCAAATGGTGGTGCCACTGTCGACTTCGATGACCGCCCCTTCCGGACAGATCTCTTCGTGTGGCAGGAAAATAATCTGCGGCATACCTTGTTCAACCTATTTGAATTCGTCGACGGCATGACCCGTCATGGCTTTCTGGATATTGGCATTCATGCGGCGTTCAACGTACACCGCGCTGGCGCTTTCCAGCTGCTGGATCGCCGTCTTGATTGCCTTGTAGTCGTCGCCGGCACGCGCATTGGCCAGTGCTCCGGCAGCGTTGTCGATCGCCTGCCGTTCTTCGCTGTCGAGAAACCGCCCGCCATCTTCCTGCAGCGCCGCCTGCAGCGCTTCCAGCACCCGGTCGGCCTCGACCTGCTGCTCGCGCAGGCGCCGCGCTTCCATATCGTCCCGGGCATGGTCCATCGACGCGCGCAACATGGTTTCGATTTCGTTGTCCGTCAGCCCATAGGAGGGTTTGACCTCGATGTGTGCCTGCGCCCCGCTGGTCTGTTCTTCGGCGGTGACACTCAACAGGCCGTCGGCATCGACCTGGTAGGTCACGCGGATACGCGCGGCACCCGCCGTCATGGGCGGAATGTCGCGCAGTTCGAACCGTGCCAGCGAGCGACAGTCCTCCACCAGCTCGCGTTCACCCTGCAGAATGTGCAATGCCATGGCGGTCTGGCCATCCTTGAAAGTCGTGAATTCCTGGGCGCGCGCTACGGGAATGGTGGTATTGCGGGGAATGATTTTCTCACTCAGGCCGCCCATGGTTTCGATACCCAGCGACAACGGAATCACATCGAGCAGCAGCATTTCATCTTCCGGCTTGTTGCCGGCCAGAATATCCGCCTGGATGGCGGCGCCGATAGCCACCACCTTGTCGGGATCGATGTCCACCAGTGGTGGCCGCTGAAAAAACTCGCCGACCAGGGTGCGCACCCGGGGCACGCGCGTCGAACCGCCGACCATGACGACATCGTGGATGTCTTCCACCCCCACACCGGCATCGCGCAGTGCGCGCCGGCAGGGCGCCAGTGTTTTCCTTACGAGGGGCTCGATCAGTTCATCCATTTGCGCACGGGTGAGCACGCCTGCCCAGCACCGCCCGGCACCCAGTTCGACGCTGATATCGGCAGCCTCAGATTCGGTCAGTGCTTCTTTCGCGGCGCGGGCCGCCTGCAGCAGGCGTCGTTGCAGGCCGTGCTCGATATGGTCGTCCAGGCCCGCCTGCGCCATGATCCAGCCGGCGATCAGGTGGTCCATGTCGTCACCGCCCAGTGCCGTGTCACCGGCGGTCGCCATGACTTCGAACACCCCCTGGTTAAGCCGCAGAATGGAAATATCGAAGGTCCCGCCACCCAGGTCATAAACGGCAATCACACCGTCCGAACTGCGGTCCAGCCCGTAGGCGACCGCCGCTGCGGTCGGTTCGTTCAGCAGCCGCAACACGTTCAGACCGGCCAATGTGCCGGCGTCCTTGGTCGCCTGGCGCTGGGCATCGTCGAAATAGGCCGGCACGGTGATCACCACGCCGGCGAGTTCGCCGCCCAGCGTCTGCTCCGCCCGTTGCCGGAGCGCCGTGAGGATATCCGCGGACACCTGCACCGGACTGCGGTCACCCGCCACGGTGTGAATCATGGGCATGCCGGATTCCCCGGCGACAAATTCATAGGGCAGGGCACTCCCCAGGCGTTTGACGTCCTTGACACCGCGACCCATGAAGCGTTTGACCGAGACCACGGTATTCAGCGGGTCGTCGGCCGCCTGCGCGTGGGCGTCATCACCGACAATGACATCACCATTGTCCAGGTAACGCACCACCGACGGCAGCAGGTGGCTTCCAGCCGCGTCCGGCAGGGTTTCAGCCACGCCACTGCGCACTGTGGCGACCAGCGAATTGGTCGTCCCCAGGTCGATACCCGCCGCGAGCCGGTGCTCGTGCGGCGCAGTGGCTTCGCCGGGTTCGGATATTTGTATGAGTGCCATAGGGGTTAAGTCGCCATTGCGGGGAATGGCCGGTCAGAGTAACTCGTCTTCCAGGTCCGCTTCCAGTTCCTGCACTTCATTCCGCAGACGCTTAAAGTACTGCATTCTCAGGACGAATGTAAGCGCCGCCCCGGTGTCGCCGGTATCATCCAGCGCCTCCGCCAGTGCAGATTCCAGCGCCTGGTATTGGGTACGAATCTCGCGGTCCAGCCGGTCCAGTTCGGCCAGTGGATCGGCCTGCTCGCGCACCTCGCCCAGTGCCTCGCGCAATGCCATCTGCTGCATCAGGAATTCGGGGTCCTGGTGAGTACCCTGCTGGTCTTCAACGGCCAACCCGCGCAATGCCAGCAGGTAACGACCGCGCCCGAGTGGGTCCTGCAGCGTTTCATAAGCTTCGTTGATCTGTGCCGCCTGCTGCACCGACAGGCGCCGTTGCTGGTCACCGGCGCTGGCGAACCGGTCCGGGTGGACACTGCGCTGCAGGTCCCGGTAACGCACATCCAGCTCGCTCCTCTCCAGCCGGTAGCGCTCGGGCAGCGAGAACAGCTGAAAATAATTCTGTGTCAGTATTGACGGCATCGCCTGAATACAGCTACTCGTTAATCGGTTCACGGCCAAGGGCGATCCTGCAATCATCGCGTGACCGCAAGAGCGACTTTGGCCGCGGATAAAAATCTTGCGCCGGACTCAGCGCTCAGACGTTAAAGCTTTCACCACAACCGCATTCGTCCTTGACGTTGGGGTTGTTGAACTTGAAACCTTCATTCAGCCCCTCTTTGGCGAAGTCCAGTTCCGTACCATCGAGGTACACCAGGCTCTTCTGGTCGATAATCACCTTGACGTCATGGTCTTCGAAAACAGTGTCACCCTCTTCGATCTCGTCGACGAACTCGAGCACGTAAGCCATGCCGGAACAGCCGGACGTGCGCACACCGAGACGCAGACCCACGCCCTTGCCACGCTTGTCCAGAAAATCTTTTACCCGTTCGGCAGCCGCGTCGGTAAGGGTAATTGTCATCATCAACCTCCTAGTGCGCCGCCCACTGCACGCTTTCGAGATCGACACCATCCTTGAACATTTCCCACAAGGGTGACAGCTCACGCAGCTTGCCGATCTTGCTCTTCACCAGCTCGATGGTGTAATCGATCTCCTCTTCCGTGGTAAAGCGACCGATGGTAAAGCGGATGGAGCTGTGAGCCAGTTCGTCGTTACGCCCCAGCGCGCGCAGGACATAGGACGGCTCGAGGCTGGCGCTGGTACAGGCGGAACCGGAAGATACCGCCAGGTCCTTGAGCGCCATGATCAGGCTCTCACCCTCGACAAAGTTGAAACTGATATTCAGGTTACCGGGCACGCGGTGATCGAGGTCGCCGTTGACATAGACTTCCTCGATATCCTTCAAGCCTTCCAGCAGGCGGTTGCGTAACGCCAGGATACGCGCATTGTCGGACGCCATTTCTTCCCGGGCGAGCCGGAAGGCCTCGCCCATGCCGACAATCTGGTGGGTCGCCAGCGTACCGGAACGCAGGCCGCGTTCGTGGCCGCCGCCATGCATCTGGGCTTCCAGGCGTACCCGCGGCTTGCGGCGCACGTACAGCGCACCGATGCCCTTCGGCCCGTAGATCTTGTGTGCCGAAAACGACATCAGGTCGACTTTCAGTGCCTGCAGGTCGATGTCCACCTTGCCGGCGCTTTGTGCCGCGTCGACGTGGAAAATAATTTTTCGGTCACGGCAGATCTCGCCGATAGTGGCGATATCCTGGATAACACCGACCTCGTTGTTGACGTGCATGACACTGACCAGGATGGTGTCATCACGCAACGCCTGCCTGAACTTCTCCAGGTCGAGCAGGCCGCTGGGCTCGGGGTCCATGTAGGTCACGTCAAAACCTTCGCGTTCCAGCTGGCGGCAGGAATCCAGCACCGCCTTGTGCTCCGTCTTGAGGGTGACGATATGCTTGCCCTGCTTCTGATAGAAATGGGCGGCGCCCTTGATGGCCAGGTTGTCCGATTCGGTGGCACCACTGGTCCAGATGATTTCCCTGGGGTCGGCATTGACCAGGGCGGCCACGTTGGCGCGCGCTGTCTCCACGGCTTCGTCCGCATGCCAGCCGAAGACGTGGGAACGCGAGGCCGGATTGCCGAATTCACCAGTCGGCGTCAGGTAAGTACACATCTTTTCCGCCACCCGCGGATCTACCGGCGTGGTCGCAGAGTAATCAAGATAAATCGGCGTTTTTACAGTCATGTCCTATACACCTGCGTAAGTCGTGTTTTACTGTCACCAGCCGGCCATCTGGCCGGCCCGGTCCAATCAATCCGGTTTTTCATCAATAGGCGTCCCGGCGTTGTAATCCAGGTACAGGAATCCGCCGGTCCCGGGACGCACGCGTCGTCAGACGGTATCCACCGTGCGGCTGGTTGCCGGCGTCAGGACGACATCCACATCCTCTCCCACCGCGGCTGCCGGTTGCCGGTCTTTACCCTGCTCGACCAGGTCGGCGAGGGTAATGTCGCTGAGGAAACCGTAAATCTGTTCGCTCAGTTCGGACCATAGTTCGTGGGTAAGACAGCGCTTGCCGTCCTGGCAATCACCGCGCCCGCCGCAACGGGTTGCATCGACACTCTCGTCCACGGCCGTGACCACCTCGGCGATCGCGATGTCACCGGCGGGCCGGCTCAGCGAATAACCGCCACCGGGACCGCGGGTGCTGGCGACCAGCCCGTGTTTGCGCAGCCGGGTAAACAGCTGTTCCAGGTAAGACAGGGAGATACCCTGCCGATCCGATATTCCGGCGAGCGTCACCGGCCCTTGATGGACGTGCAATGCCAGATCCAGCATTGCGGTGACCGCATAGCGACCTTTACTGGTCAGTTTCATGCCAAGCTGCCCCGACTCAAGCTATTAAAATCCCGGCTAAAATGCCATACCTTACTAAATCAGTCAAGAATTATCCGGGGGCGATTTAAGGGGTTTTTCGGTTTCTTCGTCGGTATCAATGGGTTCCGTGGTGCAGGAGCTGTCGAGCTCGCACGGCCCCAGGTCAGGCATCTGCAGATCCGCCACTTCGGCACCCAGGCTTTTCAGGCCGCGGCACATGTCTTCCAGGCGCTTGTCCATGACATGAATGTGGTCGAGCATGTTGTTGATGGCATGGGCAACCGGGTCCGGCGCGTCCCTGGTACTGCCGTAGGCGTCAAAGCCCATTTTCCTGGCAATTGCCTCCCGGCGCTGCTGCTGCTCATCGGCCCCGCCACCGACCACGCGCCCCGGCACGCCCACCACGGTAGCCCCGGCCGGCACGTCTTTGACCACCACGGCATTGGAACCGATACGCACGTCATCACCGATGCTGATCGGGCCCAGTACCTTGGCACCGGCGCCGATAACGACATCGTTACCGAGCGTGGGGTGTCGCTTGCCCTTGGACCAGCTGGTACCACCCAGCGTCACACCGTGATACAGGGTGCAGTCATCACCGATTTCTGCGGTTTCACCGATCACCACGCCCATGCCATGGTCAATGAAAAAGCGCCGGCCGATCCTGGCACCTGGATGAATTTCGATACCGGTAAACCAGCGCGCAATGTTGGACAGTATCCGACCCAGCCAGGGCAGACCGTTGCGCGCCAGGAAATGACTCACCCGGTGGATCAGCACGGCGTGCAGACCCGGATAGGTCGTGATGATCTCAAAGCGTGTCCGCGCCGCCGGGTCGCGGTCGAATACACAGTCTATATCTTCGCGCAATCGCTCCCACATAGCCCTATCCGGTCAATGCCAAACGCCTACTATACCGTGCCTGCAGTGAAATATTGCAATCGGTGTGTGGGGATATTCCCCGCCCGGAGCCCGGCCAGACGACACCATTACCGCCGCCGCTGCACCGCCGTCAGGATACCGCGCAGGATGTTGATCTCGTTTTCGTCCGGCTGCACACGGCCAAACAATCGCCGCAGACGCCGCATCAGCTGGCGCGGATTGTCCGGGTCAAGAAATTCGATTTCGACCAGTGTTTCCTCCAGGTGGCGGTAGAACAATTCCATTTCCCCGGCGGTGGCCAGACGATGACGTCCCGGCGGCTGATCCAGCGGCAGGCCGGTGGCCATTCTGAGCTCATAGGCAACGACCTGGACCGCGGCGGCCACGTTCAGGGACGGGTAGTCGGGGTTGGTCGGTATCTGCACCAGGTAATGGCAGCGATCCAGTTCGTCATTGGTCAGCCCGGTGCGTTCCCGCCCGAACAACAGCGAGGTAGCGGTCGTTTCGGCCTGCCCCGCGATGAGCTCCGCACATTCGCGCGGGTTCAGCATCGGTACCGGCAATGTACGACTGCGCGCGCTGGCGCCGATCACCAGGGTGGCGTCGCCGATCGCGGCGTCGAGCGACTCCACGCACACGGCGTTGGCAAGTAAATCATCCGCGCCGGAGGCACGCGCCGTCGCCTCGGCGCTGGGAAACACCTTGGGATCGACCAGGTAGAGTTCTTCCAGCCCCATGTTTTTCATGGCACGCGCAGCGGCCCCGATATTGCCGGGATGACTGGTATTGACCAGGACGATGCGTGTCGCCTTCATACCCGCTCCAGGCTGAAGGGCACAACACTGTCGAGATCCTGCAATCCGGCCGCCAGCATCACCAGGCGGTCGAACCCCAGCGCGACGCCACTGCAGTCCGGCAAGCCGTGATCCAGCGCTTCGAGCAGGTTTTCGTCGACCGGCATGGGGCGCTGTCCCGAACGCTGTCTCGAGCGGTTGTCCTGCTCGAACCGCCGCCGCTGTTCACCGCCGTCGGCGAGCTCGTGGAAGCCGTTGGCCAGCTCGACACCGTGCAGATACAGCTCAAAACGCTCCGCCACCGGCAACGGCTGTCGCCGGACGTGTGCCAGCGAGGCCTGGCTGGGCGGGTAATCCTGCACAAACAGGGCCGGCTTATCGAGGCGCGGTTCCAGCCAGTGGGTCAGCAGCAGGTCCAGCCAGGGGTCGAGTTCCTTGTCGGGCATGCCCGGTGGTACCGAAGGCAGCCGCTCGGTCGCAAACGCCCGGAATGCCGCCGGCCCGTCCGTCCAGGGATCGAGCCCGGTTTCATCCAGGAACCATTGCCGGTAGCTCGTCCGCGCGGCCGGCCGGTAGTCGATATAGCCCTGCAAAACCTGCGACAGCAAGGCATCTACTTCAGCCATCAGCGCCGCCGGCGAAAAGCCGGGCCGGTACCATTCCAGCAACATGAATTCGGGGTTATGCCGCCGGCCGGATTCGCCGTTGCGGAACACGTGCGACAGCTGGTAGATCGAACCACTGCCCGCGGCCAGCAGGCGTTTCATGCAGAACTCCGGGGAGGTGTGCAGGTTCAAGGGAACTTCAGCCGCATTCCCCGGCGGCCGGTAGGCGGTAATGAAGGAATCTATGGCGGGATCGGTAGTGGCGCCGCGGCCGAGCGCAGGTGTATCGACTTCCAGCACACCGCGTTCGGCGAAAAATGCACGCACCCGCGCCAGCAGGCTGGCGCGCAGTTTCAGCGTGTCGAGATCGGCACCCGGCCGCCAGCTCGCTCCGGCTGCCCGATCAGTCCTTGGCACGGCCGACGTATTCGCCGGTGCGGGTATCGACCTTGATCACCTCGTCGACATCGATAAACAGCGGCACACGTACCACCGCACCGGTTTCCAGCGTGGCCGGCTTGCCGCCGCCGCCGGAGGTATCGCCGCGCACACCGGGATCGGTCTCGGTAACCTGCAGCATGACGAAATTGGGTGGTGTCACGCTGATCGGGTTGCCGTTCCACAGTGTCACCAGGCAGGTGTCCTGCTCCTTGAGCCACTTGGCCGCATCCGCCACCGCCGTCTCGCCCGCCGCCACCTGCTCGTAGGTATCCGGGTGCATGAAATGCCAGAATTCGCCATCGTTATACAGGTACTGCATATCGAGCTCCATGACATCGGCGCCTTCCACCGATTCGCCCGATTTGAACGTCCGCTCGATGACACGGCCGGTCTTGAGATTGCGTATCTTGACGCGGTTGAACGCCTGCCCCTTGCCGGGCTTCACAAACTCGTTTTCAATAATAGAGCAGGGATCGCCGTCGATCATGATCTTCAGGCCACCCTTGAATTCATTGGTACTGTACGTTGCCATTGAGCACCTTCACCCTTACTGACTGGATATACTGGCGTAAAGCGCCTGGGGACAGGGCCATTTTTCGAACCGTCGGCCGCAGGGATGCGGCCGTCGAGCGCACAGGGATGTGTTTACAGCGAGTTTGAAAAATGGCCCTGTCCCCAGGCGCCTCGCACCTCAATTACACGATGCGCATCATACCGGGAACCGAACCCCTGCAACAGCCGCCCGGCTGGCAGACCTCGCTGGCACAGGCGATTACCGACCCCGAGACCCTGCTGCGCGAGCTTGATCTGCCACTGGACCTGCTGCCCGCCACGCTCCGGGCCAGCCAGGCTTTCCGCTTACGCGTGCCGCGCGGTTTTGTCGCGCGCATGCAGCGTGGCGACCGCGACGACCCGCTGCTCCGCCAGGTCCTGCCGCTGGGTGAGGAACTCCTTGATATTGAAGGCTACAGTGACGACCCGCTGGAGGAACTCAGCGCCATGCCCGTGCCCGGCGTACTGCACAAGTACCAGGGCCGTGTCCTGCTGACTTCCACCGGCGCCTGCGCCGTGAATTGCCGCTACTGTTTCCGCCGCCACTACCCCTACCCTGAAGCCAATCCGCACCGGCAACAGCGGCAGACACTCGACTACCTGCGCGCAAACCCGGAGATCAGCGAGGTCATTCTCAGCGGTGGCGACCCGCTGACCCTGAGCGACGCCAAGCTCGCCCGCCTGGTGGCGGCCCTGGAAATGCTGCCATCGGTCGAACGGCTGCGCATTCACAGCCGGGTGCCGGTGGTACTGCCGGAACGCGTGGATACCGCCCTGCTCGACTGGCTGCAGGCCACCCGACTGCGCGTGGTCGTGGTTATCCACAGTAATCACGCCAACGAGATCGACGCCGCTGTCCACGCCGCACTGCAGAAACTGCAATCGGCAGGCGTCACCCTGCTCAACCAGTCGGTGCTGCTGCGGGGCGTCAATGACCGGGTCGAGGCCCTGGCGGCGCTCAGCGAGGCCCTGTTCGCCACCGGGGTGCTGCCCTACTACCTGCACCAGCTCGACCCGGTGCAGGGCGCGGCCCACTTCAAAGTCGACGAGCGGACAGCAAAATCCCTTATTAAACAACTAGCTGGTAGCCTGCCCGGCTACCTGGTTCCGCGCCTCGTCAGGGAAGAGCCGGGGCACCCCGCCAAGACACCCGTTTAATTGGTGGTATTTTGTGCTATTGTCTACCTACAGGCTAAACATATAACAAGCTAGGCAGCCTGGTTCGCCCGAAAACAAGAACAAGCTAACGCCTCTTAAACCGTTCAGTATTCGTCTCACGAGACGATAGTTCCATCGGGATGCAGGGAAGACCGGACCGCGGCCAGGGTCGGACCTGCCGATGCGATAACCAGCGGACGAGAGACCCATGCAACTTTCTGTACCCAACCGGACACCCCCCAGGAACGGCGCTTTTGACAGCAAACCGGCCAGCGTCAAGCGCTGGATCGACACCTTGCCGATGGCCAATATCGGCGAGACCACCCGACTGCTGTTTGCCGCCATCACCGAGCTGAACCAGCTGGACATCCCCCCGCAGCAGCGCTTCAAGGCGCTGGAACTGCTGCAGAAGCCAGTGCGTTTTGTCACCGACAGCATGAAAAAGCATTTCGTCGGCCAGCCGCTGCCGATGGTCGAAAGCAACCTGAAAATCGCCCACCTGTCGCGGGAAATGAGCCATGCCATGGCAACCGGCTACAAGGTACTGGTGATGGAACAGATCGCCGGCATCGGGCGCAAGGACAAAAAACTGCTGACGACCGCGATTCACCGTGCCATCAAACAGTTGAGCATGGTGCTGATCAAGGCCTACCAGGTCTACGAACCCTACCCGGATTGCGTCTGGCTGGAACTACATTCGCTGTACCGCTATGCGGAAAACAACCACCTGCACCACAGCAAGGTGGTCGACGATGAGTACGCACCCCGTACACCTTCCACCGTCACCGATACCTATAAGCAGATTCTGCTGCTGGCACTGGCCTGCCCCTACCGCATGCGCCACGGCGAGGCGGAAGCGGTTTACAACGCGCTGGAGCAATGGGCGCCGCTCAGCGACCTGCGGTCGATGGATGATGCGCAGGAAGCCCTGTTTGCCACCAACCTGGATGCCGACCAGCCACCGAGCTACCTGGTGTTGCGTGAAGCCAGCGAAAACCGTCACACCTGCCGGGTACTGAAAACCCGTCGCCTGGCCGAGAAAGTACGCCAGACGCTGAGCGGGAAAAATGCCAGGGACGGTCGCACCAGCCAGGAAAAACTGCGCGAAGCCACGCTACGCCACCTGATGCTGGCCTGGGGAGTGATGCCGAAGCGGCGCTTCTCGCGCGTGAAGGATCCCGCCAATGTCATCGTCTCGATGGGGCTCAGTTCGATTCACTACTTCGTCAGTGGCGAGGTCGCGTTCAACGACGCGTCCATCGGTACCGAGTGTTACAACGACCTCGGGGCGACGGCGGGACCGCGCCTGCAGGAAACCGCCCGATTCCAGGCCCGCCAGACGCACGAAGAAAGCGGCAAACTACCCGATGTGTGGGAGATGGACTACCGCATTGAAGGCGAACCGGACCCTTCCAATACAGAGCTGGTGGTAGCACGCGCCGCTGCGGGTATACAGCTGGACACGTCGCATTGCACGCAGAACTGGAAAATGGTCAATGTCAGCGCCGGCGGCTACTGCATGCTCTGGGACAACCCGGAAACCACCCGCGCCCAGGTCGGCGAATTGCTGGGTATCCGCGAAGAGAGTGACCCGGACACCTTCCACTGGCGCCTGGGCGTGATCCGCTGGCTGAAGTACGAAGAAAAACGTGGCCTGGAACTGGGTGTGCAGATGCTGTCTCCGGGCGCCGTGGCCATCGCGGCACGTACGGAAAAAACAGCTCACGGAACAACCCACAACAGGAAACATGCCGGTAGCGCTGAAGACTTTACGCGCGGCCTGCTGCTACCTGAAATTGCCACCATCCAGCAGCGTGCGACACTGCTGCTGCCGTCACCCCCGTTTAACGTGGGTGATACGGCCATTGCCAACTGTTACGGCAAGGACGTACGGGTGAAGCTGAACAAGCTGGTGGAAAACACCGGTTCCTTTGCCCAGTTTCAGTTTGAATCCCTGGGTGAAATCCCGGCACCCAAACGATCGCCGGCGGCGAAGAAGCCGAGGCCCAGGGATTTCGATGACGTCTGGGAATTGCTCTGAACAAAAAATCCCCGCTGTCGCGGGGATTTTTTTCAGCCGGCTTTAGCCGTCAGAACAGGGCCTTGAAAATATCCGGGTACTCGACCCGGCCACCGCCGGCGAGTGCCCCATCCACCAGCTCCATCGCCGTCACGGCGTCATCCGGCAGATCCAGGTTGCAGGTAAGCCCCCACTCGCTGGCCGGCCTGAACCCGAAACGCAGGTAATAGTCCGGGTGCCCCGCCACCACGATGGCGTCGTAACACAACGGCCTGGCGCGTGCCACGGCGGCATCGATCAGCTCCGATCCAATGCCACGGTGTGACTGTGAGGGCACCACTGACATCGGCCCCAGCGCCAGGATCTCCTTGCTCTGATCGCCCTTTGTCAGCTTGACCCTGGACAGCACCACGTGACCGACGATACGCCCGTTGAGCTCGGCCACCAGCGACAGATCCGGAATAAAACCCGCCGACTTGCGCAGATCACTGACCAGTTGCGCCTCGGCCTCACCCTCGAAAGCACTCAGGTTTACCACGTCAATGGCATTGAAATCGTCGGCCACCTCGGCGCGTACTTTGATCTGCTGCATACCCCGTCCCCGGCTGTGAATGGAACCCTTTTGATGCCCGCATGCTAGCAAGAAATTTCTTCAGGGAAAAGCAGTTAGCGCATGGCGCACCAGAATACGGCGATTACCGCCGGGAGGTAAAGAATTGGCGCCGGGCTGCCGACACACTGAGAGCGCACTGCCGAACCCGGGTTTCGGCGAATGGAAACAACTCTGGAGAATGAACCGCACATGGATCAGGAACACACGCTGCGCCTGCTGGTTGTCGAAGAATCACGCAATGATGCCGAAGCGCTCGCCAATGTACTGCGGAATGCGGGCCAGGCGTCACGCCTGAGCTATGCCGAGGACAAGGAAGACCTGGTCGAAGCACTTGATCAACAGGTGCCCGACCTGATTCTGTGCGCCATGGGTCTGGAAACCATCGCCCTGCCCGACGTCATCCAGCTGCTCGGCCAGCGCGAGCTCAGCATTCCCCTGGTCGCGATCGGCGAATCCGGCGACGAGGCCGACATCATCGAGGCCATGCGCCAGGGTGCCAACGACCTGTGCTCCTACGACCAGCCGGAGCACCTGCAGCTGGTCGTCAAGCGTGAACTGTCGCAACTCAAAACCAGCCAGCATGCGAAGGGCTTTGAACTGCGCTTCCGTGAAAGCGAAAAACGTGCCCGCATGCTGATGGAAAGTTCGCGCGATGCCATCGCCTATGTACACGAGGGGATGCATATCTTCGTCAACAGCTCTTACCTGGAAATGTTCGGCTTTGATAACCTGGAAGAAATCGAGGGGACACCGATTCTCGACATGGTAGCGCCGGACGACCATGGCAAGTTCAAGGATTTTCTGCGTAACTACTGCAAGGATGGCTCCGGTGACGGCACGCTGGAAACCCACGGCATGCTGCCGGACGGCAAGATCTTTGACGCGGTCATGGAGTTGACGGCCGCCAGCATCGACGGTGAACCCTGTACCCAGATCATCATCCGCAGCCAGGCGGCCAACAGCAAGGAACTGGAACAGAAGCTCAAGTTCCTCAGCAAGCAGGATGTACTCACCGGCCTGTTCAACCGCCAGTACTTCATGGAGGAGCTGGAACTGGCGGTGACCAACGCCATCAGCGGCACCGAGAGCGCGGCTGTTATCTACCTGCTGCTGGACAACTTCAAGGACATCAAGGACAACATCGGTCTCGGCGCCGCCGATATCGTGACCAGCGATATCGCCGACCTGCTGCGCGAGCACACCATGGACAACGATATTGTCGCGCGTTTTGGCGACCACTCCTTTACCGTGCTGCGCAAGGACTGTGACGCGGAAAATATCGAAGCGCTGGGTGAAAACCTGCGGCAGGCAGTCGAAGATCACATTGCCAATGTCGATGACCAGTCGGTGACCTCAACCTGCAGTATCGGCATGAGCGTGGTCGCCGAGAGCACGCCGTCTGCACACGAGGTCATTTCACGCGCCGACCTGGCCTGTGAAGTGGCCCGTTCCTCGGGTGGCAACAAGTGTCACCTGCACAACCCGGTGGTAGACGAGAAAATCGGCAAGGAACGCGATCAGCAGATGCACGCGCTGATCAAGGGTGCACTCGAACAGGATCAGCTGCAACTGCTCTACCAGCCCATCGTCAGCCTGCAGGGCGACCAGACCGAAAAATACGAAGTACTTTTGCGGATGCTCAACGACGAAAACGAGTACATCCTGCCCAGCCAGTTCCTGCCAATTGCCGAGCAGACCGGCCAACTCGTGGAAATCGACCGCTGGGTTATCAAACACGCCGTGGACGCGCTGGCCGAACACCGCGCCCAGGGTGCCGAGACCCAGTTTTTTATCAAGATCTCTGCTGCCACGTTGCTTGACGAGGAACTGGTACAGTTCATAAAAGAGTGCACCAGGGAAGCGCGTTTACCGGGCGACGCATTGACGTTCGAAATTGCCGAAAAACACGCCTCGCAGTACCTCAAGCACGCCAAGACCTTTATCAAAACCCTGCAGGAACTGCGCTGCAAAACCGCCCTGGAGCATTTCGGCGCGGGCCCGAACTCGTTCCAGCTACTGAAGCACCTGCCGGTTGATTTCCTGAAGATCGATGGCTCGTTTATCCATAACCTGGCCAGCGATAACGACAACCAGGCCATGGTCAAGTCGATTCTCGATACCGCCAGTTCCATGAACAAGCAGTGCATTGCCGAATATGTACAGGACGCTCACAGCCTGGCGGTACTGTGGCAGAGTGGCATTCACTTCATCCAGGGCAACTTCCTGCAGGAACCCAGCGAAGCCCTGGACTACGATTTTTCCGGCGAAGTCGCCTAGTGCACGCTGGCTGTGCTACCTGCACCGCGGCCGGACTGCCATGAACAGCCGGCCGCGGTGCCGGTACTACAGCAGACTCAGCGGTTGATTATCAGGATTTCGACACGGCGGTTCAGTGCCCTGCCAGCCGCCGTCTCGTTACTGGCTACCGGTTTCTCCTTGCCGTAACCGTAAGACGTGACCCGGTCATTGGCGATCCCGCCG
>CBEUNK010000051.1:0-17612 GCA_965544455.1 uncultured Thiogranum sp.
AGTCGTGGTATCACTGGATGTGGCATCCATGAAGCGGGGACCTGACAAAGGTAACGATTAACCCGTGCGAGCCTGGATTGGCAAACGAATGCGGTCACCGGATCGGTAGTGCCGTTTCGCCATTTTCATAGCTTTCAATCAGCATTCTGGCTGTCACCACCTCCGACCTGGCAACCATCACACTGGCAAATCCCTGCACGGGCAGCTCGCCGATACCACCTTGCAGATAGTATCCACCCACATGGGCATCCATTCCGTGGGCCCGCAACAGGCCGCGCACAATATGTGCCTCGGTAATATCGCTGGCTTCATAGACAGTGATCACACCGCGCTCAACCCCGCTGCAGCAGATCCCGCAAGTCGATAATCGCCGCGTTGGCGCGCGCGATGTAGTTGGCCATACTCAGCGAATAGTTGGCGAAAATACCAAAACCGCTGCCGTTCAGGATCACCGGGCTGAAAACGGGCTGCTGGCTCTCGTCCAGCTCACGGATAATCTGGCGCAGGGACACCACGGCATTTTTCTTTTTCAGGATATCCGCAAAATCGATCTCGACGGCTTCCAGGATGGCCCGCAACGCCCAGGTGGCGCCACGCGCCTCGTAAAAAACATCGTCCAGTTGCAACCACGGCGTCTTGACCACCACACTGGCCGCGGTGCCGGTGGACTGGCGCGCCTGCGTATCACCCGCAAGATCGGTGTTCACACGCAGCTGGCCGACGCTGGCGCTGAGGCGCTGCGACAGGCTGCCAAGCCGCTTTTCAATTATTTCCAGGTACTGGCGCAGGTTATCCGCGCGGGCAAAAAACTGTGCCTGTGGCTCTGCCGGATCGCTGAGCCTTTGCAGGTAGTCGACCAGCGCCTGCCGCCCCTTGCGATACTCCCTTTCGGTCGCCGGAAACATCCACGCGTCATTACGGAAGTTGAAACGGGGTTCCGCATCCGCCAGGGCCGGATCCTCCACCGACTGTGATTGCGAACGCGAAATATGGTTACGCAAGGCGGCGGTGGCATCACGCAACATGACCAATGCACCGTATTCCCAGTTGGGCATATTATCCAGCCACACCCCCGGCGGCATGACATCATTGGACAAATAACCGCCCGGCTTGTAGAGCAGCACATCAACGATCTGCACGAGCGCACCGGTGTAGGTGGCACCCACTACCAGGCGGTTTTCATCACCTCCGACATGCTCCAGGGCGGCGCGCCTGACGTCAAAACGGTCGGGCGTGTGACTCCAGTACCAGCCGACGAACAGTGCGACAACCAGGGCGGTAATCAGAAGCAGCGACAGCGAAGCCAGCAAGCCCTTCTGCCTCAGATTGGCCGGGTGATAGAGATCGCGCAGCCGCCACAACCGGCCTTTCAGCCACTCCATGAATTTCCACCCCGACGTTCTCGCCTGTTCTTTCCAGTTCATGGCGCGATGGTATCACCGAATGGACGCGATGACTCGAAGGCCGGCAGGATGAATGTATGCTAGTCTTTTGCCCGTACGGGGCGTACGGGCAGGACGCACTTTGGATCACAGCATCGTTTTTTCGGTATTCCTGATTTTCACCGGCGCCGCGGTACTGGCAACAGTGGCCCTGTACGCCCGGCAATCCATGCTGGTCGCCTATATCCTGCTGGGCATGGCCATCGGCCCGTCATCGCTCGGCCTGGTCAGGAATGTGCAACTGCTGCAGGACCTGTCGCACGTCGGCATCGTGTTCCTGCTTTTCCTGCTCGGCCTGAACCTGCACCCCCAGGACCTCTGGCACCTGTTTCGCAAGGCAACCCTGGTCACGCTGATCAGTTCCACCCTGTTCGCGGCACTGGGCGGCACGACCGCCATCCTCTTCGGCTACAGCCCCGTGGAAGCCGCGATCATCGGCACGGCGATGATGTTCTCCAGCACCATCATTGGTCTGAAACTGCTGCCGAGCACCGTGCTGCACCACCAGCATACCGGCGAGATCATCATCAGCGTACTGCTGCTGCAGGACCTGATCGCCATCGTTATTCTGCTGATACTGCACGGTCTCGGCAGCGACCAGTCGGGCTGGCAGAGCGTCACCCTGCTGGCATTAACGCTGCCGGGCGTGCTGCTGTTTGCCTTCGGCATATCCCGCTTTGTTCTGACCCGGCTGCTGGCCCGGTTTGACACTATCCAGGAATATATATTCCTGCTGGCTATCGGCTGGTGCCTTGGCATGGCGGAACTGTCCGAGGCGCTGGGGCTGTCACCGGAAATCGGCGCATTCATCGCCGGCATCGCGGTTGCAACCGAACCGATTTCACGCTTCATCGCCGAAAGCCTGAAGCCGCTGCGGGATTTTTTCCTGGTGGTATTTTTCTTCAGCCTGGGCGCGGCCTTCGACCTCACAGCCATGGGGCAGGTCATGCTGCCGGCGGCGGTACTGGCAACCATCAGCCTGCTGGTCAAGCCGCTGGTGTTCAAGCGACTATGGATACACGAAGGGGAAACACCGGCGCTGTCGGGTGAAGTCGGCGTCAGACTGGGACAGATCAGTGAATTCTCCCTGCTCATTGCCCTGCTGGCGGCGGAATCGGCGGTCATCAGCATGCAGGCCTCGTACCTGATCCAGCTGGCGACGCTGATCACATTTATATTTTCTTCCTACTATATTGTTCTGCGCTACCCGACACCGATTGCTGTCTCGGACAGCCTGCGGCGTGACTGAACACTTCTTTCAGCGGTAAAAATAGTGCCAGCGCGTGCCGGCGTAATCGCGCAAGGTTTCCAGCAGCTTGTCGGACGGCACTGCTTCGTGGGGATAGATGCCGCTGATCTCCAGGAAAAAGCGCCCGTAACCGGCGCCCCGTCGCCAGTCCAGGCCGCTTGCCGCTGTCGAACGCCCGCAATGGCTACAGACGTGAAGACTGTCATGGGCAGCATTCCCGTGTACCCGGGCCGGAGTCCGGCAGTGAGGACAGCGAACCGCCGGACCGGGCGCGGCGGACAGAAACTTTACGCCATTGTGGTGATACAGCCGCAATCGACAGACCGGCTGGCCGGCGACAGCCTCGGTGGGATCGAGCACTACGCTTGGTGAACAGCCGAGGAACATCACGAGATCGAGAAACGCCGGGCCGGCCAGGTACACATCGTCGTCCCCGCCGCCGCAGGCAGCACCGCTCAGGCCGAGCCCGGTGAGTACACGAACAACTTCTGTCTGCTCCCGCGGTGCCCAGCAGGGGTCCGCTGCGTGCAACAGCAGTGATGGCATGGGAAAAACGGGGGGAGCGGTTCAGCCCTTGGAACCGGTCATATCCCAGCTGTAGGAACAATCCAGGTAGGAGCGTACCGAAATCAGGCCGACGATGCCGTCTTCGACCATGGTGGCTACGGGTGTACGCTGACGAAACTTGCGATTCGGCTTGTGCATCCACAACTTCCCCATGCGTTTGCTGAAAGGGTAGGTGGTACGCAGCGCGTCGGCGATGGAAATCAGGTGCTCGACCCGCTGCATGACTTCCGGCTCGTCGGGCAGAGGCCGACTGTCGCGCAAGCGCTTCACCTCGCGCGCCGGCACGTTATCCAGACCCAGCAACGCCAACTGGTCTTTTGCCGCGATCTCCCACTCATCCAGCATGTTGAGGATACCCCGGGTCAACTCCAGGCGTTCTTCTTCGCTCATTGCGGTCATTGTGCCGTCCTCACAATTTCTCGACTGTGATTGTAGCATGCTGGCCTTGGGCCACACCGGCCTATCCCCCAGGGAAATTGAGGGTGCAACCCTGTAATATTGCCAACTCTCTGACTCAAGGCAAGCATCCAATGGGCGGTTCCGGCCTGATATTCCTGATTCTGCTGGGTATATTGATCTGGTTCTGGCTAAATACGTTGCAGGTCAGGGAGCTGGCGCTGCGCGCTGCGCGCGACACCTGCTACCGTCAGGACCTGCAGTTGCTGGATGGCACTGTCACGCTGCAACGCCTGCAATTGCGCCGTATCGCCGGGCGCCTGGCGTTGCGGCGCACCTTCCAGTTCACCTACAGCAGCGACGGCGACGACCGCAACACCGGATTCATCATCACCCTGGGAAACCACGTGGAACAAGTGGGCTTGTGAGTAAGCCCGGGCCGCTTGCTATACTTCGCCCTCGCCATAAACACCGACACCCGATAAGCCCATGCCTTACTACATTTACAAGATCACGCCTGGTCCGACCGATCTGACCAAGTCGCTGGAAAAACTGGAACAGCACGAGGCATTCAAGGATGCCAAGCTCCGGGCCCGCGAGATGCGCGCCGCCATGGACAGCGGTGACAACCACATCATCAAGGTCATGTTTGCGGAAAACGAACTGGATGCCGAAGAAAAGCTCATGGAAAAACGCGAACAACCCATTCTGCGCGAATGGGAGAAATAGCGCGTTTTCATGGTTGAAGAAGACCAGTACCGTAACACCTATAAAAGCGTTAATGAACGCCGCTGCGTGTTTGAGAAGGCCATTCTCAGCCGCCGCTGCGCCTGCATGTGCTCGACGCGCTTTTACCTGGCCGACCGCGAAGGTGTCGCCTGTGACGCGGCACCGGCACACAAGCGCTGCAGCCACCTGATCGAGCTGCTGCGCGAAAACGCCAGGTTCGCCCTGAAAGTCACCGCGGTGGAGGGCGAACTGCCGCACGCCAAGGAAATCAAGGTGCAGACCGGCGGCCTGCTGGGTTTGCAGCACCTGTTGCGCCCGGACCTGAACGCCGAAAATGTCGTTGATATCGCCGGCCTGACCACCCTCGGCGAACGCACCTTCGGATCGCTGGAAAAATTCCCCTATCGAGACATCGTCAAGTCGATCGTGGCCTTTGAAGGACGCCGGCGGCCGCGCTCCAAACGCTGACGCGTTACATTACCCCAGTTTTAACGCAAGTTTACAGCCTGCCACTGGATTAAAGACTACCTGCCTGCTTCCGACATAAGGACAGTCAACCAACTAACCGCGGCAATACGCTGCAAGGCAGGAAGTTTCATGGAAATTCAGGCGTTTGCCGATGAGGGCCGCACCTGGACCGTCACCTACGTTGTCTACGACCCGGAGAACAAAGATGCGGTCGTGATCGACCCGATCCTTGACCTGGACACCACACCGTGGCGGACCTCGACCGACTCAATAAATCAAGTCACTGATTTTATAAAAGATAAGGCCCTGAAGGTCCACTGGATCCTGGATACTCACGTGCACGCCGACCACATCACCGGTGCCGGTGAGCTGAAGAAACGGCTGCACGCACCCATGGCCATCGGTGCCCGCATCTGCCGTGTGCAGGAGATCTTCAAGGAGGCCTTTAACCTCGGCGACGGTTTTCCCACCGATGGCAGCCAGTTCGACCGCCTGCTCAACGACGGCGACACGCTTGAAGCCGGCCGGCTGAAAATCGACGTGCTGCACACCCCCGGCCACACGCCGGCCTGCTGCACCTACCGGATCGGCGATGCCCTGTTTACCGGCGACGTCCTGTTCATGCCGGATGTCGGCGTGGCACGCTGCGACTTTCCCGACGGCAGCCCGGAGCAACTGTATCACTCGGTGAAGCACCGCCTCTACGAGCTCCCCCACAGCACCCGGGTGTTTGTTGGACATGACTACCCGGACAAACGCGAATTCCAGTACCAGACCACCATCGGCCAGAGCAAGGCGTTCAATTGCGACCTGCCCAACAGCATCAGCGAAGCGGAGTTCGTCGCCAAAATCGAAAAGCGTGACAGCACCCTGCCCGCACCGCGCCTGTTATTCCCGAGCCTGCAGGTCAACATCAACGCCGGCGAACTTCCGGAGCCCGAAAACAACGAAGTGGCCTACCTCAAGATGCCGCTGAATTTCCTCTAGGCCACACTCGGCTTCAGGTTATATCGCCAGGAGATTACCAACCATGATGAGCATCAAACTGGAACACGTACTGGACAACCTGTCCAGCAACTATATGCCCTTTACCCTGTTGTCCAGGGAGAGGCTGACGGAAGTCGTCAATATCGTCCGCTTCGTGGAACTGCGCGAAGGTGAAATCATGCAGATCCGCGGCAGCGAGGCCAACGACTACCTGTATGTCGTCGAAGGTCACCTGGAAATCATCCAGCGTGGCTCCATCCGGTCGTTCACCGGCCCGGAAGACACCCGCAATCACCCCTTTATCCTGCCCAGCGCACCGGCGACCGCGACCATCGTTGCCCGCCAGCACTCCATTGTCTGTCACGCCGACCGTGCGATGCTCGATAATCTCATCGCCTGGGACGAAATGGTCCACCTCACCGAGGACACCGACAGCGAACTGCACGACCGCCTGGAACTGGTGCGCAACTCGCTGGTGTTCCGCCGCCTGCCGCTGGAACTGGTGGAAGCCGCTTTCCGTAACATGGAGGTCAGAACCGTCAAGGCCGGTGAAGACATCATCCGCATGGGCGATGATGGCGACGCCTATTACATCATCAGCGAGGGCACCGCCGAGACCTTCCAGATGGGCCTGTACGACGATGAACCGACCAAGGTCGCAGACCTGCGTGAGGGTGACGCCTTCGGTTGCGAGGCGCTGATTTCCGGCAACAAGCGCTGCGAGACGGTGCGCGCCACCAGTGACTGCAAGTTACTGGCTCTCAACCACGAGGCCTTCGAGGATCTGATCAAGAATCCGCTGATCAAGACCGTGCATCCCAGCGTCGCCAGAACCATGGTGGAAACGGGCTACAAGCTGCTGGACGTACGCTACGCCGAGGAATTCGACGACCACCACATTCCCGGGGCTATCCTCATGCCGCTGTACGAATTACGCAACCGGATGGATGAACTGGACAAGAATGAACGGTATATTGTTTACTGTCACGCGGGTGGCCGGGCGGCTGTTGCCACGCTGGTGCTCAACCAGAACCAGTTTGACGTTGTCTGCCTAGAAGGCGGCATCCGCGACTGGCCGTTCGAAACCGCCGCAGTGGAAGATGTCGTGGAAGAAACGGCACAACAGGCAGTCAAAGCCAGCTAGTCGAACCGGTACGGCCGGGGCGACTACAGGCAGGAGCCCCGGCTATTAACAAGCAACTGACCGACGAAGAAACAGAAGCGCTGAACCGGCAACTGGAAGAGTTGCGCCTGGAACACAGGGATCTTGACGATATCATTCATCACCTGACGCAGTCAGACTACCCCGACCAGTTGCAAATCAAACGCCTGAAGAAACGCAAACTGCGCCTGAAAGACAACATTCAACTGATCGAAAGCCGCCTGATTCCCGATATCGATGCCTGACTAATTTACCCGGTAGCGGATTTTTTTTACCGGGGAAACCACCTCGATAGTCGCACCCTGTACCTCGGACACCCTGCGCACCTGCACGTAAAGCTGCTTGACACCTTTCCCGGCGCTGAGTGTAAAGGGTATCGAGGGTTTGTAGGGTCGCCAGCCGGCGTCCTTGAAATCCGCCTGCTCACTGATTCTGATCTGGTTGGCCGACCCCGATACGCGCGCTGCAACCAGCACACCGCCGGACGCCTGTGCGTTGATGTCCGGACGGACGCCCACGGCCTCTACGGTCAAACCGGCACCAGCTTCATCTGAAACCGCCAGCGGCGCGTTGCATACCGGGCCACCGCCGCCGGTCACCAGTTTGACCACCAGCACATGACTCTGGTGAAGGGGTTCCAGTGACTGCTGGCGCCCCTGGTAACCGCGGGCTGAAGTGGTGACCACCAGTGAATTCGGCCGGATATCCTCGAAGCGGACCACGCCACGGCTGTCTGTACGCCGGGCACCGAACTGGTCCAGCCGCGCGCTGGTACCGAGGCACACGGCCGCATCCGTGATCGGCTTGCCATCCTGCTTGTCAAACAGGTGCACCTCCAGCCAGTTGGATTGCAACGATGCCGACCAGGCACCGGTCGCGAAAATGGCGCCGAGAACCCCCCCCGTCAGCGATAATCCGAAAACCGAATGCAATTTAGCCATCGTACCTTCCCCCTGTGTTTCTTGTGTTTGGATCCAGTTTATAGCCTCCGCCCGGCAAGGTACAGCCGGTACCGGCCGGTCGGGTGCCCCGATGTGGCTACTGGTCATCGTCCAGCAGCGGGAAACCGTGGGCAAACCGGGTGATCCACTCGCGCGCGGCCTGCTCGCCGTCCAGCCGACGGCCCTCCTTGGCCAGCACCTCGGCCTTGTAATGTTCAATATGGCAAAGTTGCTCAACCATACGCGCCCGGAACAGGTCGTCGGCCTCGGTAAATGCCACGCCGGCGACATAACCGTCATCTTCGCGATGGCACCAGGCCACCTGGGCCCTGGCCTCAAAGTGGGGCTCTACGGTGGTAATGCGGATAACAATCAAGGTGCCCGGTGATAATTCACGCGAACAGGAGAACGACAGACCACCGGCACTGACGTTGTTGAGGTGCTCCTGGTTGACAGGGCCCCCACCCTCATCTGCCTGATATTCAATAGGTATATCCGACGGATGACGTATGTAACTGCGCATACCCGACCTCCAACCCGTCGCGCCCCGGCGGCATTCCGCCCATCATTTCAGTTTAGCCCGTTTGCCCGGAGACCGACGGATTTTTTACGTCCTTTCCGGGGCAGGGCCCTTGCCCCGAAACAAAGCCCTTCTTATAGCCGTTAGCGGCACCGTGCAGAAGTGTGCGTTAGTTCAGCTTTTCATACACCGATCGACCGGAAACCCCTGTTTCCACGCCGACTGTCGGTATTAACGCTCAATAAATGCGTTCTGCTGACGTTATCTCCAGTGGGGAAAAGTGTTGTTAATTATGGGTATTCGCAAACAGAAACCGGGATCAGGGCCTGCCGGGCCGGCCCCGGGCCAGCACCGGGCGCGCCGTGACTACGTGGAAGAAGTCCAGCGACGGGCCCGGCAGCTGAAAGAACGTGTTGAAAAAGCTACTAAAAAGGACGGCGAGGACGACGCTGCAGTACAACGTCAGCGGCAGATTCAACGGCATATGGCACAGCTTCGTAGTGACGCGGTGCAGGCGCGGCGACTGGCCGAGCAGATTGACAACCTGTCGCAGCAAGCAACAGCAGGGAAACGGAAACGCACCATGACAAACACACCAACCATGGAACCGGGACACAGTCCGGGGCTGACACGACGCTCGTCGGACAAACCGGCGGGCGCCGGAAGCCAGTCGAACTTCAACCCGCTGCACCCATCGATGGAGTTGCCGCCGGAACAGCTCATCCGGCTGTTAGGCCTGGAAGACAAGAAAAGCCGCAAGAAACGCAAACCTTCTGCACCCGCACAAACCGAGCCGACCACTGTTCACGATCGAGGCGAGCAGACCGACGAACCGCTGGCGACCATGACCACAGAACGGCGTGCGCCGGATGCGTCCCGCGCAGCCAGCGGCTCATCACGATCCATGCAACGTCGACAAAAAGAGCAAACCAGGGCCACTTTATTCGAGGAAACGCGGCGGAAATTGCTGCTGCCGGCAATCGGCTTCGGCCTCGTGGCGGGTATCGCCGTTTCCGTGCTTCTGTTGCGGGGACAACCGGAGCCACTGACAACATCCGAAGCCAAATCCGCGGTGAGCGGCACGCCGGTACCTGCCTCCAGACCGGCAGCGGTTATCAGAAAACCAGTGCCAACGACTCCGGCTGACAGGCCGGTTGCGAACGGGAAAGTGGAAACAGCCGCACCGGTCCCGGCCAGCAACCCCAAGTGGCAGGCCGCCATCCGTGTCCAGGAACAGCGCCTGCGTGACGCGGCGCAACAGCGGCTTGACCAGCGTATCCTGCAGGCAAGCCAGTCAGCTTCGGCCGCCGCCCCGGAGGCAACCCTCGCAACTCCGCCGGTGTCGGCGCCGACCGCCGCCCAACCCGCCGAACCACTGCCACCGGCTCCCAACGACACCGATTACCCGGTACAGGACGGGGAAGCACCCCTCATCAGTGTGTCGGAACCACTCCCCCCGGGCGAGATCGCACCACCGCAACCAGCGCCGGAACCAGTCCCCGGGGACCTGCCCTCCGCACAATCCACGCCAGGCAGCGGAATCAGTGACAGTGGCACGCCGGCAGCACCGGTAAACAACAGCCCGACACTGGACACCGCGCCTACCGCGACGCCACTGGTACCCCCGATGGAATCAGGTGGTAACGAGGAAAAAGCGGAGAGCCTGCCGGTCAACGACGCCCCGACAGTGGAGCCCGCGGTGACGGACTCGCCAATGGACGCTGTCACTGCCGTGGAAACACCCTTAGAAACGACGTCAACCGGCGGTATCCCGACGGAGCCCTATTCGGTGGATATGCCGGCCTCGGCTGCTGGCAGCACCGGAGCTCCCGGCGACTGAGTCACATCCGGCCGCGGCGCAGGATCTGCAGGCGGGGCCGGGGCCAGGGTCGCCGGAGGCGCTGGCACTTCTTCCTGTTTCACCACACCGGAACTGCCCGCCGTGACAGTGGCCGGCGCATCCGCTGACAATAACAACGGCGCGCCATTTTCATAACGGAACAGCTCGGTATAGAGTGGCCAGCCGCTTTCGTCGACCACCGTTACCGACCACTCCCCGACCTGGTCGGGATCGATCACTTTTTTGGAATTGACCCGCCAGCGCGGCCCACCAACCTTGAACGGCACCTGCGACACGACACGGCCCTCGTACTCCCACCGGTGCATGACCGTCCGCCCTTCCAGCCGACGCAGGTCGGTAAAGAAGTACACTTCGCTGATCAGTGGCGTCGCCACCACCACCTCGTCGACCGGCTCCCGGTTGCTGATTCCCGTGGTGAACTGCGCGCGCGCCACCTCCCAGGCCGGGTCCGGAATGACTGGTTCCTCGGCAAACAGCGTCGGCGGCTGCAGCAACAGCCAGCCCAGCATCAACCATGGCCGGATTTTTTTCATTACCTACTCCTCGTATGTTTTGACTGCAGTTTCAATCAGGCCGATGCGGTCGCGCCAGGTAGGCCGTGCCGGACATTTCGGTCAGGCGACTGACAGTACGCTGAAACGGCGTCAGTAAACGTTCACCGACATACAGCTCATCCGGCACAGCGGCGGCCGTCATGATCAACTTCACGCCGTGATCATAAAGTGCGTCGATCAAATGAATAAAGCGCCGTACCGCCTCATCCAGTTCTTCGCCGAGGCGCGGCACACCCTGCAACAGCAGGGTATGGAATTCACGCGCCAGCTCAAGATAGTCACGCGCCGAGCGCGGTTGCTGACAAAGTTCCGCGAAATCAAACCAGGCGACATCTTCGACCACCGCGCGAACCTGCAGCGGCCGCCCGGCAATGTCCAGCACGGTGTCCTGCAACGGTTGACGGGCTGCCAGCTCCTGCATGCGTGAACGCAGCCACTGCTCGGCCTGCTCACCCTCGGCCAGATGGTAGGTACCGCTGTGCTGCAGGTGCCGCAGGCGGAAGTCCTCGCCATCAGTCAGGGCGAATACCTGCGTATGTAATTTCAACAACTCGATGGCCGGCAGGAAACGTCCGCGCTGCAGGCCGTGCCGATACAGATCATCGGGCACCAAGTTGGACGTGGCAATCAGCACCATGCCATTTTTGAACAACCCGGCCAGCAGTCCTGCCAGCAGCATCGCGTCCGCCACATCAGTAACGTGAAACTCGTCCAGGCATAGTACACGGTAACGCCCTGCCAGCTGCCCGGCCACGATCTTCAGTGGATCCGGCGTCTTCGGCAGAGCATCAAGCGCCTGGTGGACACCCAGCATAAACCGGTGGAAATGAACCCGGTGCTTCTCTTCAAAGGCCAGACTGTCAAAGAAACAGTCCATGAGGTAGGTTTTGCCCCGCCCCGGACCACCCCAGAGGTACAAGCCTTTTATGGCCGCCGGTGATCTTCGCAACAGCCGCTGCCATAACGGCGGCGTGAACACAGGAGCATGCAGGTCCTCGTACAGGGCCTGCAAGCGGGTGACAGCGCGTTGCTGTTCGTCATCAGTGGCAAATCCGGCTTGCGCCAGGTCCGCCTGATAACGCTGCAGCGGCGTCATACCGCCTTGCTCACCAGTAACCGTCATTGCCCCCCGCGGTTGCCCTACAAATTGTTCACATCAAGCCCCAGGTCGCGGCAACGCCCCTCGGCGCCGGGACTGCTGATGACGGCAATGCTGGCATGTTCGGGCCTCAGGTAGGTTTCCCCGACGCGCTGCAGATCGTCGAGGGTAACCTGCAGAACCCGCTGGCGGAACCGCTGGCGGCGTTCGGGCGTGCGACCGTACAGGCCGCTGAAAAAGGCATCCCTGGCCTCGCCGGCGGGCGACCCCGGCTTGTCGATACTGCCGATAACGCCCAGGATAGCTTCCTCCACCAGACGCCATTCGTGTTTTTCCTCGAGCAGCCAGTTTACCGCCCGGTCGAAATCGTCCAGGGTCTCTTCCAGCCGTGGGTCCCGGTAGGAGAAAAAGCGGAAGGCGGCGTTGTCGCTGTCGTGGCTGGCGCCACCACCGTAGGCTCCGCCCTGTTCGCGGATGGCACGATGCAGGAAACCGTTGCGCAGGAAGCCGGCCAGCACACTGAGTGCCGCGGCGTCTTCGTGTTCCACCGGCACGGTCGGGTAGGCCTTGGCACAGAAATTCACCTGGGTATTGGTCAGCCAGGCATCGCGAACCTGCTGCTGTACCGGTGCCGGACTGAAAGCAGTGAACCCGCCCCCCGGTGCCGACTGTTCCGTCCAGGCCTGCTGCAACTCTTCCCGGGCCTGCGGCAGACGTTCCGCTTCGGCAATCAGCAGATACTGCAGGGGCGCTGCCAGCACCTGCCGATGGATATCCTGGAACCGCTGCACCAGTTGCTGTAGATGTGCCGGGTCGCCCAGGCCATCATCCAGCTGCTTCAGAGCGTGTATGCCCGCCAGTCCACGCAGGCGATGTGCCAGCGCCGCCCCGTTACTCAGGCCGGCGCTGGCGGCCATCATTGCCAGGCTGTGACCGCTGCCTGTTACACTCTGTTCACGTCGCGCACGTTGCTGGGCGATCAGCTCACGCACCCGATCCAGTTCATCAAACCGTGCCGCCACCAGGGTATCGCGCATCAGCTCCGACAGCGCCCCGTGATTGCGCACCAGTGCCTTGCCCGACAATACGAAGTGCCCCTGCATCGACTGCACATTATCGATACCCCCACGCATACTGCTGCTGGCGTGAACGCCACCGGAGACGCTGGTCTGCAGGGCCTGTACAGTGAGATAGTCTTGTCCGGCACAGCCCAGCTGGGTCAGTGACTGGGTGTAGTACGGCAGCGTGTCCAGCAGCTGTTCATCAAGCTGCGGTAGATCGACGACCAGTTGCTGGTACGCCAGGCCGTTGGTGCCCTGCGGGTAATAACTTGCCGGCCGCCCGTCAAGCTGCCCGTCTTCACCCCGGGCGATATGCATCTCCGGAGGAATGTCATCCAGACCGACCCGGGGCAACAGATCGGGATCGTCTTCCTGCTGCTGCCGTTCCGCCAGCATCCTGGCCTGTTCGATAACCTGCAGCCGCTGTTGTTCGGACATCTGTTGCTTCAGGGCCGCCAGGCGTTCCGCTTCGGCCTGCTCGCGACGCGCCGAGAGTTGTGTATCCGGCGAAAGTGTCAGGCGCACACGGTGCATGTTATCGAGCAACAGCTCGCGTACCAGGCCCGGGATATAGCCGGGGTCGCGAATCGACTCGCGCAGCTCGGCCAGCACCGGGTCGATGTTGAGCAGTGCCACCGGGTCGCCGCGGTGAATGGCGCACGACAACCCCTCCAGTATCAACTGCAGCCCATAGGGATAACCGTCGCCGGCCACTTCCCGCTGACTGAGTTCCAACTGGTGAAGGACCGCCTCAACACGTTCCTGGGGAACGCCTTCGTCGGCCACTTTCCGCAACACCTCGAGCACCAGCTTCTCCAGTTCATCGGCGTTTTCGTCACGGCTGCCCTCAAGACCGCAGACAAAACTCATTTCCCGGTTGGATGCCTCGAGGCCGCATAGTGGCGATGGTGCGCTGCCCAGATCGGTGGTTTCGAGGGCGTGCCGCAACGGTGAGGCACTGTCATCCAGCAATACCCCTTCGAGCAGGTGAGCCTCAAGCTGTTGTTTCAGATTGGTACTGCGCCCAAGCAGCCAGCCCATGACGATATGGGTTTTATCCCCGGGGTCACCCGGCTCGTCATAAGCGTAACTTTCCTGTACGTGCACCGGCGCGTGGTAACGCTTTTCGTCATCGACACCAATATACAGGTCAAGTTGGTCAAAACGCGCCAGCGCCTTGTCGTGTATGCGTTGCTGGTGCTCTATCGCCGGTATATCGCCGTAGGTCATGAACACTGCATTCGAGGGATGATAGTGCGATTGGTAAAACGCCTTGAGCTCGCTGTAGCTCAGGTCGGGGATATGTTCCGGGTCACCGCCGCTGTTGTAATGGTAGGTTGTTGTCGGGAACAGATACCTGGTCAGCGTCTGCCACAACGTGCTGGAAGGCGAACTCATGGCCCCCTTCATCTCGTTGAATACCACCCCCTTGTAGAGCAGATCGGAATCCGGGTTGCCCGGCTCGGCGAACTCGACACGGTGACCCTCCTGGGCAAAATCCAGCTCGTGCAGGCGGGAAAAGAACACCGCGTCCAGATACACGTCCATCAGGTTATTGAAGTCTTTTTTAATCTGGCTGGCGAACGGGTAAGCCGTCCAGTCACTGCTTGTGAAGGCATTCATGAAGGTATTCAGCGAGCGCCGGATCATCATGAAGAACGGATCACGCACCGGGTAGTGCTCGCTGCCGCACAGCACCGTATGCTCCAGAATATGCGCCACGCCGGTGGAATCGACGGGGACCGTCCGCAAGGCCACCAGGAAAACATTTTCCGGGTTATCGGCCGACAGGTGATAGTGCGGCGCGCCGGTTTTGCGGTGCCGGTATTCCTCGACCACCAGGTTCAGCGATTCGATCGGTTCGCTGCGTACCCACTCGAATGCAGCATGCACCCTGGCCGGGGCCTGCAAATTAGCCGAATCACCGGCGACTACGCTACTCATAACGATTTGTGTACCTGCTGCTGTTGGATACGGGATAGTGGGGATTGTAGCGCGGCCCACCGGTGGTCTGCACGCCGGATTGCCGGCCCGTGGGCTCAAAGGCTAGAATGCCGCTTCCACCGGCTCGCAACAAAAACCTTATGAAAATCGTCTCATTTAACACCAATGGCATCCGTGCGCGTGCGCACCAGCTGCAGGCACTGGTGGAAACACATCGGCCGGCGATCATCGGCTTTCAGGAAACCAAGGTCCAGGACGCCGAATTCCCCGTGGAGATGATCGAGGGACTGGGTTACCAGGTGGTCTATCACGGGCAGAAAGGCCACTACGGGGTTGCCATTGCCTCGCTCACTGCACCCGTCGAGAGCAGCAGGGGTTTCCAGGACGATGACGACGATGCCCAGCGTCGCCTGATCACGGCCCGTTTCGAGCTTGCCGACGGCCGCCACCTGACCGTTCTGAATGGCTATTTCCCGCAGGGCGAAAGCCGCGAACACGAGATCAAATTCCCCGCCAAGCGTAAATTCTACCGCGACCTGCTGGAGCACCTGAAGCAACACCATGACCCGCAACAACCACTGGCCATCGTCGGGGACATGAACGTTGCACCACTGGACCTGGACATCGGTATCGGGGAGGACAACGCCAAACGCTGGTTGAGAACCGGCAAATGCAGCTTCCTGCCGGAGGAACGTGACTGGCTGCGGCAGCTGATGGACTGGGGACTGGTGGACACCTACCGCCAGCGCCACCCTGACACAAGTGACCGTTTCAGCTGGTTCGATTACCGCAGCCGTGGCTTCGAACGCGAACCGCGCCGGGGCCTCCGAATCGACCTCATCCTGGCGACACCGGTACTCGCCGATACCTGCATCGACGCCGGTATCGACTACACGATCCGCGCCATGGAAAAACCATCCGATCATTGCCCGATATGGGCGGATTTTGATATCAGCTGAGGCCCGGGTACTTTTTCTGCCTGTTGGCAGGGGGTACAATCGAGACATGACGTGGAAGGCGCGGATGGTACAACGTATAGGGATATTGCTGGCCAGCCTGATGCTGGCCACGCTGTTCTCGTCCTATGCGCAGGCAGTGGCGGCCGCCAGCAATCTCTCCAACGAAGACCCGCAACCCCTGGTGTCCTCGCGTATCAACGAGCTGCTGGTGCGCCTGCGCGACCAGGCGGAGGCTATCCGCCGCGACCAGAGCATCGCTTACCGGATCAGCGATGAACTGATTGCACCGTATATCGATTTTCCGCGTATTGCCCGGCTGGTGATCGGCAAGTACTGGCGCAATGCCTCGAAGGCGCAGCAGGAAAAACTGGTCAAGGAAATCCGCGAACTGCTGGTACGCTCGTATGTCACGGCCATGACCAGTTATATCGATGAATTGGTATCAGACAAGAACATGATTGAATTCATGCCCTCGCGGTACAAGTTCGGCGACCGTAAGGCGTCAGTGCGGGCCAGTATCGCTCTGGGTGGGCGGGCACCGGCGGAAGTGCAGTACCAGCTCTATTACCGCGATCAGTGGAAGATCTACGATATTGTCATCGAAGGCATCAGTCTCGCGATCACCTACCGCACCAGCTTCGGCGAACAAATCAAGCGTGACGGTCTCGACAATCTGATCGCCCAGCTCACCGAACGCAACCGGCGCGGCGACGTCGAACTGCCGGACAAGGTCAAAGTGGCAAACTGATCCACGCCGCAGGGTACATCCCGTCCGGGATGGCCTGATTTATGCATCTTTTCTGTCATGGTTTCGAACAACCGCAAGGACAGTGCGATGCCCATTATCGACCAATGCCGCGACCCCTACGGCGCCCTGTCAGACAGCCGCAGGGCGTTGCTGGAACAATTACTGGAAGCGCCGGATCAGTGCCTGTGGGAACGTGCCCGCGGACTGATCATCCGCGCCATCCCCATCGTTACCCTGGAAAACGCCGTCCGGGCAGTACGCCGGGGTGCCTCTGCCGACCAGGCACCGGACCCGTTTACCCTGTACCGGGCACTGCGTTTTGCCGTCGACTACGAATCCAGTGGTTCCCTCCCGGAACGTGGCGGCATCTGCAGGTAGTAACCCTGGGCCTCGAGCTGGCGCATAACATCGCGCACGTCGACCTGCGCCAGCGTGCGCCGCGCATGCAACTCAAGTTCCAGGACTTTCTCCAGCGTGCCCAGCAACTCTCTCAAGGCCTCCGGCAGGCATGATAAATCGTCCGCCGTTCGCACGTACAAATAGTAGTCGAATTGTTTGAGGCTCTTGTAAACGGTGCACTGCATGGCAAGCCGACTCAGGACAGCTGACGCGGGCTGAACTGTACGGCAACCTCTTTTACATAAGGCTCGTTGAACACCAGTTCCACCGAAAAGCCGCCATTCACCAGGCTGGCCCTGACCTGGGTGAGGTCCGGCAGGCGACTGGCGAGATAGGCGCAACCGGCGGCTGTCAGCGCATCATCACCCCGCTGCAGGCCTTCGAGTACCTGGATCGCCACGAACTGTGCACGCTGCAGGTGGTCGGGTTGCTCAACCCGCACACCCCCAAGCAGGACACCGGCGTCCATCTGCCCGTCCATGCGCGCCAGGTAATCCTGCTGCTGTGCCGATAACGGCTTGCCACG
>CBEUNK010000052.1:0-17373 GCA_965544455.1 uncultured Thiogranum sp.
CATGGCAGACCTGTCCAGAGAGCAGATTGAAGCAAAGCTCAAGGAGTACATCGATCCGTACATGGAAAAGGATCTGGTATCCACCAAGTGTGTGCGCAATGTCATGATCGAGGGCGACCAGGTGGTGGTCGACGTGGTGCTGGGATTCCCGGCCAAGAGCTACCAGGAAGAGCTGGCCGCGAAGCTGAAGGAACTGGTCGAATCCATCGACGGTGTCGCCAAGGCGCGCGTCAACGTCAACGTCGCCATCGAGGCGCACGCCGTACAGAAGGGCGTGAAAACCATCAGCGGTATCAAGAACATCATCGCCGTGGCCTCGGGCAAGGGCGGTGTCGGCAAGTCGACTACGGCTACCAACCTGGCGCTGGCCCTGTCGGCCGAGGGCGCCAATGTCGGCGTGCTCGACGCCGATATCTACGGCCCCAGCCAGCCACGCATGCTCGGCATCAGCGGTAAACCCGAATCCAAGGACGGCCAGCGGCTGGAACCCCTGGTCAGCTACCACATTCAGACCATGTCCATCGGCTTCCTGGTCGACGAGGAAACGCCCATGATCTGGCGTGGCCCGATGGTGACCCAGGCCCTGCAGCAGCTGCTGGGTGACACCAACTGGGACAACCTGGACTACCTGGTCATCGACCTGCCACCGGGTACCGGCGACGTACAGCTGACCCTGGCGCAGCAGGTGCCGGTCAGCGGCGCGGTCATCGTCACCACGCCACAGGACATTGCCCTGCTGGACGCGCGCAAGGGTCTCAAGATGTTCGAAAAGGTGGAAGTGCCGGTGCTGGGCATTATCGAGAACATGAGTATCCACATCTGCAGCCAGTGTGGCCACGAAGAGCACATTTTCGGCGAGGGTGGTGGCCAGCGCATGTCGGAAGACTACGATGTCGATTTCCTCGGCGCCCTGCCGCTGGACAAGGCGATTCGGGAAGAGGTCGATTCCGGACGGCCATCGGTGGTGGCGGAGCCGGACGGACGCATCGCCCAGATCTACCGCGATATCGCCCGCCGCACCGCCGCCAAGCTGGCGCTGAAGACGAAGAATTTCGCCGCCAAGTTCCCGCAGATCGTTATTCAGAACAACTGAGTCCAGGCCGGGGCGGGAGGACAGATTTAAATCTGTCCTCCTGTTGTTGTATGGTTGCGGCTTCCATTTTCAACGGGATGAGCGATGTCGATTAAATCCGATCACTGGATCCGCCGCATGGCGGAGCAGGAAGGCATGATAGAGCCCTTCGTTCCGGGCCAGATCCGGGAGCATGAGGGCACCGGTCGGGTGATTTCCTACGGCACGTCGAGTTACGGTTACGACATCCGCTGTGCCGACGAATTCAAGATCTTCACCAATATCAATTCGGCCATCGTCGACCCCAAGAACTTTGACGACAACAGCTTTGTCAACGTCAAGTCGGACGTCTGCATCATCCCGCCGAATTCCTTTGCACTGGCGCGCACCGTCGAGTATTTCCGCATTCCGCGCAAGGTGCTGACGATCTGTCTGGGCAAATCGACCTATGCCCGTTGCGGCATTATTGTCAATGTCACGCCACTGGAACCCGAGTGGGAAGGGCACGTGACGCTGGAGTTTTCCAATACCACGCCCTTGCCGGCCAAGATTTATGCCAATGAAGGCGTGGCCCAGGTGCTGTTTCTCGAATCGGATGAAGTCTGCGACACGTCCTACAAGGACCGGGGCGGCAAGTACCAGGGGCAGACCGGCGTGACCCTGCCGAAGGCGTGAAGCCGGCGGGATAAGGTTAAGGGACTGATCAGGGCAGGGGTGGTACTTCGAGGCTGGTGGCTTCACCGAACGGCGCGAAATCAAGCTTGCGCAGTACCAGCTCGATTTTGATGCCGCTTTTTTTCTTTTTCAGAAAGCGGACCGGGAAATAATCGAGTTCCGGTGCGCTCCACACCCAGCTCTGATCCTTGTCGTCATTGGTGCGGCCGACTTTCAGGGTACGGTAGACCCCCGAGGTAAGTTCGATTTCATCCTCGCCGAGCAGCGCGAAACGGTAGTGCTTCAGGCGGCCCTGGCGGGGTACCCGGTAGTCGAACTGTTTGGCGCCGTCGCGCAGTTCGAACAACATGGCGAGCTGCATCACCAAACGGTCCAGTGCACCTGCCGGAAGGTCGATCTCCCAGTGCTCGCCTGCACCGATGTTTTTAACCCTGTGCCGCTTCCAGTCGAATATCAGGTGGGCGTTCTCATCATCGTCACCGCCTTCACGCTCGGCCTGGTATTCGAGCACCTGTATCTTTCCATCCTGCAGCCGCCAGCGGCTGGCCTCCGTGGATTTGTCGGGGCTGAACAGCGCCGCAAGGCCGCTGCTGGTTGACTCCTGCTGGTAGAGATAGCGGTCACTGCCCTCCTGTATCAGGCTGATCCTGACAGTGCCGATGTCAAAACCGTTGGCATTGGCATCGTAGTAGGCGATGAACTCGGGGTAGGGCGAGTCACCGTTGGCGATGGCGCGGTTCACAGGGACAGCGGCCAGCAGCAGGCAGGCGGTGAACAACAGGAAAAGCCGGTTGCGTAACGGGGTATATCTATTCTGCATCTAATTGTATCGGTTGTTGCAGCGGTTTATCGTCGTACAGAACCTGTTCACCGTCCAGGCGTACACGCTGTGCAGCCAGCAGCTGCAGGGCCCTGACATACAGCCGGTGTTCCTGTTGCAGTACGCGTGTGGCCAGGGTGTCGGCATTATCATCGGCCAGTACCGGCACGCGTACCTGTATGATTACCGGCCCGCCATCGAGTTCCTCGGTGACAAAATGCACGCTGGCGCCGTGTTCCTTCAGGCCTTCTTCCAGCGCCCGCTGATGGGTATCGAGCCCCCGTAGTGCCGGCAGCAGCGACGGGTGAATGTTAATCAGGCGGCCGCGGTAATGGTGCACGAAACCGGCCGACAGGATGCGCATGAAACCCGCCAGCACCACCATGTCCGGCTCGAAACGATCGATCAGGCCCTGCAGGGCCAGGTCGTAGGATTCCCGGTCAGGGTAATCAGCCGGCACCAGCGCCAGCGTGTCCAGGTTTGCATGCTGCGCGGTCTCCAGGCCGGGCGCATCGACGCGGCTGCTGATCACGGCACTGACCACGGCATTCAGGTGGCCCGCCTGAATCGCGTCGAGTATGGCCTTGAAATTGGAGCCTCGTCCCGAAATCAGTACAACCAGGGACAGGGGTTTGCCGGTTTCAGTCATGCAAGTTCGACGTGCGGCTTACCCTGGCCGGTCTCGACACGGCCGAGCATCCAGGCCTTTTCGCCCTGGGCGGCCAGCAGGCCAAGGCAGGCATCGGCCTGGTCGGCGGGTACGCAGACCACCATGCCGACGCCGCAGTTGAAAGTACGGTACATCTCGTCAGTTTCGACCTGGCCCTGTTGCTGCAGCCAGTCGAACACCGCCGGCCACTGCCAGCTACCGGTATCGATGGCGGCGGTGGTGTTGTCCGGCAGCATGCGCGGCAGGTTCTCCGGCAGGCCGCCTCCCGTAACATGGCACAGGCTGTGAACATCGACCTGCTGCAGCAGGGCCAGCAACGGCTTGACGTAGATGCGGGTCGGTTCCAGCAGCCAGTCGATCAGCGGTTTGCCGTCCAGCAGGCTGTCGGTGGCGGCGCCGCTGACGTCGATAATCTTGCGGATCAGGGAATAACCATTGGAGTGTGGCCCGGAAGAGGCCATGCCGATCAGTGCGTCACCGGCCTGTACCGACTGCCCGTCGATCAGCCTGTCTTTTTCGACGATGCCCACGCAGAAACCCGCCAGGTCGTAATCCTCGGCCTGGTACATGCCGGGCATTTCTGCGGTCTCGCCACCTATCAACGCCGCACCCGCCAGTTCACAGCCCCGGCCGATACCCTTGACCACATCCGCGGCTACCGCGACATCGAGCCTGCCGGTGGCATAATAGTCCAGGAAAAACAGGGGTTCCGCACCCTGCACGATAATGTCGTTGGCGCACATGGCGACCAGGTCGATGCCGATGGTGTCGTGCCGGCCGCTGTCGATGGCCAGTTTCAGCTTGGTGCCGACCCCGTCGGTACCGGATACCAGCAATGGCTGGCGGTAGCGGTCCAGCGGGATCTCGAACAGGGCGCCGAGGCCGCCCAGGCCGCTGATCACGCCCTCGCGGCGGGTGCGAGCCACCACCGGTTTGATGCGCTCGACCAGGGCATTACCGGCATCGATATCAACACCGGCATCCCGGTAGCTGATGGGGCCGCCGGGTGTAGAAGATTGCTGTCCTGACACTACAGGCTCCGCGCTGGGTAAAAAACGCAAGTTTACTCGCAAACCGCCCGGCTCCGCCATAGGACCAGGGGCTCGAGGCTATGGTATGGTAGCGCCCCAATCGCTATTTCCGGGTAAAAAGGATTGAAGAAACTCTCGCTTGTGAGCCTGTTGCTGAGCCTGCTGGCCTTGCCGCCGCTGGCCGGCGCGGCACGGCTTGAGCACCTGTACGAGGCCGAGGTGGCGGCCACGGGGCGTGACACGGCCGCCCGTGATACCGCGCTGCGGGCTGCGCTGGAACAGGTGCTGGTCAGGCTGACCGGCAGCCGCGCCGCATTGCAGGCCGGTGCCGCCGAGGGCCTGGTCGACAAGCCGGGCCGCCTGGTGGAACAATTCCGTTTTATCGACATACCGGCGACGGACGACCAGCCCAAGCAACTGAAGCTGTGGGTGCAGTTCGACGGCGTATCGCTGTCGCGCGAGGTGCGTCAGGCCGGTCTGCCGTACTGGGGTCCGGTGCGGCCCGATGTACTGGCCTGGCTGGCGGTCGACGACCGCGGCCGGCGCTATCTGCTGTCGGAGGGTAACCGGCAGGCCGCGGGGCTGGCGAAGGCTGCCCGCCGCCATGGTTTGCCACTGACCCTGCCGTTGCTCGACCTGGAAGACCAGCGGGCCGTGAAGTTCACCGACGTCTGGGGCGGATTCTACAGCGCCATCGAGACAGCTTCGGCGCGTTACCGCCCGCAGGTTATTCTCACGGCGCGACTGGACAGGGATTCAACCGGTGGTGACTGGCGTGCCGACTGGCAGCTCGCCGACGGTCCGCACCGGCAGAACTGGCGGACACATGCCGCCACGCTGGAGGCAGCCGTCGATGCCGGCCTGGCGGATTCCGCCGAGTGGCTGGCGCAACGCTATGCCGTGGTATCTACGCAGGCCGGCCTGCGTAGCCTGGTGGTTGAAGGCGTGGGTAATCTGCAGGACTATGCGAGAGTATCGAAATACCTGGCGTCGCTGAGTCCGGTCGACCGGGTGGACGTATTACGTGTGGAGGACCGGGAAGTGGAGTTCAGGCTGGCATTGAGCGCCGAGGAACACAGTCTTCAACAGGTGATAACGCTGGGCAGAGTCCTGCAGCGAACGAATGACCCGGTGGCCTGGCGGTTTCGTTTGAATCCGTGAAACGCAGCGATATTCCCAATCTGATTACCGTCCTGCGCATTTTGCTGGTGGTGCCTATCGCCTGGGTGCTGCTGCACCAGGACTTTGTATCGGCGTTGCTGCTGTTTTTTGTCGCCGGCGTGTCGGACGGGCTGGATGGCTTCCTGGCCAAACACTATGGCTGGACCAGCCGCCTGGGTGCGCTGCTGGACCCGCTGGCCGACAAGGCCCTGCTGGTGACCTGTTACGCCACACTTGCCTGGATAAAGTTGCTGCCCCTGTGGTTGCTGGTGCTGGTGGTGGCACGCGACGTGGTGATTGTCGCCGGTGCCGTGGTGTATAACTTCCGCATCCGCCGGCTCGAAGCGGAACCGACGTGGATCAGCAAGCTCAATACCGTGCTGCAGATCGGGCTGGTGCTGCTGATTATCATTCAGCAGGTCATGCCGGATTGGGTCCAGAGCGGCTGGATACAGGCGTTGTTTGTCGCCGTGACGGTCAGCGTTGTCTGGAGCGGACTGGATTCCGTCGTCACCTGGAGCCGCCGCGCGCGCCACAGTCAATGAGCGAACAGATCCCGCTGGGTCTGCAGTTGCGGGCCTCGGCGCTTTTTTCCAGTTTTGTTGCCACCACCCAGGAAGAACTGCTGCAGCAGTTGCAACGGATGGCTGCCGGTCATCCACCGGCCCAGCTGTATTGCTGGGGCGCTGCCGGCAGCGGCAAGACCCATTTGCTGCAGGCCAGTTGCCGGCACGCCGACAGTCTCGGACACAAGGCCGCCTACCTGCCGTTGAAAGACTGTCGGGATTTACCGGCCGGGATGCTGCAGGGCTGGGACGTCTACCAGCTGGTCTGTGTCGACGATATCGATGCCGTCGCCGGCCGGCGCGACTGGGAAGAAGCCCTGTTTCACCTCTACAACCAACTCATGGAGCGGGGCGGGCACTGGCTGGTGAGCGCGTCGGAAGCACCGGCACAGCTCGCCATCGATCTTCCCGACCTGGTTTCGCGCCTGGGTGCGGGCGCGGTGTACCAGCTGCGGGCGCTGGATGATGAACAGAGTCTGGCCGCCATGCGCCTGCGCGCGCGGCAACGTGGTCTGGACCTGCCGGAAGAAACCGGCCGCTACCTGTTGCGGCGCCTGCCGCGCGATCTGCCGGCGCTGATGAGGTTGCTTGAACATCTGGATACGGCCTCGCTTGCCGCCCAGCGCAGGCTGACGGTGCCGTTTGTCAAATCCGTGCTGGATCTCTGAATCACGGCTTCGGCGCCGCTGACCGGCCGCAACGCAGATAGGCAATTCCCCCCGCCAGCCAGCATAACGACAGGCCGACTTCCAGCAAGGCCAGCCAGCGTGCTCCGGGGTTGCTGTAGGCTTCCATGCTGCCATGGGCGAGGTAGAGGGGCGACAGGAACAGGCTCCAGGCGATCGTGTAGCGGCGCGCATGCAGCAGACCGCGCAACGGGGTGAACAGCGGCAGGCCCAGCACCAGCAGCGCGACGCGCGGTGACACCAGCTGCGGTGGTGACAGCCAGCCGTACCAGACGGGCAGCAACAGCATCAGGCCGAAATAGCCGGCCAGCAACAGGGCGTAAAACGGACCGGCCATCGAACGTCAGCTGCCGAGCTTGCGTGCCGTTTCGGCCAGGCGTTTGCCCATTGCCCGGCACAGTCGCAGTTCCGCCTCCGTCAGTGGTTTCTTGCTGTCGGCACCGGCGAGGTGACTGGCGCCGTAGGGAGTGCCGCCGGCGTCGGTGTGCAACAGGTCGGTTTCACTGTAAGGGATGCCGACCAGCAGCATGCCGTGATGCATCAGCGGCAGCATCATCGACAGCAGGGTGGTTTCCTGGCCGCCATGCAGGGACGAGGTCGAGGTGAATACGGCGGCCGGTTTGCCAGCCAGTTCAGCACCCAGCCAGAGGCTGCTGGTGGAATCGATGAAATATTTCAGCGGCGCCGCCATATTGCCGAAACGGGTGGGGCTGCCCAGTGCCAGGCCGGCACACTCGCGCAGGTCATCGAGACTGACATAAGGTGCCCCCTCGCCCGGAATGCTGTCTTCGCTGGCTTCGCACACCGTCGACACGGCAGGCACGGTGCGCAGACGCGCCTGCATGCCTTCGATTTCCTCGACGCCGCGGGCAATATGTTGCGCCATGCCGGCTGTCGCGCCATAGCGGCTGTAATACAGGATCAGGATGTCGGCCACGTCAGAGGATCTCCAGTACGTCTTCGGGCGGACGCCCCAGCGCGGCCCGCTTGCCGCGGATGACAATAGGTCGCTGTATCAGCCGGGGGTGTTCCACCATGGCGGTAATCAGCTGATCGCGGGTCAATGACTCATCGCCCAGGTCAAGGTCCTTGTACTCGGATTCGTTGGTGCGCATCAGTTCGCGCGGCTGCAGGCCCAGCATGTCCAGAATCTGCCCCAGCGTGTCGGCATCCGGCGGTGTCTTCAGGTACTCGACAATACCGGCGTCGACGCCGTGCGCATTCAGCAGTTCCAGCGTCTGCCGGGATTTGCTGCAGCGCGGGTTGTGGTAAATGACGGTTTGGCTCATGGCTCTGCTCCTGGGAACCGGCGGGTATTCGGGCGGGCTATTGTCCGCTATCCGCCGGTGTGCGTCCATGCAGCACGGTGGACGCTTTCTTGACCCTCCCCGGTGGCAGTGCTAGCGTGTCCCCTGGAGTCATCAGTCGCATAACGTATGCACCCAGCCGATTTGTGTTTGTCGAAAGCTTGCCTGGTCACTGTGGTCCGGTCCATCGGACGGTTTACAGGGATAATGCTGTTCGGGTTGCTGGCGGCCTGTGGATCAGCACCGGTCCAGGAAATGAGCGAAGCCCGGCAAGCCATTGAGGCGGCGCGCGTTGCCGGTGCGGAACAGAGCGCACCGGAGAACTACCAGAAGGCCGAGGCACTGCTTAAATCAGCCGAGGAAATGCTCAACCAGCGGCATTTCCGCCGGGCCCGGGAAAGTGCGGCATTAGCCAGGGATGAGGCCATCCAGGCACGTGAAGCCGCGCAGCGGGCCGATTCCCCCTGAATACCGGCATGTTGACCAGAAGGTTGGCGCTGATGAAGGAATTTTTTTTCGACTTGTTGCGTCTTTCGGTTTTGAAGTCGGGAAATCGCCCGGCTGCCCCCTTGCTTGACACCCGATGGAATCGGATGTTAGTTTCGGGTGGCTCTCAAAAGACACAAAAAGTCTTCACGGAACAACCACTAGCGGAGTGACTTTCATGAAAAGAACGATTTTTGGCAAGCAACTGGTTCCTGTTGTTCTGGTACTGGGTTTGGTCGTGGGTTGTACATCGACTCCGCCCGCACCGGTCCACGATGAAATGGCGGACGTGAACCAGGCTATCGATGGCGCGAAGGCCGCCATTGCCAAGGCCAAGTCTGTTAACTGGATCTGGCGCGACACCGAAAAGATTCTCAAGCAGGCTGAAAGTGAAGCGGCGCTTGTTCCCAAGGAAGCGGGTCACAAGGAGCTCGCCATCAAGCTGGCCAACAAGGCCCGCAACCAGGCTGAAATGGCCGTCAACCAGTACTACCTGGAAAAAGCCAAGGTCATGTACACGAACGCCAGCAGTGCCTCGGGCCTGACAGCTGCGCAGCAGAGCACCCTGTCCGAAGCGGGCAAGGCGATCGGTAACGCCGAAGGCCGCAAGGCGTACGACCTGCTGACGCCGCTGCTGACCGAGCTGCAGACCGCCAACATCCAGTACCAGGTGGTTCGCGGTGACAACCTGTGGTCAATTGCCGGCAAGCAGGAGATCTATGACAACCCTTACCAGTGGCCCCTGATCTACAAGTCCAACCGTGACCAGATCAAGGATGCTGACCTGATTTACCCGGGGCAGGACTTCAGCATTAACCGTAATCCCACGGCCGCCGAAGCCGAGATGGCGGTCAACCATGCGAAGACGCGTGGTGCCTGGTCCATCGGTGTTGTCGAGGAATCGGATCGCAACTACCTGGGTGGCAGTCTCGATCTGCAGTAGGTATCTTCCGACTGTTCGTTGTGCAAAAGGCCCCGCGGGGCCTTTTGTCGTTCAGGCGGGGACGTAAATAAAGCGTTCGAAACCGGGACCGGATTCCAGTTGCTCCGTGCAGCTGAACGGCTGCTGATGGCCCTGTTCGTAAATCGTTACCCGGCTGCCGGCGCGTATTTCGCCGCTACGGGTAATCAGTGTCTGCACGCGCTGTTCACCGCGTTTCTGGGTGGCGGCGATGGCCGCCTGGTATTCACCGCCCAGGCCGTCTTCTTCGCTGATCACGCGGATGACCACCGCCCGTGGTTCGCGTGCCAGGTACTGCAGGCCGAGGTCACAACCCGCGGTATCCTCCGACTCCACCAGCCAGCGGCAAACGGCTACCACCCAGCCGGCGTTGGACCGGGGTGCGGGCCGGCGCAGGGCAATCAACTGGCCGACCCGCGGATGCGGTAACTGCGGTCCCCGGTAGCGCACGGCCAGGCCGCCGCGGCTGCGATTAATCGTGGAACAGCCAAACAGTGTCGGCAACTGTTGCAGCGTGTCGTTATCAGCCGCCGGGGGTGCACCGAGGTCGATGGTGTTCTCCTCCCCCGGTGTCAGAAAACGGGAGGGATCAAACCAGTGGCCGCGATTGATCATACAGTAGGCGTCGTTGAGTCCGCTGACCAGGTCGATGCGGGCGTGTGTTTCTTCGCGTTCGGCGTTGCGGGTGGGGTGATTGCGCCAGTGATCGAAGGTCTGGCGCAGGCTGCGTAACAGCGGGAGAGCCGGGATCTCGGCGGGCAGGCCGATGGCCTGCGACTGCCGGTACTGCGCCAGCTTCCTGATATCGGCGTCCATGTGTTCCAGCAATTCATCCATTTCCAGGTAGAGGTGGGGATCCTGGTCATCGGCGGTCTGCTGGAAAGCTTCCTTGAGACGGAAGCAGTTCTTATCGGTCGGTGCTTCGCTGTGGATGCGGCACAGGTCCCGGTGTTTGTTGAAGTAGTGCCGCAGTGCCAGTGTCATGCCGCTCGGCAGGCGGTAGGGGTCGGCCAGCCGCAACAGGGCAATCACACGGAAGCAGGCGTCGATCTGCTGTTCGCCGAAGCCGGGCAGCACGGCTGAATAATTTTCCCGGCCGCTCTGCCAGGCATAGCCGTACATGGCCAGGCATTCGCTCCACAGGGAGCGGGGGGCGGGCCGGTAGCCGGCGTAGCAGTCGACCAGTTGCAGGCCCAGCGTCTGAATGGCTCCCAGCAGGGCCAGTGGCAGGTTCCGGGTCTCCATGAAACCGCCGCTTTTGTTCACCAGCTCATGGACGACGATCTTGTAACCGAAGCCGATGTCCTGGCCGAGACGTTTTACCAGCGCCCGGAGTTCCTCGTCCTGGCCGCGGTTTCCCCCTGCCGCCCCCGGGTGTGCCCTCGAGCCGGACCAGTTTTCACCCTGGTCGGCCAGTCGCTGGTAGGTGCCGAGGAAACAGCCCAGAATTTCCAGGCGGGCGCCTGCCGGCAGGCGTTGCCGGTTCATCAGGCGCAGCTGTTCGTGTGCCAGCCACGCGGTGCGCTGCAAATCCAGAAAAGGCAGGTTATCCAGCCACGACCGCACTTCGCCCGGTTTTATTTTGATGCCGGTACGTTCGCGGTCCTGGGCCGGAATGGTTAACTGTAAGCCGTGTGCCATACGCTCGATTTAACCGGGGCAGGCCAGAATTTCCCAGAATATCATTATGTTACATGGGCTATAGAATGGAAATGCGGCCGCTACCCGACTGAATTCAATCTTCCTCCCGTTAGTAGCGGTCGCGGTGCGCCAAACTGGACTATTCCGTACGCACCGGAATCCCGGCGATGCGCTGTCGCCATTCGGCGGGACCGCTGGCGTGAATCGATTCCCCGCGGGCATCGACGGCAACGGTGACCGGCATGTCCCGGACGATGAACTCGTAGACGGCCTCCATGCCCAGTTCGGGGTAGGCGATGACCTGCGCCGATTGCACCGCCTTGGATACCAGGTAGGCGGCGCCGCCGGTGGCAATCAGGTACACCGCGCGGTGGCGACGGATACTGTCGATCGCCGCCGGGCCGCGCTCGGCCTTGCCGATCATGCCGATCAGGCCGGTTTTCTCCAGCAGGGTGTCGGTGAACTTGTCCATGCGCGTTGCCGTCGTCGGTCCGGCAGGGCCCACGGCTTCACCCTCAACAGGATCGACCGGTCCGACGTAGTAGATAAACCGGTTATGGAAATCCAGGCCTTGCGGCAGCGGTTCACCACGGTTCAGCGTGTCGATGATGCGTTTGTGCGCGGCGTCGCGGCCGGTAAGCAGGCGGCCACTGAGTAACAGTGTTTCACCGGGTTTCCAGTCCTGTATCGCGTCGGCGTCGAGCGTATCAAGGTTCACCTGGCGGGATTGCCCGGCCTCCCAGTGCACCTCCGGCCAGGCATCGAGCGGTGGCGGCTCCGGGAACACCGGACCGCTGCCGTCCAGTTCGAAGTGGACGTGCCGGGTGGCGGCGCAGTTGGGCACGATAGCAACCGGCAGTGAAGCCGCGTGGGTCGGGTAGTCCATGATCTTGACGTCCAGTACCGTGGTGAGGCCGCCCAGCCCCTGGGCGCCGATACCCAGCCGGTTGACGCGGTCATGAATCTCCAGGCGCAGTTCCTCGGCGCGGTTGGCCGGTCCGCGTTCCTGCAGTGCCTGAATGTCGATGGGGGCCATCAGCGACTGCTTGGCCAGTAGCATCGCTTTTTCCGCGGTGCCGCCGATGCCGATACCCAGGATTCCCGGCGGACACCAGCCGGCGCCCATGCCGGGCACCTGTTCGACCACCCAGTCCGCCAGCTCGTCGCTCGGGTTGAGAATGGCAAACCGCGCCTTGTTTTCCGAACCGCCGCCCTTTGCCGCCACGGTAACAGCGACCGTGTCACCAGGGACTACCCGCATATGGATCACGGCCGGTGTATTGTCGCCGGTATTGATACGCTTGCCGGCCGGGTCGGCTACAATCGAGGCGCGCAGCGGGTTGTCCGGGTCCAGGTAGGCCCGGCGTACCGCCTCGTTGACCATGTCTTCGACACCCCGCGCACTGTCCCAGCGCACCTGCATACCGATGTCGAGGAAGACCGTGACAATGCCGGTGTCCTGACAGATCGGCCGGTGGCCCTCGGCGCACAGGCGTGAATTGATCAGGATCTGGGCGATGGCGTCGCGCGCGGCCGGGGATTGTTCCTTTTTATAGGCCTGATGCATCGCCTGAACGAAGTCGATCGGGTGATAATAGGAAATGTATTGCAGCGCGTTCTGGATCGACTGAATGAAATCTTCCTGGGTTACTGTGGTCATACCTGCATCCTGATTAAGGGAACAAATGCCCGTGCCGCTGAGTCCTAGTGACTAGTTTAGAACCTGGCGCTGCCGATAACCAACTGAGAGTAGAGGGAATAGCTGTTATGCGATGGTTGACGATTATTGTGATGTCCGTGTTGGCGGCCGGTGGCGCGTTCGCCGAACCCGTCGATTACAGCCTTCCCGATCTCAACGGTAAAAATCACTCACTGGCCGACTACAAGGGCAAATGGGTGGTAGTCAACTACTGGGCGACCTGGTGTCCGCCCTGCCAGGAAGAGATTCCCGACCTGGTGGACTTCCACGATCGCCACAAGGATGTCGACGCCGTGGTGATCGGTATCAATTTCGAGGACATCGGCCAGAAGCAACTGGAGACTTTTGTCGACTCGTTCCTGATCAGCTACCCGGTGCTGCGTTCCGAGCCGTTACCCGCGACGCCGCTGGGCCCCGTACCCGGCCTGCCGACAACTTATATTATTGCGCCGGACGGTTCACCGGTCGCTCGCCAGGTCGGCCCGGTAACCGGCAAACAGCTGGACGACTATATCGCCAAAAAGAAACAGCAGGGCAACTGACGGCGTTTACTCGGATTCCGGCCGCCGGCCCGTGGTGACACGGACGTCCAGCCGACTCCCATCGCGCACACCTTCAATTTCCAGTTCGACACCCGGTCCGGCCTGGGCGATGCGGCTCATGGCGGCACGCGCGCTGTCGACATCCCGGCCGTCGATGCGTTCCACGACATCGCCCGGTTCAATGCCGGCCCGGTCGGCCGGTCCGTTGCGCAGCACGCCGGCGATCAGCATGCCGCGGGTGTCTTTCACTCCGAAGCTTTCCGCCAGTTGCGGCGTCAGGTCCTGGGCCTCGATCCCCAGCCAGCCGCGTTCCACGTGACCGCGTTCGATAATCTGCTTCATGACGTTCGAGGCCAGGTGGGTGGGGATGGCGAAACCGATACCCTGCGAGCCACCGGAACGACTGTAGATGGCGGTGTTGATACCGATCAGCTCGCCGTAGGCATTGATCAGCGCGCCGCCGGAATTGCCGGGGTTGATGGCGGCGTCTGTCTGGACGAAATCCTCGTAGCGGTTGATACCCAGGTGGGTGCGGCCGGTGGCGCTGATAATACCCAGCGTTACGGTCTGTCCGACACCGAACGGGTTGCCGATTGCCAGTGCGACATCGCCGACGCGCAGGTTTTCGGTCGAGCCGATGGCCACCGACGGCAGGTCGTCCAGCCCGATGCGCAGTACTGCCAGGTCGGTGTCCTTATCGACACCCACCACGTCGGCGCGGGTACTGCGGCCGTCCTGTAGCAGCACCTGGATTTCATCAGCGCCGGTGATGACGTGATTGTTGGTCAGCACGTACCCCTGCGGTGAAATAATCACACCGGAGCCAAGGCTGGTCTGGGTACGCTTACGCGGTGTATCGACCTGGTCACCGAAAAAATACTTGAACAGCGGGTCATCCAGCAGCGGGTGGCGCTTGCGGGTAATGGTCTTGGTGGTATAGACGTTCACCACGGCCGGCGCCGCCCGCTCCACGGCATCTGCGTAGGAAATGACCGGTGGCGTAGCCGGCCGATCCGTTGCGCTATCGGCACTGTGCTGCGGCGCTTCACGCACCTCGATAACCGAACGACCGGACTCGAACCACTCGGGCTTGACCAGCAGCAGTAAAAAGGCAGCAACAATGCCGACGGTGGCGGCTTGCAGGAAAAATGAAACGGTATCACGTATATTCATGGGGTAATCAGGTCCGGGTTGAAGGCGGGATTATCGCTAAACGCGGCACCGATGGCGAATCAGTATCCAGCTCCCGGAGGAATCAGCGTGGCAAGTCTGCAATCACTGGTTGACTACTGTGATCGACTGCTGGATGTCGGACAGTTCCGGGACTACTGTCCGAATGGCCTGCAGGTGGAAGGGCGCACCGATGTCGGCCGGGTGGTCAGCGGGGTGACCGCCTGCCAGGCCCTGATCGATGCGGCCGTCGAGGAGCAGGCCGATCTGTTGCTGGTGCATCACGGTTATTTCTGGAAGGGCGAGGATCCGACCCTGACAGGTATCAAGCAGCGTCGTGTACGGGCCCTGCTGGACAGGAACATCAGCCTGCTGGCCTATCACCTGCCGCTCGATGCGCACCCCGGGCTGGGCAACAATGCCTGCCTCGCGGCGCGCCTGGGGCTGGTGGAAGAAGGGCGCTTCGGTTGCGGGGAGGGTCCCGACCTGGCCTGTTTCGGACACCCCGGAGAGGCGCTTTCGGCACGGGAAATGGCGGCGCACCTCCTGGGCGTGCTGAATCGCGAGCCGTTACTGGTCGACGCCGGCCCGGCACTGATCAAAACGGTCGGCTGGTGTACCGGCGCCGCCCAGACCTACCTGGAAGCCGCCGCCCGCCGCGGGCTGGACGCCTTTATCAGCGGGGAGATTTCCGAGCCCAGCGTGCATATTGCGCGCGAATACGGCATTCATTACTTTGCCGCCGGTCACCATGCGACCGAGCGTTACGGCGTGCAGGCGCTGGGCGAACACCTGGCCGAACAGTTCGGGATACAACATATTTTTATCGATATAGATAATCCTGTTTGAATAATCGCCCCGATCGGCGGACTTTTACCCTTTGATTACTTGACCTATCCGGGCAGTTCCGACATGCTATGCCCGCTATTCAAACATGGGTTTGAATATCAGAATATTCTAATGTTCATCGGTGTTGGTGCGAACGTAAGTAAATGAGCGCCGGTGATTTTATGTGTGGAGACCAGTAATGAGTGGCGACGGTGTAGATACCAGTAAACGCCGGTTTCTGATAGCCGCGACAACCGTGGTAGGTGGTGTTGGCGCCGTCTACACAGCGGTGCCCTTTGTCGCGTCCTGGATGCCCAGTGAACGTGCCAAGGCGGCGGGTGCCCCGGTGGAAGCCGATATCAGCAAACTGGAAGATGGGCAGATGCTTCGCGTGCAGTGGCGCGGCAAGCCGGTCTGGATGGTCAAGCGTACCGAGGAAATGCTGCAGGCCCTGCCGACCATTGATGGCCGCCTGCGTGATCCGAATTCCGAAGAACCGCAACAGCCACCGTACTGCCAGAACGCCACACGCTCCATCAAGCCGGAGGTGCTGGTAGCGGTCGGTATCTGCACCCACCTGGGTTGTTCACCGAGTTTCGTGCCGGAGGCGCTGCCTCAGCCCTATGATCCGGATTGGAAGGGCGGCTTTTTCTGTCCCTGCCACGGGTCCAAGTTCGATCTGGCCGGTCGCGTGTTCCAGGGTGTTCCAGCACCAATTAATCTCGAAGTGCCACCGCACAAGTACATCAGCGAATCGCTGGTTCTGGTCGGTGTCGACGATGAAGGAGCGGCCTGATGGGTATGCTGATTAGCCTGCGCGACTGGATTGATGCCCGCTTCCCCATGACCAAGATGTGGGACGAGCACCTCGCCAAATACTACGCGCCCAAGAACTTCAACTTCTGGTACTTCTTCGGTTCGCTGGCCCTGCTGGTGCTGGTGATCCAGATCGTTACCGGGATTTTCCTCACCATGAACTACAAGCCGGACGCCACCGAGGCGTTCGCGTCCGTCGAGTACATCATGCGCGATGTCGACTGGGGCTGGCTGATCCGCTACATGCACTCCACCGGCGCTTCCGCATTTTTCATCGTAGTCTACCTGCATATGTTCCGCGGACTGCTGTACGGATCCTTCAAGGGGCCGCGCGAGCTCATCTGGCTGTTTGGCATGATGATCTACCTCGCGTTGATGGCGGAAGCCTTCTTCGGCTACCTGCTGCCCTGGGGGCAGATGTCCTATTGGGGGGCGCAGGTTATCGTATCGCTGTTCGGTGCCATTCCCGGCATTGGCGACGACCTGTCTCTGTGGATCCGCGGTGACTACGTGATCTCCGACGTCACCCTGAACCGTTTCTTTGCGTTGCATGTAATCGCCGTACCACTGGTCCTGCTGGTACTGGTGGTGGTGCACATCCTGGCCCTGCACGAAGTCGGCTCCAATAACCCCGACGGTGTCGAGATCAAGAAAAACAAGGACGAAAACGGCATTCCCAAAGATGGCATTCCTTTCCACCCCTATTACACGGTGAAGGATATTGTCGGTGTCGTGGTCTTCCTGATGTTCTTCTCCTTCGTGGTGTTCTTTGTGCCGGGCGGCGGCGGTTACTTCCTGGAAGCGCCGAACTTCGAGCCGGCCAATCCGTTGAAGACGCCGGAGCATATCGCGCCGGTCTGGTATTTCACGCCGTACTACGCGATGTTGCGTGCCGTTACCTTTGATATCGGGCCGCTGAGTTCGAAATTCCTCGGGGTCATCGTCATGGGTGCCGCGGTGGTGATTCTGTTCTTCCTTCCCTGGCTGGACAGAAGCCCGGTTAAATCCATCCGCTACCGCGGGCCGATCTACAAGTTCATGCTGGCGCTGTTCGTCGTGGCCTTCTTCGTGCTCGGTTACCTCGGTACCCAGGCGCCCACGGATACCAAGACACTGATGGCGCAGGTGGGCACGGCTGTGTATTTCGCATTCTTTTTACTTATGCCGATCTATACCAAAATCGATCCGACCAAGCCGGTTCCGGATCGGGTGACGGGGTAACGACCAATGAAAAAACAACTG